>NZ_JBDJMW010000010.1:0-139036 GCF_039674145.1 Stenotrophomonas sp. TWI587 | reverse complement strand
TCCTTCACGACTACCTCTATTGACTCCGTATGCCTAGTCATATGCACAGTCCTCTTCCTATCTACAAAGATAAGCGATAGAACGGGGCCGGGGAATCAGGGGGCTATCTCAGTAACAGCTGGACCTGGATCTGCGCTTCCTCTGTTGGCAAGCTATGCCGGCCAAGTTTTCCTAGAATGGAACGACAGCCTACAAGACATGGACTTGGCGCTCCTAGTCATAGACCAAAACGATAGCATTACGGAGTCGATCAACTTCAGTAGAATTGGCTCCCTTAACAGCCCACCCTTTGCCCTGCTAGATACGGACGTGCGACAAGGCCCTGGCATTGAGCGCATTGACATAGGAGCATGGCATTTCAATCGTTACGAGCTCGTAGCGACAAACTACTCGGGAGTCGGAGCGATGACACCGGAGGCGCTTGAGTGCCGAGTTGTGACGCCCGAGGGAACTACAGTTCTGCGGTGCCCATCGGGACTCTCTTTATCGCAGCGTGAGTGGCGAATCGCCGAGCTTTTCGTTCACCATGGCGTTATCAAAATCGTGCCGATCGATCCTAATTATCAAATTTTTTGACATTTAATACAAAGATTTGGATTTACTCAAGCCTGCGAAATTCGTATTTCACTCTAATTTCTTCAGCGACTCCTAGACTGCTTACAACTTCGCGCAGCTGCTTAGTCACCTTTAACGGCTTAATACCACGCATTAATGAGTACCCAATGCATTTTGTGCGATCAATGGATAGCAGTCGCTGCACGGCGAGTAGACTCGAACGAAAGCAATGGATCAAAAGCCGCCTTTCCTACCCCTTAAAAATTCCCAGTCCCCGCCACGCCCGCGTCCGCCTCGTGCTCCTGCCTTCGATTCACCCGACATCTCTATCCCGCAGGACCAGGGGAGCTATCAGAGGGGCGGCGGGTGGCGCAAAGGGGCTGAACAGCCGCAGATATACATGCGGATCGTTGACGCGCTAGATCGACTCTGCTTCCAAGGCTAAGCCTTGGAGCGGAAGCTGTAGACGTGTCGGCTCGCTCCTGCGAAGGGCGAGAGTAAGTTACTCACAGACCAGCGAAAATCTTGAACGGCACTTGTGCGGCGCCCTATCCAATCTTAATCTCTGACCACAACTGTGCCCATGGGAGGGGCTATGTCAGACGCCGAAGCTGCTAACGCACAACTACCCCTGATTGTGCACGAGTTGCGTAACGTATTCGCCGCTGTAGAAAGCACTCGGGGATCTGGCAACGACCCTATTCAGAGATATGGCTGGAACGCACCGGGAGTGACGCCCTGGGACATTGGCATGTTGGCCGCGGATCTAGCCGGCCAAATCGAATCTGAGCTCCCATTTGAGGAGACCGCAGAAACCGCTGCGTTGCTGGAGGCCTGGCCTGCCGCGCTTCAGCACATAGCAAGCGGCTCGGTCCCGCACCTCCTCAACGGCAATGCCCCGTCAGCAGCAATCGCAATTGTGAGTACTCTGTCTGCATTGCGCATGGTGGTTAACTCAGTACTCGGTTGGTCAGAGCTCCGGGACCGCGCCAAAATGCCACAAGCACTCAGGCGGAAGCTTACAGGGATAGAGGCCTCTATAAATGCCATTGTGCCGGATGCCAATAGGCTCACAGAGCAAGTTGCAACCATCAAGGATGCTGCTGAGGCCGCCTACGACCTTCCGGTTAGTCTAGATGAGCTGAAGCGAGCTCGTGCCCAGATATCTGCCGACGCTGACGCGGTGAAGGAGAGAAGCACCCAGGCTGCGGCCGCACTCCAGTCTTCAACCGATATTCTTGCCAAGCTGGAATCAGCCAAGCTTGAAGCAGATGCCTTGGTAGCTAAGGTACGAGAGTCGCAACGAATTACTACGTCCATTGGGCTCGCCGCCGCCTTTGATGAGAAGGCTCGGAGTCTGGGAGTGACCCTGGGGCTGTGGGTTGGCATTCTAGTAATTTCGCTATCGGGTGCGGCAGTGCTAACTGCATATCGGTGGCAAACCCTAACCAAGCTCGCTGAAGGCGAGCCAAATTGGCCAGCCGTCGCGCTCCAAGTCTTTCTTTCGGCGCTGAGCTTGGCGGGCCCGGGGTGGCTTGCTTGGCTTGCAACAAAGCAGATTGGGCAGCGGTTTAAGATGGCAGAAGACTATGCTTTCAAGGCTTCCGTCGCGAAGGCATATGAGGGGTACAGGCGAGAGGCTGAGCTTCTCGAGGACAGTGAGATGGCTGCTCGTCTATTCGATTCCGCGCTCGCGCGACTTGATGAGGCACCACTTCGCTTCTTGGATAGCGAGACTCATGGCAGTCCTTGGCATGAGTTTGCTCAGACAACCGTATTTAGAGATGCCTCTGCACGAATTCCAGGATTCGTGGACAGCTACAGAAATTTCTTCAAAAAATCGCCGCGTCGTCGAGGGAATTCAAATGAAGAAATTAACTCATCTAGCACGGAAGATTAAGGGTTGCTTCACCCTTGGAAACATACCCGCTTGACTAATGCTGAGCCTTGCATTTAGCTCAAGCAAAATTTACTTTCAGACATAGATAGTTTCCTGAGAACTTTGGAATGGTCGCCCAGCGGCGACCACCAGCACCGCGTAATCCGACAGGGCTTGTTGATGTCTCGTCTCGAGTGGAGATAGCTAGGATCGAGCAGACTCGAGATGGCAAGCTGACGCCGCATTGGGCTGTAGACACCTCTTCTAACCGCACCTTTATCGTACAGCTAGGTGATGCGCGCCATGAAAAATTCTGTACCAACGGAGAGACAAGTTCTTCGCTGCATCTTCAAAATGTACGAGAGCTCATTCCCTGCCGAAGGCCCTAACATCGGAAAAACGATGATCGCAATCGACATTAAGGCCGTATCAAAAAATCTTGGCTGCGATCAGAACATTCTCTTCGGATATCTCTACTATCACTTGGACCACAAATATCGCTACAAGACAGGCGAGAATAGTTCTGTGCATCTTTTTGCCCCAGCAGTCGGCCAATTGCGCAACGCAGTCAATCTCCCATATCTAACTGCCATTCTCGCCGCTCAGGAACAGGAGCACACAAAGTTTGCCTGGTCGCTGGGCGTGTCCCTCGTTGCTCTCGCGCTTTCCGTAGGCGCGATCATCGCGCAGCTATTGACCACGATTTAAACTGCTTTCGCTCCGTCAAGCCCGTAATATCACACTATCACGGCGCGGTTCGCGACACACAATTACGGGATTATTGATGGACTCTCGATATAGGCTATTTACAACCATCTTCGGGATTGCAATATTAATATCCGGGTGCGGCTTAGGATCTTCCCGTTATTCAGGCGCAAGCTCCGCCGATGAGCCTCATGAAGACTTGTGTACTGACGAGAACGCGCGTATCTCAGTGCTTGAGGACCAACTGGAGCAAGCGCGTAGGCAGCTTGATGCGCTCGAAGAGAGGAAGAACCAGCTTCAATCAGCTGCAGATAATCTACGGAGCAATGTGGATCGACTAGGTCTAGAGAACTGGCGAGATGTTGTTCCGGACATTGATGCTTCCGCTAACGAAGTAAAGGACGAAGCTAGTCAGATGGCTAGCGAACTCAGTGAAGCTGCTGATGTCCTCGAAGATTGATGACGGCGCATCTGATCCCTTTGCTCGCACCACGCTTCAGATCCACTCCACGAGAGTCAAGCTCCCATTCGACAGCTTCGTCTTCTGCACACTTGAGAAAGCCGGATACTGCTGTTCAGCCGAACTCTCTCCGGATTGACAACAATGCGCGGCAAAAAGAACGCGTGACGCCACCGGCCCTGCACTTGTGGGCTCAATGGGAAAATCGGGACGCGCACTCCGTCAGCTCACTCGCGCTACGCAACCCTTAAACCATCAAACCCAACCCAACAAAAAAGCCCCCGTTTCCGGAGGCTTTTTCGACTGAATCATGGTGGGCGGTACAAGGTTCGAACTTGTGACCCTTGCCGTGTGAAGGCAATGCTCTACCGCTGAGCTAACCGCCCGATGCTGCTGAGCCGCTCATTATAGGGCGGCAAATTTTGACGTCAACGGTTTCGCAGAAATTTCTTCACATCGTGTGCGTGGGCTTGTCCGCGGTCAGGATGCCGGCCAGCAGCGTCTCGATCCGGTGGCGGACGGTCTCCCCTTCCGCGCCGTCGGCCAGCTGTACGCCGATGCCGGCCGCGCGGTTGCCCTGCGCCCCGGCGGGGGTCACCCAGATCACCTTGCCGGCCACCGGCAGGCGCTCGCTGGAGTCCGGCAGGGTGAGCAGCAGGAACACCTCATCGCCCAGGAAGTAGCGCTTGGGCGTGGGCACGAAGATGCCGCCGTTCTTCACGAACGGCATGTAGGCGCTGTACAGCGCGGCCTTGTCCTTGACGGCAAGGGACAGGATGCCCTGTCGGGCGTTGGTGGCGCTCATGCTCTATTCCCCTTGGCGTGCCGTTCGTTGACCTTTCCCCAGGCCAGCAGCAGCTCCACCACCGCAAGATCGGCGCGCACCGTGGTGCGCAGCAGGTCGCGGGTGCGGTTGGCCGCATCGAACCAGGCGGCCAGCTTGTGCAATCGATCGGGATCGGTCAAGCCACCACCGGTGGCCTGGGCCAGGGCGAGATCGGCGGCGTGGCGCAGGCGCAGGGCGGCGTTGTCATCGGCGGTCCAGCGCTGGGCCAGTTCCACCGCGCCGGAGCGGCCAGCGACGAGGGCTTCCAGGTCGGTGGCGACCTGGCGGCGCAGGGTCAGGCCATCTTCGCGCAGCCACTGGTCGGCCAGGCCGGGATGGCCGCGGGCGGCATCCAGGGCTTCGCGGGCGCTGGCTTCGCTGTGGCCCAGGGTCTGCAGCCAAGCCAGCGCTTCCTCGCGCGGCGGCAGCTTGAACTCCAGGCGCTGGCAGCGGCTGCGGATGGTGGCCGGCAGGCGCGCGGGATCGGCGCTGATCAGCCACAGGTAGCGGCCGGGCTGCGGCTCTTCCAGGGTCTTGAGCAGGGCGTTGCAGGCAGCGCGGTTGATAGCGTCGGCGGGATCGACGATCACCACCTGGGCCACGCCGTACTGCGGGGTCAGCGAGAGCTTCTGCGAGACCTCGCGGATCTGCTCGATCACGATCTCGGTGCGCAGCTTGTCGCCGGTTTTGTTGGGGATGAACGAGATCCGCTGCAGGTCCGGGTGGGTGCCGGCGGCCAGCAGCTGGGCGCTGCGCTTGGCCGCGGCGGGCTCACCCTGCCCCAGCACGTGCTCGGCCAGCCGCAGCGCGACGCCCAGCTTGCCCAGGCCGGCCGGGCCGCAGAACAGCAGGCCATGGCCGAGGCGACCGGCATCGAGCGCGGCCACGGTCTGGTCATAGGCGCGCTGCTGCCAGGGGGAGAAGGGTTCAGCCACGTTCCGGCTCCTGTGCCAACCATGCCTCCACGGCCGCCACCACCGCGCGGGCGACGCCGGCCTGGTCCTGGCTGGCGTCGATCAGGCGGTAACGGGCGGGGTCTTCGCTGGCACGCTGGCGGAACACCGCGCGCACCCGCTGGAAGAAATCATCGTGCTCGCTTTCGATGCGGTCCGGCCACAGGTCGCGGCCGTTGGCGCGCGCACGGCCGACGGCCACGTCCACATCCAGCAGCAGGGTCAGGCCGGGCAGCAGGCCGACGGCGCGGCGCTCCAGATCGGCGATCCACGCCGGGTCCAGGCCGCGGCCACCGCCCTGGTAGGCGTAGCTGGAATCGGTGAAGCGGTCGCACAGCACATAGGCGCCGCGCTGCAGCGCCGGGGCGATCACCTGGCGCACGTGCTGGGCGCGGGCGGCGAACACCAGCAGCAGCTCGGCCTCGGCCGAGAGCGGCTCGGCGGCGATCTCCGCGTCCGGCGTGAGCACCAGCGCGCGGATGCGCTCGGCCAGTGCGGTGCCGCCGGGTTCGCGGGTGAGTACCACCTCATGCCCGCGCGCCTGCAGGGCCTCGCGGATCGCGTTGATGGCGGTGGTCTTGCCGGCGCCCTCGCCCCCTTCCAGGCTGACGAAATGCGGGTGCCGGTGCAGCGCGGGACTCATTGGGGTGCGGCCTCGTTGGTGCGTTTGCTGCGCAGCTGCTGCAGGTAGCGGGCAACGGCGGCGTTGTGGTCGGTGTAGTTGGCCGAGAAGATGTGCGCGCCACTGCCGTCGCCCACGGCCACGAAGTACAGCGCATCGCCCTTGGCCGGCTGCGCGGCGGCATGCAGCGCATCGCGCCCTGGCATGGCGATCGGGGTCGGGGTCAGGCCGGCGCGCGTGTACGTGTTGTACGGCGTATCGGTGGTGAGGTCGCGCTTGCGGATGTTGCCGTCGTAGCTGCTGCCGATGCCGTAGATCACGGTGGGGTCGGTCTGCAGGCGCATGCCGATCTTCAGGCGGCGCATGAACACCCCGGCGATCTGCGGCCGCTCGCTGGGCAGTGCGGTTTCCTTCTCGATGATCGAGGCGAGGATCAGCAGCTCATACGGGGAGTTCAGCGGCAGGTCGTCCACCCGGCTGTCCCACGCGGCGGTGAGTTCTTTTTCCATCGCGGCATGCGCGCGCTTGAGCACGTCGATGTCGCTGTCGCCACGCTGGTAGACGTAGGTCTCCGGCAGGAAGCGGCCTTCCGGGTGTTCGCCGGGGAAGCCGACCGCCTTCATCAGGGCGGCATCGTCCAGTTCGTCGGTGGTGTGCACCAGCGGATCGGCACGCTTGAGCGCAGCGCGAAGCTGACGGATGTTCCAGCCTTCCACGATGGTGACGCGGTGCTGCAGGACGCGGCCCTGGCGCATGCGGGTCAGCAGCTCGCGCGGGGTCATTGCAGGATCAAGCGCGTATTCACCGACCTTGAGCTTGCCCGCTGCATCGAGCTGGCGTGCCAGCAGCTGCCATTGGGTGTCGCTGCCTTCGTCCACGCCAGCCTGGCGCAGCTTGCCGAGCACGGTGCTGAAGCCATCACCGGAGGCGATCACCACGCTCTCCGCGCTTGGGGTGACCGGTGCATCGGCAAAGGCGCCCTGGCGATGCCAGAACCATGCCCCTGCGGCCGCAACCAGCAAGGCCAGCAGCAGCAACACGGCCAGTACGGCCAGACATCCCCGTTTCGCACCCGCCATGCTCACCTCGAATCCATTTCTTCGCCGCGCAGCATACCGCGCGGGTGCTGCACACCGCCAAACGGCTCAGGCATCACTGCCCAGCGCACGCAGCAGGCCCCGGGCCTTGGCGCGGGTTTCGTCCAGTTCCTTGTCGGCCACCGAATCGACCACGATCCCCGCGCCGGTGCGGAAGCTGGCGGTGTCACCGGCCACTTCGGCGGTGCGGATCAGGATGTTCAGGTCCAGATCGCCATCGCGGTTCAGCCAGCCGAATGCGCCGGTGTAGGCGCCGCGGGCGGTCTGCTCCAGCTCGGCGATGATCTGCATGCAGCGCACTTTGGGGCAGCCGGTGATGGTGCCCCCGGGGAAAGTCGCGGCGATCACCTGGCCGGGGCTGACCTCCTCACGCAGGCGGCCACGCACGTTGCTGACGATGTGGTGCACGTGGGCATAGCTCTCCACGGTCATCAGCTCATCCACCTCCACGCTGCCCGGCGCGCAGATGCGGCCGAGGTCGTTGCGCTCCAGATCGATCAGCATCACGTGTTCGGCGCGCTCCTTGGGATGGCCGACCAGTTCCTGGATGCGCGCGGCATCGTCATCCCCGGCGAAGCGCGGGCGGGTGCCCGCGATGGGGCGGGTCTGCACGTCATCGCCATGCACCGAGACCAGGCGCTCGGGCGAGGAGCTGACCACCGCCCTGCCCTGCGCCATGAACAGCCCGGCGAACGGGGCGGGGTTGGCCACGCGCAGCTGCGCGTACAGCGCCTGCGGCGAGAGCGCCTCGGCGAACTGCGCGTTCCAGCGGCGCGAGAGGTTCACCTGGAACACGTCGCCCGCGCGCAGGTAATCGATCACCTTGCCGACGCCCTCGGTGAAGCGCTGTGGCGCGTCCTCACCGATCGCGACCGGTGGCTGCCACGTCGGCAGCGGCGCCAGCGTGGCGGCAGCGAGGTCATCCTGCAGCGTCTGCAGCAGCGCCGCCTGGCCGGTCTCGCACACGGCATGGAACTGGCCCAGCACGCGGTCGTGCAGCACCGCCGCCGGGCAGCGCAGCGCCAGCGCGGACGGCAGCCCATCGGCGCGCGCAGGCAAGGCCAGCACGTCTTCGATCTGGCCGGCCAGTTCGTAATCCAGCATCAATGCCCAGCCACCGCGGAACGGGAGCGTGGTCTCTTCGCGCGGCAGGCGCAGGGCGGCCCAGTACGCATCCAGCACGTCAAGGAAGCGGCCGTCATGCGCAACGCCATCCGCATCTCGCACCACGCCGTCGGCGTGCAGTGCGAGGGATTCCCCATTGCCCATCAGCAGCAGATCCCAGCGGCCCTGCGCGGTGCCCGAGGCGGTGGACTCCATCAGCAGCGGGTAGCGCTGCGGGGCCAGGCGCTGCAGGGCCAGCAGATCGGTGGTGGCGGTCAGCGGAAGCGTCTGGAACATGGCAGGACACCGGAAGGGCGCGCAGCGTGCGCGGGGGCCAGATACACCAAGGCCGCCATGATGGCGGCCCGGGTGGGGATACACGGAACGTGCGGTCAGACGCGCTTGAACACCAGCGTGCCGTTGGTGCCGCCGAAGCCGAAGCCGTTGGACATCACCACATCCACCTTGGCTTCGCGTGCGGTGTTGGGCACGTAATCCAGGTCGCAACCCTCGCCCGCTTCGTGCAGGTTGATGGTCGGCGGAATGATGTTGTCGCGCAGCGCCAGCACCGAGAAGATCGCTTCCACGCCGCCGGCCGCGCCGAGCAGGTGGCCGGTCATCGACTTGGTGGAGCTGACCATCATCTTGTAGGCGTGGTCGCCGAAGGCGGTCTTCATGGCCATGGTTTCGCCCAGGTCGCCCAGCGGCGTGGAGGTGCCGTGCGCGTTGAGGTAACCGACCTGGTCCGGGGTCACGCCGGCGTCCTTCAACGCCATGGTCATGCAGCGCGCCGCGCCTTCGCCGTTCTCGCTCGGGGCGGTCATGTGGTACGCGTCCGAGCTGGCGCCGAAACCGGCAAGCTCGGCATAGATGCGTGCGCCGCGCGCCTTGGCGTGTTCGTACTCTTCCAGGATCAGGATGCCGGCACCGTCGCCGAGCACGAAGCCGTCGCGTTCCTTGTCCCACGGGCGCGAGGCTTCCGCCGGCGCATCGTTGCGGGTGCTCATCGCCTTCATCGCGCAGAAGCCGCCCAGAGCGGTCGGCGAAGAACCACGCTCGGCACCACCAACCACCATCACGTCCGCATCGCCGTACTGGATCATGCGCATCGCGGTGCCGATCGAGTGGTTCGAGGTAGCGCAGGCAGAGACCGCCGAGAACGACGGACCCTTCAGGCCGGTGATGATGCTCAGCTGGCCCGGGAGCATGTTGATGATGGTCTTGGGCACGTAGAAGGGCGAGATCTTCTTGCCCTCGTGGAAATCGATGGTCTGCTCTTCGATGCCCAGCAGGCCGCCGATACCCGCGCCGACGATGGCGCCGATGCGTTCGGCATTGCCGTCGGTGATCTCCAGGCCCGAATCGTTCAAGGCCATGAAGGCGGCACCGAGGCCGTAATGAATGAACGGGTCCATCTTCTTGGCATCCTTGCCAGTGACCCGGAATTTGCCGAACTGTTCGTTGTCGGCGGTGATGTCGAAGTCCCTGACCTCACCTGCGATCTTGGTGGTGAAACGGTCCAGGTAGGACTGCGAAACGTTGGTCAGCGGACCGATGCCGGAACGGCCTTCGGTGATGCCCTTCCAACTGCTGGCCATATCATTGCCCAATGGCGAGACCATGCCCATGCCGGTAACGACGACGCGACGCTTCATTGCAGATTCTCCTGACCCGGGTGTTGCGGGTATCACGCGGTGTAACGCTCAAAAGCACAGGGCCGCAAGCGCGGCCCCATGGGTTTGCCGCACGCGGTCGCAGCAACTGCCACGGCCGCGCGCGAGCCGCCTGACATCAAGCCTTGACGTGGGCGTTGATGTAGTCGATCGCAGCCTGCACGGTGCTGATCTTTTCGGCTTCTTCGTCCGGGATTTCGCACTCGAACTCTTCTTCCAGCGCCATCACCAGTTCAACGGTGTCCAGCGAGTCAGCGCCCAGGTCATCGACGAACGATGCGCTGTTGGTGACTTCCTCTTCCTTGACGCCAAGCTGTTCGACGACGATTTTCTTGACGCGTTCTTCGATGGTGCTCATTGGATATCGCTCCAGATGGAGTAGTGGTTCAAAAATGACGCCATCCGGTGAGGGATGACCGTGGGATAGTGTAGTGGAAACCAGCGACACCTTGCATCGCAGCAAAACATCAAACGGATCAACCACTTGCGGCGCAATCCATGCGCCACATGCTTACGGCATGTACATGCCGCCGTTCACATGGAGGGTTTCGCCGGTGATGTAGCTGGCCGAAGGACCGGCCAGGAACGCCACCGCGTTGGCGATATCGGACGGCTCGCCGAGCCGCTCCAGGGCGATCGACTTGACCAGGCCGGTGCGCTGCTCTTCGGGCAGGGCCTTGGTCATGTCGGTATCGATGAAGCCCGGCGCGACCACGTTGACGGTGATCCCGCGCGAGCCGATTTCCTTGGCCAGCGACTTGGAGAAGGCAATGATGCCGGCCTTGGCCGCGGCGTAATTGGCCTGGCCGGCATTGCCGGTCACGCCGATCACCGAGGCGATGTTGATGATGCGGCCCTTGCGCGCCTTCATCATGCCGCGCATGACGGCCTTGGAGGTGCGGAACACGCTGGTCAGGTTGGTGTCCAGGATCGCCTGCCAGTCTTCTTCCTTCATCCGCAACAACAGGTTGTCGCGGGTGATGCCGGCGTTGTTGACCAGGATGCTGATGGCGCCGAATTCCTTGGCGATCCCATCAAGCACGGCCTCCAGCGCAGCGGCGTCGGTGACGTTCAGCGCGCGGCCGTGGCCACCCACGGCGGCCAGACGCTCGCCGATGGCGGCGGCACCGGCGTCGGTGGTGGCGGTGCCGATGACGGTCGCGCCCTGCGCGGCCAGTGCGTCGGCGATCGCGGCACCGATACCCCGGCTGGCGCCGGTGACCAGTGCGATTTCACCCTGAAGGGGCTTGCTCATCTCAGTTCCTCAAACGGGACCGGTCCGGCCAGTCTGGCGCGAAGCCATTCCAGCACGGGCGCGATCGGAAGACATCAGGCGGCCCAGGTCTCGCGGGCCGTCTCGAAATCGGCGGGCGTGGACAGTGTGCGCGCGTCCAGCGATTTGTCGATGCGCTTGATCAATCCGCTCAGCACCTTGCCCGGGCCGCATTCGGCCACGCGGGTGACGCCACGGGCGGCCAGCGCCTGCACGCAGCCGGTCCACTGCACGGGCAGGTACAGCTGCTGCACCAGCGCCTGGCGGATGGCATCCACGCCGTCATGCACGCGGGCATCCACGTTCTGCACCACCGGCAGGGCCGGGGCGCACCAGTCCAGGCCGGCCATGGTTTCGGCCAGGCGGTTGGCGGCTTCGCGCATCAGCGGGGTGTGCGAGGGCACGCTGACGGCCAGCTTGACCGCCTTGCGGACGCCCTTCTCGGCGAGCAGCGCCAACGCGCGATCCACGGCAGCCGCGTCGCCACCGATGACGATCTGGCCGGGCGAGTTGTAGTTGGCGGGCACGACGACCTGGCTCCCGGCAGCCTGCTCGCAGACCTCCACGACCAGCGCGTCTTCGGCGCCGAGAACGGCGGCCATGGCACCGACGCCGGTCGGGGCGGCTTCCTGCATCAGCTGGCCGCGCAGACGCACCAGATGGGCGCCGTCACGCAGGGTCAGCGCGCCAGCGGCCACCAGGGCGGTGTATTCGCCGAGGCTGTGGCCGGCCAGGACGGCGGGCTGCACACCACCAGCGGCGTTCCAGGCGCGCCAGACGCCGATGCTGGCGGCCAGCAGGGCCGGCTGGGTGTATTCGGTGCGGTTGAGCATTTCCTCGGGACCGCCCTGCGACAGCGCCCACAGGTCGACACCGGCGCCATCGGAGGCTTCGGTGAAGGCCTCGCGGATCTGCGGGTGCAGCTCGGCCAGTTCGGCCAGCATGCCCAGCGACTGCGAGCCCTGGCCCGGGAACACGAATGCGAGATTGGTATCGGTCACGCGATCATCCGCCTGCAAAAATCGAACGGCGAATGATAAAGGGGAACGTCGCCCTTCGTCTGTACTGCCGCGTATGTGGGGCCTGTGCTCAGGTGAACAGCTGGAGGATGTCCAGGTCGCCATCGGTGAAGAAATCGAAGCAGATCGCGACGACCATCAGCACGCCCAGCGTGGTGGCGCCATGCACGATCAGGATCGAATGGGCCAGTGCGCGCGCGGAGCGGCCCATCTTCATGCTGGCGCGGGCCAGGCCCTGGAGGCGGCCGGTGACGTCATGGGCGTGCGCGATCACCGGGGCTTCCGCGCCGTCCATCGCCTCGGCCATGAGGGCCTGGAGCTGCTGCGGACGGTCTTCGTAGTACTTGGCCACGCCGTAACCGAACATCAGCCAGTCGCGGGCCTGCGCCTGAGCCAGATCCATGACTTCGAGGGGGTCTTCTTCGAAGTCGATGAAGCCGATGGCGTTGCCATCCCAGGTGAGATTGCGCGGGAGCGGCTGGCCGAAATAGGCGCCCTTCTGGTGCGCCTGGGCGATCGCGTTCATGGCGGCCGACACCAGGCGATCGCGGCCGGCATCGTCGGCTTCGCGCAGGCAGGTATTGAACGAGGAGCCGTTGTCGCCCAGCACAAGCGCGGCGTGACCGCTGCCGATCACACTGGGGACATTGACACCCTGGGCCTGCAGTTCGGACAGGCGGCGGGCTTCGGTTTCGCGGGCGGCGTCGCCACCCCGGTGCGGCGGTGGGCGCAGGGCGTCGAGCTGGAAGCGGCGGGCGATGAAGTTGAGCAGGCCGAGTGCGACCACCCGGCTTCCTTCGCCGTACTGCTTCAGCCAGGCGCGTTGGCCCTCGATGACGATGGGCTCAACCATGGCAGTTCTCCTGAAATGCATACGGCCCCGTAATGGGGCCGTAACGACAGCGTCACGTTGTCGTAACTGACACTATCAATAGCGCAGCAGAGCAGAACCCCACGTGAAGCCGCCGCCGAAGGCTTCCAGCAGCAGCAGCTGGCCGCGCTCGACGCGACCGGAGCGGACCGCGTGGTCCAGCGCCATCGGCACCGAGGCCGAGGAGGTGTTGCCGTGCTTGTCGACCGTCACCACCACCTGGTCCATGGACATCTCCAAGCGCTTGGCGGTGGCTTCGATGATGCGCAGGTTGGCCTGGTGCGGGATCAGCCAATCCAGGTCGTCCTTGGTCAGCGCGTTGGCTTCCAGGGTTTCATCGACGACCGAGTCCAGCGCCTTGACGGCGTACTTGAACACGTCGTTGCCCTTCATCAGGATCGCGCCGCGGGCCGCATCGCCCTCGCCGAAGCCGGCCGAGACGCCCACCGGGTTCCACAGCAGCTCTTTCTTGCTGCCGTCCGAATGCAGGTGGGTGCTGAGGATGCCGGTTTCTTCGTCGGCCTTGAGCACGACGGCGCCCGCGCCATCGCCGAACAGCACGCAGGTGGTGCGCTCGGTCCAGTCGACGATACGGGTCAGCGTTTCCGCACCGATGACCAGCACGTAGCGTGCATCACCGGAACGAATGAATTTGTCGGCCACGCTCAACGCGAACACGAAGCCCGAACAGGCCGCGTTGACGTCGAAGGCGGGGCAGCCGCTCGCACCGAGCTTGGCCTGGATCAGGCACGCGGTGGACGGGAAAATCAGGTCAGGCGTGGTGGTACCCACCACGATCATGTCGAGCTGCGAAGCGTCGATACCGGCCGCTTCAAGCGCACGTACCGCGGCGTGGTAGCCGAGGTCGCTGGTGGTCTCGTTCTCGGCCGCAATGTGCCGTTCACGGATACCAGTGCGCGATTGAATCCACTCATCGCTGGTGTCGACCATTTTCTCCAGATCCTGGTTGGTCAACACTTTTTCGGGCAAATAACTACCAGTGCCCGCGATCCTCGAGTAGATCCGCTTGCTCATTGCATGTCCTGTAGCACGATCACCAAACGTGGTGACCGGGAAGAATGGGGTAAAGGCCGCCGCCCGACCGGGCAGCGGCCTTCACAAATCAATCTTCTTCGACGGCCGAGTTCGACTTGGTCGTGATCACCTTCTTGCCGCGGTAGAAACCGTCAGCGGTGATGTGGTGACGCAGATGCACTTCACCGGTGGTCGGATCGGTGGACAGCTGCTTGGCGCTCAGGGCGTCATGCGCACGGCGCATACCGCGGCGGGACGGGGTGACACGGGATTTCTGCACAGCCATGGGATTGCTCCAAACTCGGTTCGTTTTGCTTCGTCGTATCGTCGCGCAGGACGCCAGCGCCCAGCACAGTTTTCGCTTTCGCCGCAGCCGCCGACGACAATCCGGCTGCTATTGTTTTTTCAGTGCCGCCAACGCCGCGAACGGATTGGCCTTGCTGATTTCTTCTTCGGTCGGTGCCCAGTCCTTGTCCACGGCCTCACCATCGGGAGACAGCGGCACGACGGGCACGGCCAGGACGAGTTCGTCCTCGACCAGTTCCAGCGGTCGCAGCATGCCGTCTTCCGGCACCAGCCACGGCTCCCAGCCTTCCGGCAACGAGGACTCTTCCTCTTCGCTGCGGATCAGACCGAGCCGCTGCACCATCGAAACCGGCAACAGGAAACGCTGCAGGCTGCGCTGACAGATCAGCGGCAGCGCGGTGTCGATGGACAGTTCAACATAGGATACCTGCAGGATGTCGTCGTGCGCGAATTCCAGTGCATAGGTGCACGTTCCTTCGGTATCGGCGACAAGGCCCTGGAGGCGGGTCAATTCCGCTAGATCCACCTGGCCGTCGAAGCACCTGCGTGCTGCGACCATCCGCCAAGCATCCAGCATTTCGGGCACGTTTGCGGACATAAGCCGCTGAATGTTAAGGATCGTCCGGGCCGCTGTCAAATACCTGCGCAGTCAGGTTGCCGATTCCCGCCCGAAGGGCCCAGACTGCCGGCCTTCCGTGCCCGGTATTGTCGCATGACCCCACTGCTGCTTGCCTCCACCTCGCGCTACCGCCGTGAACTGCTGGAACGGCTCGGCCTGCCCCTGGCCACCGCCCGCCCCGAGGTGGATGAGACGCCTGCCCCCGGCGAGGCCCCGCGGGCCGTGGCTGTGCGGCTGGCGCGGGCCAAGGCCGAGGCCGTCGCCCGCCTGCACCCGGGCCAGTGGGTGATCGGCTCGGACCAGGTGGCGGAGCTGAATGGGGCCCCGCTGGGCAAGCCGGGCACGATCGAAGGCGCCCATGCGCAGCTGGCGGCGATGTCCGGGCAGGTGGTGGACTTCCACACGGCGGTGAGCCTGGTGCGCGACGGCGAGGTGCTGGCGACCTGCGATCTGACCCGCGTCCATTTCCGCGTGCTGGGACCAGCAGAGATCGAACGCTACGTGGCCGCCGAGCAGCCATTGGACTGCGCCGGCAGCTTCAAATGCGAAGGGCTGGGCATCACGCTGTTCGATGCGATCGAGAACCGCGACCCGACCGCGCTGATCGGGCTGCCGTTGATCGCGGTGAGCCAGCTGCTGCGGCAGGCCGGCTACACCCTGCCCTGAGCCTCAGCGCGCGGGAACGACGAAGGCCTGTTCCTGCCACTGCTCCACGCTGCCGTCCTTGCCGTGCAGCGTCATCCCGAGCCAATGGCGCCCCGGGGCCAGGTGGCGGGTATCCAGCGTGGCATCGAAGGCGACGTTGGGGTGCTGGGGATCGGTGGAGATTTTCCACGCACGGGTGATATCGAAGGCACGCCCGTAGGCCGCGTCACCCACCGGCTTGCCATCGATCAGCAGCTCGACCCGCTCGATGCCCACGCCGTCCTTGAAGGCCCAGCCATGCACATCGAGGGTGTCCCCCACGGTCGCCCCGGACTGCGGCGCATCCAACCACGCCATCGCCGGCGTCACGCACGGCCCATCGACACGTTCGGCCGGCAGCCTGAACAACAGGAAGCGCTGGTAGCCATGATCGTTGCTGACCACACGTGGCGGCGGCAGCGGCCCGACCTGCTCGCAGATCGCGTGATAGCGCGCCAGCAGATCGCGATAGCGTTGATCGCTGGGCGCAAGCACCAGCAGCATCGGCGCATCGCGTTTGCCATCGTGCAGCAGATGCCACAGACCCAGCTGTGCACTGCGGCCATGTTTGTCATTCAAGGGATGGGGCAGCACCTCGATCGACGCGTCACCCAGCTGGAAGCCCAGCTCCGCGCCCACCTTGAAATTGCCGGCGAGCACGCGTGTGCCGGGCGGCAGGGTCTTCAGTTCGTCGCGGACGGCGCGGGCCAACGGCTGCCAGCCCGCAAAGTTGCGCGGGTAGTACTTGTAGCCGGCCAGCTGCTCGCGCGCCATCGGCGTGGAGGCCATCAGGTAGTACCCGAAGGCCAGTGCCAGACCGGTACCGGCCAACCACCAGCCGGTGCGGCGCAGCCAGCGCGGCCACCCGTTGAGCACGACCGGCACCGCGATCAGCAGTGCGAGATACCCGGGCAGCGGCCAGTGGAAACTGATGCGCTCCACGTCGGTGAAGAAGCCCAGCGCGAAGATCGACAGGGTCGACACGGCACCGATCAGGCCGAAGTAGCGCCACTGCGCACGCGCACCGCCACCGGAGCGGGTGCCGGCCAGCGCCACTTTCCACATCGCGATGCACAGGATCGGGGTGACCAGCATCGGCTGGATCACCAGGAACCACAGCCCGCTCCATTCGAACGCCCACGGATGGCGCTCGACCACCTGGAATTTCAGCCCCGCATCATGGTTGTCGGCATTCCACGACAACAGCGGCAACCATGCCACCACGCCCACGGCCAAGGCGACCCACACGCGCGGATCGCGCAGCATGCGCCGGCCCTGCGGCAACACCAGCAGTGCGATGAAGCCGACCACGATGACGCCGATGAAGCGGTAATGGCTGAGCGCGCCGATCGACAGGCCGGCCGCCAGCTTCACCGCCGCCGCCGCATCGACATTGCGCAGCAGGCGCGCACCGGCATCCAGGCAGAGCACCGCCGCCAGTGCCATCGGTACATCCGGCACGGCCAGCATGCCCAACGTGGCCGACAGCGGCATCAACAAGGTCAGGCTGCCGGCCTGCCAACCGGCCACCGCGCCGAACCAGCGCGTGGCGATGCGCGACACCAGCCAAGGCAGCCAGGCACCGATCGCCAGGAACGGCAGGCGCAACCCAAGCACATGGTTGCCACCGATCTCCACGCCCAGGCGTGCCAGCCAGGCCGTCAGCCCGGGCAGATCGGAATAGGCGGCCGCCAGGTGCTGGCCTTCCTGCCAGTAGAACGCTTCGTCCACGAACAAGGGCAGACGAGCGGCCACCACCAATTTGACGGCGGTGACCAGCGTCCACAACAACAGGAATATGGTGCGTGCGCGTTGTTCGCCCTGCATTGCTCTATAGAATCAGTGGAATCATCGAATCGAGACGGACATGGATCATTCGCCCCCCGTGCCAGCCATGCTAACCGATGTACTGCGTCAGTCCCTTCGCGCCGCCCAGGACCAGGTCAACGGGTTGGTGCTGGGCAAGGCGCAGGAAGTGCGGCTGGCCTTCGTGGCGCTGCTCTCCGGCGGCCACCTGCTGATCGAAGATCTGCCCGGCCTGGGCAAGACCACCCTCGCCCACGCCATGGCCTCCAGCCTGGGGCTGGGCTTCCAGCGCGTGCAGTTCACCTCCGATCTGCTGCCGGCCGATGTGCTCGGCGTCTCGGTCTACGATGCCGGCAGCCGCCAGTTCCAGTTCCATCCCGGCCCGGTCTTCACCCATGTGCTGCTGGCCGATGAGATCAACCGCGCGCCACCGCGCACGCAGAGTGCGCTGCTGGAAGCGATGGCCGAACAGCAGGTCACCCTCGATGGCGTGACCCATCCGCTGCCCGATCCGTTCTTCGTCATCGCCACCCAGAACCCGGTGGATCTCTCCGGCACGTTCCCGCTGCCGGACTCGCAGCTGGACCGCTTCCTGCTGCGGCTGGCGCTGGGTTACCCCAATCCGGAATCCGAACGCGAGCTGCTGCGCGGCACTGATCGTCGCCACCTGATCGCACAGGCCACCGCGCGGTTGAGCGAGGTGGAGGTACGCACGCTGCGCCAGGCCGTCGGCCAGGTGCATGCCAGCGAAGCCTTGATCACTTACGTGCAGGCACTGCTGGCCCGCAGCCGCCAGCATGCCGGCGTGCGCGTCGGCCTCTCACCACGCGCCGGGCTGGCCCTGCTGCGCGCGGCGAAGGCGCATGCCCTGCTGCTGGGTCGCGCGCATGTGGTGCCCGAAGACGTGCAGACCCTGTTCGTCGCGGTGGCCGGACATCGCCTGGTGCCGGAGGCCGAAGCCTCCAACGGCCCGGCACTGGCGCGCGCCATCCTCCAGACCGTGCAGGTCGACTGAGATGCGCCGCGGCTGGGGAGCCCGCTGGCAGCAACTGCAACACCTGGCGCGACCACGCCACCCCGAGCACCTGCCGCGCCGGTTCGATCGGCGCCGCATCTATGTGCTGCCCACGCGCTTTGGCTTGTTCATCGCAGTGCTGCTGTCGGCGATGCTGCTGGGCGCACTGAACTACAACAACAACCCGGCCCTGTTGCTGGCGCTGCTGCTGGCCACGGTGAGCATCGCCAGCGCGATCAGCGCGCACCTGCAGCTTTCCGCGCTGCAGGTGGACGCGGTGTCCGCCGAGCCGGTGATCGCCGGTGCACCCCTGCGCCTGCGCATCAGCCTCTCGCGCAACGACACCCGCGCCCGTCGTGGGCTGCAGGTGGAACACGGTGGCGTGGCGGCGTTCGGCCACCTGGTGGACACCGATCAGATCGAAGTGGATCTGGACCTGCCCACGCACCAGCGCGGCTGGTTCGATCTGGAGCGCATTCGCGTCGCCACCACACAACCACTCGGGCTGGTGCGCGCATGGTCATGGGTGTGGCCGGAAACGCCGTTGCTGGTCTATGCCGCACCCGAACCCCACGCACCGGCACTGCCGGAAAGTGGCGGCGACCCGCTGCACACGCGCGTGCATGCCAGTGGCGATGAGCTGCATCAGCTGCGTCCGTATCGCGCCGGTGATCCCACCCGCAGCATCGCGTGGAAGCACTCCGCGCGGCGCGACACGCTGCTGGTGCGCGAGTATGAGAAACCGGTCGGCGTGGAGATCGTGCTGGACTGGCGCCAGCTGACACCGTTGCCGACCGAAGCACGCATCGCGCGGCTGGCGCACTGGGTGGATCTGGCCGAACGCGAGGGTCGCCGGTACACGCTGACCCTGCCCGGGCAACCCGTGCTCGGCCCCGGAAATGGCAGCGCCCACCACCATCTCTGCCAGCGCGCCCTGGCGCTGATGCCGCATGACTGACGCCCCCGTTTCCCCGCTGGGCACCGGTGCCCGCTACTGGACCCTGGCCAGTGCCGCGCTGTGCCTGGTCCCGTTGCTGCTGCAGCTGCCCTTCCTGCTGGCCACGATCTTCGCCGGCGTGGCGGTGCTGACCGCCCTTGCCTCACGGCAGCGCCTGTTGCCGGGTGTACTGCGCCTGCTGCTGGTGATGATCATGCTGGCCGCCATCTATTGGCAGATGGGACCGCGCCCGGGCCGCGACACCGGCTGCGCGCTGCTCGCGGCGATGCTGGCACTGAAGTCCAGCGAACTGCGCAGCCTGCGCGATGCACGCAGTCTGGTCGGCTTTGCCCTGTTCGCGCCGTTCGCCGCCTTCCTGCTCGACCAGGGGCCGACGACGATGGTGCTGGCGGTCATCGCTGGCCTGGTCGCACTGCTCGCCCTGCAACGGCTGGCGCACTTGGAAGGCCAGGCCCTACCGGCACCGCTCAAGCGCCACCTGCGCGGGATCGGTCGCCTGGTGCTGCTCGGATTGCCATTGGCGTTGGCCGGCTTCTGGCTGTTCCCGCGGTTGAGCGAACCGCTATGGGGCATTCCGGACCGCGCGGTCGGCAAGCCGGGGCTGTCGGACACCATGGAACCGGGCCAATGGCTGGATCTGATGGCCGATGACACCCCGGCGCTGCGCGTCCAGTTCTTCGGCGCGATTCCGGAGCCCCAGCAGCGCTACTGGCGCGGGCCGGTGCTGACCCATTTCGATGGCCATCGCTGGGAACAGGACAAGCGCCAACTCGAGCGCCCGCCGGCCGCCGTCACCCACGCCAGTACGCAGTGGGAGTACCAGATCGACTACGAACCCACCGACCGCCGCCAGCTGGTCGCGCTGGACCTGCCGTTGCAGGCACCGCCCGGCAGCGATCTGGATGCCAACCACAGCCTGCGCAGCCGCACGCCCTTGAACGCGATGACCCGATGGCGCCTGCAATCGGCCCCGGCGCTGACCTATACCGATGCACTGACGCCCTACGAACGGCGCCTGGCCCTGCAGCTGCCGGAGGGATTGAATCCGCGTACCACTGTGCTGGCGCGCCAGTGGCGACAGGAGGCGGGCAACAACGATGCCGCGATCGTGCAGCGCGCACTCGCGTGGGTACGCGAACGTTTCGTCTACACCCTGGACACGCCCGAGCCCGGACGCGACGGCGTGGACGAATTCCTGTTCGATCAGCAGGCCGGCTTCTGCCAGCACTTCAGCTCGTCGTTCGTGGTGCTGATGCGCAACGCCGGCATCCCGGCGCGGGTCGTGACCGGCTTTGCCGGCGGCATCCGCAACCCGTATGGCGATTACTGGGTACTGCGCCGGATGGATGCCCACGCCTGGGCCGAGGTCTGGCTGCCCGGGCGCGGCTGGGTGCGGGTCGACCCGACGGCGGCCGTCGCCCCCGAACGCGTCTACGACACCCTCGAAGACCGGCTGGCGGCAGGCGATGGCGGTGCCACGCTCACCAGCCGATGGCTGCAGATCGGGCAGATGGGCGACTGGCTGCGCCGGGGCTGGAACGACCTGATCCTGTCCTTCGATGCCAACCGCCAGCAGCAGCTTCTTAAACCGTTTGGTTTCGAGCGGCTGGATCCGAGCCAACTGGTGGGAATTTTCATCGTCTTCGCGCTGGCCGCGCTAGGGTGGATGGCATGGCTGCTGGCCCGGGGCGAACGCGAGCGCGACCCGCTGCTGCGGGCCTGGCACCGGCTGGGACGCCGGTATGCCCGCTATGGTTTGTCCCGTGCTGGCGCCGAACCCGCCGGCGCATGGGCCCGCCGGGTACACCAGCACCGCCCCGACCCGGCGTTGTTGTCGCTCAGCGAGCGTTTCGTCCAGGCGCGCTACGCTGGCGCTGACGTCGACCTCACTTCATTATTGCGCGACCTGCGCAGGCATCGCCCGACCTCCGGAGCATCCCCATGAAGATTCAAATCCTGCTTCCCCTTGCTGCCTCCCTGGCACTGGCTGCCTGCGCCACCGCGCCCAAGCCGCTGCAGGGGCAGTTCAGTATGGTCAGCCCGCGCGACGCGGTTCCCACCCAGCAGGTGGGCACGCCGGTGCGTTGGGGTGGTCGCATCATCGAAACCAATCCGGGCCAGGGCCAGACCTGCTTCCAGATGATCTCGCGCCCGCTCAACGGCAGTGGCCGCCCGAGCACCACCTCGGCCGACGCCAGTGACGGCCGCTTCATTGCCTGCCGCGCCGGCTTCTATGATCCGGCGGTGTTCGAGCCGGGCCGCGACGTGACCTTCATCGGCAAGATCGGCGGTTACGAGAACACCCGGATCGGCGAGTACGACTATCGCCTGCCGAAGCTGGACGCCGACGTGATCTACCTGTGGCCGGAACAGCGCCAGGTGGATGTGGTGCCCGCCTACCCGTACGGCCCGTGGGGCCCGGGCTGGGGTCCGGGTTGGGGCTACCGCGGCTGGGGCTGGTGGTAACACGCTGACGCAGAAACGCCGCCCTCGGGCGGCGTTTTTGTTTGCGCGCGGCCGGCTCAGCCGTTTGCCGTGCCGAAGTGGCCCAGCGGGGCACCGGCCAGCAGGTGCAGATGGATGTGGAACACGGTCTGCCCGGCGTGCTCGCGGCAGTTCATGACGATGCGGTAACCGTCCTGTGCGAAGCCTTCGCGGCGCGCGTACTCCGCGGCGGCCATTGCCAGCTTGCCGATCAGGTGCGCCTGGTCCGGGCGCACGTCATCCAGGGTCGGGATCGCCTCGTGCTTGGGAATGAACAACACGTGCACCGGCGCCTGCGGCGCGATGTCCTTGAAGCCGAGCACGTCCTCGTCCTCATAGACGATGGTGGCGGGAATTTCGCGGCGGATGATCTTGCCGAACAGGGTGTCGTGACTCATGAGGGCACCTCGTGGAACAGGGCCTTGGAGAGTAGCGCGGATGCGCACCCGGTTTCGATCATTGCCGCGCGTTGCGCGAGGTCACTCCTGCACTTCAGTACGCGTACCGAAGGCGTGCGACAGCGTGCCGCGATCCACGTATTCCAGCTCGCCCCCCAGCGGCAGGCCTTGCGCCAGGCGGCTCGGCCGTACCTTGTGGCCGCGTGCCATCTGCGCCAGGTAATGCGCGGTCGCTTCGCCTTCCACGGTGGCGCTGGTGGCGATGATCAACTCGTTGACCTCGCCCTGCTTCAGGCGCGCTTCCAGCTGATCCAGGCCCAGCTCGCGCGGGCCGATGCCGTCCAGCGGCGACAGCCGCCCCTGCAGCACGAAGTACACCCCGCGGTAGCCGGTGGCCGTTTCGATTGCCAGACGATCCGCGGGTGATTCCACCGCACACAGCTGCTGGCGCTCGCGGCTGCCGTTGGCGCAGACCGCACAGATCTCTGTCTCGCTGAAGTCCCGGCACTGCGCGCAATGCCCGATCCGCTCGATCGCCTTGGCCAGCACCTCGGCCAGCTTCTGGCCGCCGTCGCGCTCGCGCTCGAGCACGTGGTACGCCATGCGCTGGGCGGTCTTCTGGCCCACGCCCGGCAACACGCGGAAGGCCTCGATCAATTGTTCGAGCAGGGGCAGGCTCATGGCGGATCGCTCATCTCAGAAACAAGCGCGCGAAGCCCGGAGGCTTCGCGGCGCGGTCACCACGGTCGCGCCAGGCACGGGCCCGGCGCAGGCGGTGGGTCAGAACGGCAGCTTCATGCCCGGGGGCAGCTGCATGCCGGCGGTCGCCGAACCCATGCGGTTCTTCGACTCGGCGTCGATCTTGTTGGAGGCATCATTGAACGCAGCGGCCACCAGATCTTCGGTCATTTCCGCATCGGACAGCACCGACGGATCGATGCGCACCTTGCGGCATTCCTTGGTGCCGGTCAGGGTCACGCTGACCATGCCGCCGCCGGCGCTGCCGGTGACTTCCAGCTTGGCGAGGTCTTCCTGGGCCTTCTGCAGGTTTTCCTGCATCTTCTGGGCCTGCTGCATCAGTTGGGCGATATTGCCACGCATGGGTCTTTACTCTTCAAATGGACGAATGGAATCGGCGACGACCCGGGCACCGTGTTGCTGGACCAGCAACTGCACCGAGGGATCGGCCATGAAAGCGGCTTCCGCCGCCGTTTGGCGTTCGCCACGCTGACGGTCAGCGCGCTGGTGCAGGGTCTCGGCACCGGCTGCACCGGTATCGATCACCAGCCGCGGGGCCTGCCCCAAGGGGCCGGTCAACGCCGCGATCAGCGCCGCCTGCGAGCGGTCCGAACTCAGATACTCAAATCCGGGCGAAATCGCCAGTTTCAAGACGCCGTGCTGGTAACTGATGAACGCCGAGTGCGCAGCCAGCTGCTTGGACGGGCCATTGAGCTGGCTGCCGGCCACCAGTTCCAGCCAGGCATCGGCGGTCAGGTGGCCTGTCTCGCCTGCGGGCGCAGCGTCCGCTTCCGATGGTGCGATGGCGATGCCCTGCGGGCGGCCCACCGGATCGGGCGCTTGCGGGGCAGGTGCGGGGGCAGCAGGTGCCACGACACGCTCGGGCGGCGCTTCCCACGGCGCGACCATGGCCGCATCCGGGGTGGCCATTTCGGCCGCCAGCGCTTCGTCGCGATCGGCCGCATCGCTCTCGTGGTGCCACGGCGGCAGATCGTCGTCGGCGGCGGGCGCCGCGACGCTCGGCTTGGCCGGTTTGACCGGCTCGGCGGCGGCCGGGGACGGGGCCGGGGCGGATGGTTTCGGTGCCGGGGGTGCGGGCTCAGGCGCTGCGGAGACCGGAGCAACCACGGGTGCCACCGGGGCCGGCTGCGCGACGGGGGCGCTGGCCTTGGCCGGCGCTACGGCCGAAGCAGCCGCTGCGGTCGCTGCCGCAGCGGCCATGCCGGTGCCTTGGCCGGTGCCTTGGCCGCTGGCCTGGCCACCACTGTTCACGTCGGTCCCGGTGCCCGGATCGCGGGGCACGGGCGGTACGGCGGCGGCAGGACGGAACGCCAGCATGCGCAACACGGCCATCTCGAACCCGGCGCGCGGGCTCGGGGCCAGGTGCAGGTCACGACGCCCCCCCAGGGCCATCTGGTACCAGAGCTGCACCACTTCCGGGCGCAGGCGCTGGGCGAAGGCCTCGGCATCGATCCCCTCGCCCGCCGTCGCGGCCCCCGGCACCAGCTGCTGCACCTGGATCCGGTGCAGGGCTTCGGCCAGGGCATCAAGCACCCCGCTCCAGTCCGGCGAGAACTCGGCCAGCAGCGCCACCGTCTGCAGCAGGCGCGGACCATCACCATCGGCCAGCGCATCCAGCATCGCGGCGACCTGCGTGCGGTCGACCGTGCCGAGCATCGCGCGCACCACATCCTCGCGCAGCGCGCCGCCGGCATAGGCGATCGCCTGATCCAGCAGCGACAGGCCGTCACGCAGGCTGCCATCGGCGGCCTTGGCCAGCTGGACGATCGCGGTCGGGTCGGACTCGATCTCCTCGGCGGCCAGGATCTTCGTCATCTGGCCCTGGATCTGATCCTCGTCCAACCGCTTCAGGTTGAACTGCAGGCAGCGCGAGAGCACCGTCACCGGCAGCTTCTGCGGATCGGTGGTGGCCAGCAGGAACTTCACGTGCTCCGGCGGCTCTTCTAGCGTCTTGAGCAGCGCATTGAACGCCGCCTTGGACAGCATGTGCACTTCGTCGATCAGATAGACCTTGTACTTGCCCCGGGAGGGCATGTACTGGGCGTTCTCGATCACCTCGCGGACATCATCCACACCGGTATTGGACGCGGCATCGATCTCGAGCAGATCGATGTAGCGACCGGAGTCGATATCCAGACAGGCCGGGCACTGACCGCACGGATCGGCACTGGTGCCCTGCTCACAGTTCAGCGACTTGGCGAAAATACGGGCAATGGTGGTCTTGCCGACCCCGCGGGTGCCGGTAAACAGGAACGCATGGTGCACCCGGCCGCTGTCCAGCGCATTGCTGAGCGCACGGACCACGTGTTCCTGGCCCACCAGCTCGGCAAAACGCTTCGGACGCCACTTGCGGGCAAGGACGAGATAGGACATCAGGCCACCGTCTTCATCGGGACGACCATTGTGCCACGCCTGTCCAGCCCCCCTGCCCCTTGTGACGAACCGCTTGTGCGATTCCAATTCCCCCGCTAGAATCTGCGCCCCTGCAGCGGGTTATCGCAGCAGGTCCGGAGAGGTGTCCGAGCGGTTGAAGGAGCACGCCTGGAAAGTGTGTAAGCGTCTAAACCGCGCTTCGGGGGTTCGAATCCCCCTCTCTCCGCCAGATTACGCAAACCCCTGTTTACGCAGGGGTTTTTGCTTTTTCTGGATTGACTGCTGGTGCTGATGCAAGCCGGGACACATCTCCCCTATGCGCATCCCCCATCATCTAGTTCGAGCCCGCTCTGGGCTCTGGTCGTTCCGGCAACGGGTTCCCACCGACCTTCAGGCCCTCATCGGCCGACGCATCGTCAAACGCACCCTGCGCACCTGCGAAATGGCCGTGGCTCAACTGCGCGCCCTGACGCTGGCCGCACGCTATGCTCAAGCCTTCAGCGTGTTGAGGGAGCAACGCATGGGAAATCAGGACGAAGACATCGAGACGCTGCTCGAGCGCCTCACCAACGCAGACAACCTGCAGCAACTGACGCTAAACCGCACCCGCGCGGCGGACGGCACCATCACCGAGCATTGGCAGATCGACACGCCGGAAGACGTGAAGCTCTACCAGCAGATCATGGATCTCGCCGCCTCCCAGCCCAGCCCGCTGGCAGCCATGTTGCGCAAAGAGCTCCCGTCTCCTTTAGCTGCCCCGACCCGCACAGCCAAGCCGGCCATCGAGACCATCGCCTTGGGCAAGGCCAAGGACGCGTGGCTGGCCAGCATCAAGGGCAGCACCCTGCCCAAGACTTGGACCATCAAAAGGACAGCGGTCGAACTCCTGACCCGCTTCCTTGGCGAGAAAACCAAACTGCACGCGCTCACCCGGTCCGATCTAGCCCGGTGGTATCAGCACATGCGCGATGAAGGGGCATCGACCCCCACCCTGACCAACAAGCAAAGCTATGTGGGTGGCAAAGGCGGCTTTTTCGAATGGGCCATGGCCTCGGGCCACTACCCGAAGGGCGACAACCCGGCTTCTGGCCACGTGAGCTACTCGACTCGGGAAAAGCGGGCCCGACGCAAGTTCGGCTTCAAGGCTTACGACTCCCATCAAATCCAAGTCCTCTTTGCCCCGGCGGCGTTCGAGGCCCTGCCCTTGCCGGCCCGCTGGGCAGCGTTGATTGGCCTTTACACGGGTGCCCGGGCCTCCGAAGTCGGGCAGCTGATGACAAGCAACATTACTGAGGAAGGCGGCGTCCCCTGCATCCAGATTTCTGACGAGGGCGAGCACCAGCGGTTGAAGACCGATGTAAGCGTCCGCACCGTGCCCGTCCACCCCGACTTGGCGGCGCTTGGCTTCTTGGAATGGGTCGAGGGCATGCGGGCCGAGGGCCATACCCGTTTGTTCCCTGGAGCCAAGGCGGAGGCCAAGAACGGCCAGGGCAACTGGGTGTCCAAGGCCTTCAGCCGCTACTTGGCCGAGGTGGGCAAGAACTGGCCCACCGCTAAGCGCGGCTTCCACTCCTTGAGGAAAACCCTGATTCAAGAGCTCCAAGGCTTGGGTGTGGTCTCGGAGCTGCGGGCGCAGATCGTCGGCCACGAACTGGACGACGAGCACCACGCCACTTATAGCCGTGACTTCACCGTCAAAGAGAAGCTGGACGGACTGGGCGCTCACTCCCCTGGCCTTCGGACGTTGGGCTATAGGCTCAACCTGGAAACGCTGCGGCCCTTGGTGGATCCAGCACTGCTGCCCGAAGGCTGCCTTCCTACAAAGCGTCACAAGGCAAGGAGCAACGCGTGAGCATCCACCCCATCGAGAGTCGAGTGGCCGTCCTCTTGGATTGCGATAACGTTCCACCGGACGTTGTAGACCACGCCCTCCTGATGGCCGCCCAGTTCGGACGAGTGGTGCTCCGCCGTGGCTACGGCAATCACTCCACTCTGGCCAAGCGCTGGCAGGAGACCTTGGTCCGGCAGGCCTTTACTCCATGCCTCCAATACCAATACGCAGCAGGAAAAAACACCGCTGACATGGCATTGGCCTTGGATGCCTTAGAGGCAATGTTTGATCAGCGGGTCGACACGTTTTGCCTGGTGACGAGTGACTCAGACTTTGCCTACCTCTGTCGCAAGCTCCGAGAGCGCGGCGCAACGGTGTGCATCGTGGGAGAAGCCAAGACGCCAGAGGCGTTGCGCAACGCCTGCGACCAGTTCTTTGAATGGAAGCCTTGCGAGCAGAAGCCCGAGACGGAGGACCAGGCCCCAGCCTTGAAAGGACAGCCACAGGCAAAGACGGAACCCCTCAAACCCCTTCCGAAGCGCCGCCCCCGCTTCTTGATCGACGCCGTAGCACTCCTCGCCGACGGCAGCCCGGACGGAAAGATCATCGTCAGCGCACTGGGCAACTACCTGAAGCGAACAGATCCCTCGTTTTCGCCCAATGCTTATGGGCACTCGGGCCTGCTGAACATGGTCAAGACGTATGACCTGCTCTTAGCCTCCCAAGCTCCAAGAGGCCATTGGTTGGTGAAGCTGGCGCCGGAGCAAAGCGTGGCAGAACAGGACTGAAGCCCAAGGAAGGCCAACGCCTAAGGTGATAAATCCGAAGGAAGAAACTGTGACGCATTGCGTCATCAGGCGCTTGCGCATTCCCGTTTGGGTGCTTCGATGTGAAGACCCTTCACTAGATGATTTACCAATGCCCGCAAACGTCGAACTTCGCATCGCCAGCCAACTTCTTCAAGCCTTGCTTCCTCAAAGCGGCACACGGGATGCCGCTGAGCGAGAAGTGGATGCCCAACACGCCCTGGATGTCGCCAAAATACTGCTGCGCCGGTTCGCAGCCTCCCCTGGAAGCCAGACTCCTCAAGCCCTGACCTACTCTCCGTCCACCAATGGTGCTTCGCGAGCCGCACCGGTTGACCGGGACCAAGTCCCGCAAAGCTTCCCCTCTACTGACGCTTGGCGTGCGGCCCGTGGCCTGCCGCCAGTGAAGCCAGCTCCCACCAGAGTGCCATCAGCGGGCCCCGGCCGTCGATGAACAAAAGCCCCGCGAAATGCGGGGCTTGTTCTATCTGTCGTCAGTGGAACTTTGGCCCGCGATGACTCGGCGAAGGTGGAGTTAAAGCGCCAGCCACCACGGGCTGCGGAGCGTGAGCCTGCGGAACCAAGACCTGGCGCGGCGAGGGCAACGCCTCGAGCAGCGCTGCTTTTCTCACGATTTCCGCATCAATCAGGCTCAGTTCTTGCTCTGACGCCCTCTGCTGCGCCGACTTCAACTCCGCCGCGCGCGTTTCCAGCACCGATAACCGTCGCCCCCGGCGCTGGGTCCACTCCGGCTTGGAGTAACAGGTCGAGCCAAGGGGGTAGTCAGCGTTGAAGCGCTCCCACTCCTGCTCTGCCATGTGATTCAGCCGGGTGGCCCGGCCGAGGGACAGCAGCCGGCGAGCTCGTCCCACAATCAGGTTCCTGAGGGCGCGAACCTGAAGAACCGCCGTGGTGACCCACTGGCGCAGCTCGACGGTTTCGAGGTCCCGATCCAGCTGTTGCTTCACCCACTCCAGCGCCGCTCGAATCTTCCCCATCGCCAGGTCGGCCCTTGCCCGGGAAATCTCTTCTGCGTCCCGCAGGGATTGGGCGACCCAATGGGCCAAGCTGACGGGGCCTTGCTCCGGCGGCGCATGAGAGGTGCTCAGGACGTGTTGAAGCCGCACCCCAGACACCCCCCGCATCTCCATGCCAGGCGGGAGCCCGGCTGTTTCCTTGTTGAGCACCCGCGCCCCACCTGCATCCCGCTGGTCGAGAGTTGGCATGGGCTTTCCTGCCAGCCCTGCTTTGCGCATCAGGTAGTCGAGATGCGCTTCATTGTCCTCTGCAATCTCGTCGTTCGTTCTCGCTTTAACGGTGTCGACGCCTTTGCCAGCCAGGGCGGTCGCCCGCTTGCCTAAGTGCTGCGTGGGCTCTCGGGAAAGCGCCAATGCCTCTAGGTCATCGCCCCGCTCCATTGCCGACCGGGCTTGCTCGGCCAGGCTGCGGTGGTCAATCGTGCTGGTGAACCCGGCCGCCTCCAGGTGGGCGTTGGTCGTCGCTGCGACCATTTCCCGAATCCACTGCACCTGGACCTTGCCGGAGGGACCCACGTCCAGCTCTCTCGTCTTCTCGCCTAAGCCTTCTGGCCCCACGCGCCGCGTGGTCGCCAGGATGTGGACATGGTGATTGAGGCCATCCGGAGTGCCGGGGGCGTGGATGCTGGCTTGGACAGCGAAGGCATATCGTTCTACAAGCGCATCGGCGATGGCGAATGCCAGATGCGCCCGTTGCTCTTCGGACAACTCGTGGGGCAAGGAGACTTCGAACTCCCTAGCCACCGTCGAGTCTTTCCGGCGCTCGGCGGCTTCGGCGACCGCCCAGAGCTCCCGGGGGTCCAAGGCCCACTCGGGGGAGTCTGGAGGGGCGATACAGAAGCTTTCAACGACACCGCTGCGGCGGCGGTAGTCGTGGTGTTGCCCGGTGAGCAGATCTGCGAGCAGCAGGCCGCCCCGGTAGGCGGCCGCAGCGACAGCGGACTGCCCTCGGCCGCGGCTGAACGTCTTGATTGAGGTGTGGAAGATGGCCATAGAGATTCCTGTGAAGACAGGATTCTTTATGGACCAGCTTTTGCCGTTGGCAAGCCTCGCAGAGGCTTGGGGTTCCAGGGGCGCAGCCCTTGGCGCACGCATCCGTCAGGATGCCTAAGTGCGCTATTCGCCCCTTCGTTCAGGCGCAGGGTCCACGTGGCCGCTTGCGCCACGGCGACCTGGTGATAGCATGCCGCGCCCGGGTCGATACAAACACTTGGACGGGCCAATCTCAGCCTATGAGAGCCGCCTCTGGGAAGCTCTGGGAGGGGGTCGACGACGTCCAATCGCTGTGCTACAAAGTGGATACAGGCATGTTGTCCGCGCTCCTTAGGGGATGGCGGCTCAGGCACCAATGATCGAACGCCATTTCTGTGGTGCGATCACGCATTTCATTGTTCGAGACATCTATGGCAGTCAAGAAAAACCCAGAATCTACCGGCGACCAAAACGTCAGTTCGCCGACCTACTGTGAGATTCAGGCAGATGCTCGAGATATCCCCTTGGAGCCGGCCACCGTCGATGTAGTCGTCACGTCCCCTCCGTATTGGAAAAAGCGCGACTACAGCTTTGCTGGGCAGATCGGCCAAGAGCCGACCCCAAAAGAATTTGCCTCTACCATTGTTGACTGCATGCGAGAGTGGCGACGCCTGCTTACACCCCACGGCTCAGTCTTCGTCAATCTCGGTGACACCTACCACAACAAGTCGCTGGCAGGCATCCCTGGTCGAGTTGAAGCCGCGGCTGCTGACGACGGCTGGATCCTCAGAAACCGAATCATCTGGGCGAAGGAGGGAGGCATGCCCGAGCCGGCAAAGAACCGCCTGGCCAATCGCCATGAATACATCCTTCATTTCAGCAAGGATGCTGACTACTATTACGACGCCTTCGGCTACTCCGAGCAGTTCGGAAACGGAAGCACCCAGGGCGACGTATGGAACATAGCCCTACAGAGAAGCATGGGAAGTCACCTTGCCCCCTTCCCGGAAGAGCTAGTCGAGCGCGCGTTGACTCTCGCATGCCCACTCATGGTCTGCAACTCCTGCGGTCGGCCCCGGGAGCGGATCATCGCGAGAACCGGTGAGCTCGACCCCTCTCGCCCGCAAGCAGCAAGAGCAATGGCGTTGGCCAAGAAAAACGGCCTCACATCCGCTCATATCGCCGCAATCCAAGCGACCGGCATCTCCGATGCAGGCAAAGCCCTCAAGGTGCAAACAGGGACGGGAAAGAATACGGCCCGAGTTCAGGCGCTGGCTGCGGAGGCCAAGCTGGCATTAGGGGGTTATTTCCGAGAATTCACCTTCGCAAAGAAGCGAACCGCAGGATGGTCTGACTGTGGCTGCAACGCCGGCTTCCGCCCCGGCACGGTGCTCGATCCCTTTAAGGGGACAGGAACCACCCTCCGGGTCGCCAAGCGCATGCAGCGATCTGCGGTCGGTGTAGACTTTGCTCCATTAACGGACCGAGCCGTATGGAGCGACAGTGGCACCGACAATGAGGCTGAACAGGGACGCGGTGCGCGCCGCGTGGGAGCAGCTCGAGGCAAGTAAGGCCCACGCTCACTTCCTTGGCTATCTGGCGATCTGTGAGGCCGCTCAGACCAGCGGCCGAACGGAAGACTTGCGTGTCAATTTTAAGGGATTCTTTGACCGCTTCTTACGTGCAAACGGCATGTCGGAAGATGTCCCGTATATCAAGCCTTTTGGCGGTCCAACGAACAACAAGAACGTGGCCGGGTCATACGCGCCTAGTTCCCTCAGAGACGTTGCGCCACTGATGAAAGTGGCAACCATAAACAGAAGCGCAACTCCTGCCACATTCAGCCTACTTCCAGAGCATGCCAGCCTCGCGCTTCAGCACCTCTTGGGCGGCAGACCTGCCTCGGTTCTCGCCCTGGGCGTGTTTCTCTATCGGGATTACCTGATAGATCCGACTATCGCGAGCCACGACGGCATGGAAACTCTTACCAAAAGTGAGTTTGGACTGTCCGACGAAGCGGTGGAATTGGCTTACTCCACTCCTTTCTTCTATAAGGGGAGCCTGTTTCGATGAACAGCCCGCAGCCAACCACGCTTAAGCAGATCGTGTCGCCCAACGACCGTTATAGTAAGGAGGACCTCGGTATATCGACGCAGGAAGGCCCGAGTGAGGCCTCTTCCGAGGACCAGCCGCTCACAGATTTGGAAGACGTAGAAGATGTCATCCCCGAAGATCATCCTCTCTGGCTAGCCGTCAACGAGGCCAAAATGGACGGCTACGGGGGAGTGATCCTAAGCGGACCGCCCGGGACAGGGAAGAGCTGGTATGCCCAGAAAATCGCGGCGCAGCTTTCCGGCTCCCCACTTCGCGTAAGATCGGTTCAGTTCCACACCGGCTATCAATACGAAGACTTCGTGCAAGGCTGGGAGCCAGATGGTTTAGGGGGGTTTGAGCGCACCAACCGGCATCTCCTAACCATAGCCAAGGCAGCTCGGGACGATCGGGAGCATACCTACGTGCTGGTGATTGACGAGATCAGCCGGGCAGATGTTCCCCGGGTGCTCGGGGAAGCACTGACCTATCTCGAGATGTCGCTGCGTGATAAGCCTTTCTACTTGGCCTCTGGTCAGGTTGCAGAAATCCCAAGGAACCTATTTGTCGTCGCGACGATGAACCCGTGGGACGTATCGGTAGATGAACTTGACGTCGCATTGGAGCGTCGCTTTGCGCACATAGAGGTGCCGCCTAGCACCGATGAACTCTTAGGCATTCTAGATAGCAATGGCGCTAACACGGAGACGAAAGAACTCTGCAGCCAGCTTTTCACCTTACTTCAGGCCTCCAGCAATAGCATGATGCACCTCGGGCACGCCTACTTCTCAAGAGTGAAGGATGAGGCCTCCCTAGAGCGGCTCTGGAAGTTCCAGATCTGGCCCCACATCAAGCGGGTCACGCGCTTGGACGCATCCGAAGCCGCACGCTTCGACGCTGCGTGGACAGCGCGCAAAGCCAACCGGCCAGCTGCGGCAGCGCCTGCCGACGAAGCGGCGCCCACCGTAGAATCTGAATGATCGGTGACGATGTGATTCCAAATGTCTCACGCCTGCGTCCAGGTGTCGAAGTTTTTGAGGTTGCTGAGCATGGAGAAATCCGGATCGACGCAGACCGCATTTTTCGAGGAGACAAGCTTTTTCTAGACCCATCAGTAGAAAAGGCCGGCTATTTGGCGATCTCGTTGGAAGCAGGACGAATTAAGCTCCGTGCCACGTCTTGGGTCGGCTTCATACCACTGAACGAACATGTTGCCATCCAAGTGCGGCCCCGCGTTCCTATCAGTGTCATGGATGAGCTCCTGTCGCACGTCTCATCCAACAAGCAGCGAATTATTCCGGTGGGCTTCCACGGGTATGGCCACGGGCAGCTGAGACCAAGCAACCTGACCGACCTGCTTGCGGGAAGACTGATCCACCTATCCAAGGTAATTCGGTTGAACGGACTAGACTTCGAATTCGTTCCGGAAATTCTGACCGGCGTGACGCTTTCGGGCGCCCCGATACCTATACAGACACGGCTGCGACAGTTAGCCACTCGCAACCCTACTGAATCTGTCTCGCGCAGATGGAGCCGCTCGGTGGATACCGCGGCAAACCGCGTCATCCTCGCTGCGCTTTCCTATCTCTACTTGGCCTACCAACGACTAGGCAAAGTAAAAGGGGCACCCGCGATGTGCTCCGCCTTGGCGGAAGCCAAAACGATCTTTTCGCGGGTCACGATCAATGACCGGAGATTGAAAGAGACGGCTCTTACGCCAATAACTAAAAAGGCCGCTGCTCGCCCAGAATACGCCGAGGCCTCGGCTCTTGCTTGGACTGTTTTTTCCGGTGCAGGCATCGACCCGACGCAGCCTGGTGGGCTCCGACTGAACCCAGTGGTGATCAACCTTGAAGACACCTTTGAGTGTTTTTTGCGAACCCGTCTGAGCAGCTTGCTGGCCGTCCATCATTTGGGCGTTTTCGATGGCAACATCAATGATGCTGAGGGACATCAGCGCAAGCTCTACCGTCAACCCAAGATGGAAGATGCGCGCGGTATAGAGGTAAAACCGGACCTCGTGATTACTCACAACGAGAAAACGCTCGCGGTTATGGACGTCAAATACCGCCCTTACCGCGGCAAAGTGCCCGACCGGTCGGATGTCGAGCAAGTGGTCACCTATGCGGCCGTCTACCGTGCACGACACGCTATCATCGCCGTTCCGCAGCGGCCGAGAGACAAGCCTTCGATTATCCGGGTCGGAAAGGTGGGTAACGTCAATATTTCGGTTTTGGCCATCGACCTCAACACGGATGACCTATCTGCAGAGCTTGCTCAAGCCGCAGACCAACTCCTAGATCGCATCTCGCCACATCTGCGGAGCACACCAAGCTCCAAGAACATTTGAACGACGGCGACCCAACCGATGCAACCTCAATCATCGTGATTCCCTGGCTCTGACGCCGAAAGGAGACCGTCGCCGATTGATGCCGGCCCGCGGAACTGCCGCCTCCCCTTCCTCCCCTTGTCGGGGGTCTGACTCGGGTGCGGCGAACCGACCCGGATCAGCCAAGTATGGCGGCGAGTGTTTGCCTTTGCTCGCTCGTGAGCGATTGGAAGCAGTTGTCAGCCAGGCTGGTGAGCACCGAGGTGCTCTCCGCGCTGGCTATGTCCAAACCCAAATGCGGCTGCTCATTCGGGCTCGGCGTCTTGTTCAACCTCAAATATCGATCTGTTCCGAGTAGCCTCGTGCACTCATCGACCGCCAGCTGCTCTTGCAGATGCATGCTGAGTTCGATGGTGATCTTGGCCCAGCCAATCCCACGCAGCGGCTTGCTCGAAGGTGCTAGACCATAACTAGGGTTCGCCGTTCCCAGACTCAGCATGAGCGACCGGCTTCTTGGCACCATCTGCTCGATGGCGCGGAGGGCCAGCAGGTCTGGCGCATTCGCGGCTACGCCACCATCGACATAGATCGACTTCTCATGCTCATGAGGCGGGAAGTAGGTTGGCGCGGCTGAGGTAGCCAGCATCGCATCCATCAACGTCATTCCTGTCAGGTCCCGCACGCGAGTGGTTTTGCTTCCCAATAGTTGGAGCTTCGAGGTGTTGAAGTTCACCGTCGTCAGGAGTAGCGGTGGGGCGTGATCAGCCAGCTTGATTTTGCCCGCCTCAGGCATCAGTTCGAGAATGCACTCGGTCAGACGCTTGGGGTCATACGGCGCACTACCTGCCAATCGTCGAACGTTATGCCACGTTCGGGGCGGAAAGATGAGCAGCCCGCTCTTCTTTAAAGCATCTGTGATTTTCTGACCAGACACACCACAGGAGATCGCAGTCGCAATGATCCCGCCAATCGACGTTCCCGAGATCAGGTTGAAGCGAGCTGCAATACCATTCCCGCCCAACTCGTGCGTTTCGATCAGGCTGATCAGTCGCGCAGCAAAGAGACCGCGATAGCCGCCGCCCGAAATGCAAAGAACGCGCGCCTCTTCATGCAGCGGCTTCGGTGGGCCAGGAGGAAGACGGAGGTATTCGCGGGGCTGGCCCATTCAGAGCCGCTCCACCGTGATTCCAAGCCTTTCAAGCACCTCCATGTAGGTGTCATCGATTTCACAGAATGCCAGTTCCATGGCATCTGCTGTCGCAATCAACAACCGCGTGTCTTGGCCAATCGGCCACTGCTCGTGCGACTGGTCCGCATTCACCACCGTGTGCGTGAGATCGGCCTCGGACCGCCACGTAATGAAGCGCCCAATCGTGTCGTCGCTCACACCAATGACCTTCACGCCCTCGGCCTCCAAGGTGGAAATAGTGCGATCAATCTGCAAGAGCCATTTTCGCTGAGCGGCCCCGCTCGCTTGCTGCATGACCACAGACTTCGCAATCGCAACCGCAAGCGAGCTAATGATGCATCGATCTGCAGGCGTCTTATCGCCCCACGCCACGGCCCAGTCTTCCTTCTGACAGATGGCCAGCAGCAGCCCAGGGCCGATCAGTCGCCGCTTCTGGTCATTCACTTCGCCTGTCCCCGCGGCACGATCGAATACATCTCACGAGCACCACGGCTATGAAGTTGCGACAAGTCCACCTTTACGCCGGGTGGATCGATACCCGCCAACGTGCTACTTAGCGATTTGCCTTGGTCTTGGGGCGCCGCGAGGGCAATGACCTGCCTTTCAGATAGCAGAAGGAATCGCTCGTTGTTTCGCGAAAGTTGACTCAGATGACCGCTCAACGCCTCTCGCAGAAGCCCGCTGTAATCAGACTTGAATTTCGAGATGGGCATAGGCTCCTCAATCGCAGCCTGGCCAAGCTTCTTGGCCAAAGCATCCAATGCGTCTTCATAAGGAGAGGCACCTGATAGAGGCATCAAGGTGTTGAAACGCTGCGGAGGAGTCATGGGTTACCCCTATCTGGTCAGAATTTATTGAACGATATGGTCAACCTGACCAGATGTCAACCCATTCCCAACCTCAGCACTGGTGCCTCATGAGGGCCGGCCAAAGCACAGCCGCGCCTAGCCCGGTATGGGTGACGACCTGGGCGGCTTGGGCTTCCCGCTTTCGTAGCCACTCCTCGTTCGCCCACACCCGGCCCCTGCATTGACGCCCAGACTTTACCGCTTTGAAAGGGACAGGCAGCCTGGCGCGCCCGCCAAGTTGCCTATTTCTTGGTCTTCTTGCCCTTATCAGGGGCTTGGCTTAGCGCTGAGGCTGCGGCGGTCTTGGACTTATCCCCGGTTCGGCCGTCGCGCAAAACATGGCTTGCAGCCTTAGCTGCTTTCGGCCCGGTCTGTTCGTTCTTCGCCATGGGTCTCTCCTCACCACCTCGTGGTGGCCCTTAAAGGATATGAAATCCCACCAGAACCCTCGTTAGATTGGATACTATGTTTATCTTGCGTTCATCCTGTGATAGTCAATTAGTTAGCTTACATCGGTTAAACAGTACCAAAATGACTCTGAGGTTTTCCTGCCCCTCTCCGCCCAAGTCATTGATATAGAAAGATTCAGCCCTGGAAAGGACGAGGGTACAAACTTGGCGCTTCATTGAATCCGCCATAGGCCGTGGCGATGCTTACGGTGTTCAAGTCGCCGCCGATTTTGTATTGACCATTTTCTGAGCTGTCTTATTGGTACTTCCATCGAATGATGGAAGCCAAGCAATGCAAACGCCCGCTCTAGAACACCTCCACCAATACCTACTCCACCCCATGGGCACTCTTCAGCTGAGAGGTGTCCAGATGGGCAACCTTCGTATTGAAGAGCTGAACATCACTGGCCGAGAGGCGGCCATCCATGCCCAAGAGATGCTGGACCGGGCAGACGACCGCCAGCGCCGCAGCCGTCGCGCCAATGGATGCACCCAGTATCCAGCCCCGCTCCCCATCGCGTCGGCACCTCGCCTGCTGTCAGTCGAGATTGCCGATTACATCAGGGCCCGTGGCGACCGTGGGCTGACGAGTGGCACGACCGGATCTACGCTTCGCACGCTCACCTTGCTCAAGATGACCTGCGGCGACATTCCGGTGTCGCGTATTGACCATGCCCACATCTATCGCCTGTGGGAACTGCTGCGGTGGGCTCCTCCCTCGCTTCTCTCGGACCCCAAGTATCGCGACTACACATATGAAGAAGCGGTCGCGCTGGGCAAAGAGCTCGCCGTGCAACCACTGGCACCCAAAACGCTTGAGAAGCACCGTCGCTTCCTCTCCACCTTCTTCAAGGGCCTGGTTGACGCAAACGCTATCCCAGCCTCCCCCATGGCAGCGTTCAAGAAGTTCAAGGACGACCTGGCAGAAGACGCAGACAAGGCAGAGCGCCTGTTTGACGAAGAAGACCTGAAGAAGATCTTTGCTCGAGAGACGTTCATACCTTGGGCTGAAAAACATCCGCACCGGTGGTGGATGCCCATGATTGGGCTCTACACTGGGGCTCGCATCAACGAGGTAGCTCAGCTCAAGCTGGCTGACATTGTGCAGATTGATGGCACCTGGTGGATACGTATTCGTGTCACGATCGATCCAGACTTGGCGCATAAGAGCCGCGACCGCAGCCGACAACGCTTAAAAGGCAAATCGGCCATCCGGGACGTGCCCATCGCGCAACCGCTCATTGATGCGGGCTTCTTGGAGTTCGTAGAGGACATGCGGCAGTGCGGTCACCCCCGCCTATTCCCGCACCTTTCCGCTGGCATCAACCGCGAGACGGGAGACTCGAACGCTCGATACAGCCAAGCGGCGCTTAACCAGTTCAGCACCTACATGAAACGCTTAGGCTTCAAGAAAGGCATCGGTTTCCATGCGTTCCGCCACACGATCGCCACGGAGCTTCATCACCAGGACATCCCGGAAGAAGTCATTGCGCTGATTACGGGGCACTCTCCCAACAAACGCGTCGCTGTCTTGCACGAGGCCTATTTCCACAAGAAGCCAGCCTTGGCGCAGAAGAAAAAGCTCCGGACTATCAAGCGCTACAAGCCCAGTGTGGAGCTGCCGAAGTATGAGCGCGGACAGTTTGCCCAGCAGCTGTCCGACCCAAGCAAGTTCTATCCCTGATACGCCGTCCTCGCACTTCCCCACCACTGGACTCAGTTGCCCGTGGTGGGTGACGAAGGTCTGGCAGGTCTTATTGTGCTGCCTTCTTTACAGCGACTCGAGTGGCCTTCTTTGCGACCTTCTTGGCAGGAGCGCGCTTGGTCGGCTTCCTGACGACCTTCTTGGCAGCTTTGGTTGCCTTCTTCTCGGGCTTCCTAGAGGGCTTCAACGAGCCTTCCGCCGGCGGGAACTTGGACTCCGGGTGCGCTTTGGACCAAGTCCGGCCCTCAGCCGACTTCGCCCAAGCAGTGAAGACCTTGGGAGACAGTCCGCGACCAGTCCAAGTCTCACCAGTCGGCAGCCGGTATTTCGGAGCGACCGATCCGAGCTTGCGTCCCTTCATTGGGCCCCGTAGTGCAGCGATAGCGCGCCCGGATTGAACCTCAACAGTGTCGCCGGCGATCTTAGCCACCTGCCGGCGCTGGGCCGGGCTAAGCACCTTTGCATAACGCTGCAGCACGGCCAATGCCTTTGGCACCTCGCCATCTCGCTTCTCGACAAGTTTCTTCTGGGCTTCGAGCTGCTTGATTTCTGCGTTGAGCGATTTCAGGGTCGTGAGGGCCAAAAGGGCTACTCCATTAAAAGGGCAGGATTTGATTTATAGCCCATCCAGGCGACCTTCCGCCATCAAGGACCTCTGACGACGGAGGATCCTGATACGTGAAACCCACAGCCGCCAAAGCCGCTGAACCGACGTTATGCGGACAGCTCCCGTCGGAGCGAAGCTCCAACATGGTAGATCGTTCGTCTTTCTTGAAGACCTTTAGTCAGCTTGATCCCGCCTTCGTGTTCAAGCACAGAGAGGATGTGGTTTATTAGGTAGACCGGCAATCCCAAGTGTTCCGAAAGAGAAATATTTGAGGTCAACTCAGAGTTGACGATGCCGCGGACAACCTTGCCTCGCATCGCCGAATACCCAGGGATAGCTTCACGCGCGTAAAGCTCAAACCCAGCCTCCGTAATCCGAAAGGGCTTAAAACCCGGGCCAAGAGCCTTGAGGTTCTCAATCGCACCGAAGTCCTCAAGGATTTCTAGGCAATCTCGAAGCTCCTGAGCGGGAAGCTTCGGTGTGCTGTTGAGGTCAAAGGCCTCCACCGGATCCACAAACTGATCTCCATCTTTCAGCGCCCTTTCGCAAGCAACATGGATCACCAGACTGTCCGACGCGCTTCGGCCTGCCATTCGGACAGGAGACGGATGCGCATAGGCGGGCAGCTCCCCCAGAGGAGGCTTGGAACTCAGGTTGAAGATGGCTGAGAGAACGCGATCGAAGGACGCATCGTAGTTTTCTGGCTTATCGAACTTCTCATACAGCGTTGCCGTCAATACGCCAGGAATCTCGCAATCGTCGATCACGACAGGGATCAACTTCATCCCATTGGAAATTCTTTTCACAGCAGCCACGTCGAGCTCTTCTCGGACCCACGGCTTTGTGATGCTCGTCTTGGAAAGAACGATGATGAAGGCGTCTGGCGCTTTAAGGCCCTCTTCAAAAATCTTATGGATGAGCTTGTCGCCGGGAAGCATTTCCCATTTATCAACCCATGCATCGACGCCGTGCGCGCGAAGTTTTGTTGCAAACTCAAGGACAAAACTGTCCTTGTCCTCGCTTGCATGACTGACGAAGACCTTCGGGTGAAGAGCAACTGGATCCATCTCACTTTCCTTGTCAATGGTTAGACCACCACTCCCGCTCAATCAGCGGATTTGCTGCTGAGAAGCTTCTTGTACAACTCCCTGCGCTCGGCCTGCGTCATCTTTTTCAATGCCAAGATGAAGGCGGCCGTCGCATCGTCCTCGGCTACCAGATAAGCCATCGGAACGCCTAAAACGTCGGCAAGTTTCCCCAGTCCATCCAAGTCGATACCACTGACTTCCGTCTCATATCGGTTCACGCGGCTGCTGGCCAGCTTCTTATCAAGCCCCATCAAGACCCCCAAGGCTCGCTGGCTGGCGATGCCACGGAGTTCCCTGGCCTGCTTGAGGCGGGCAGCGAACAGGGAGCGGGGGGAAGCCTTGGGCACGTGAACGAATGTTGAAAAGCTGGGCCGACAGCATGACTTGCTACTCCTCTGCATGGCAGACTCTTCATGAAATGTAGCACCCTCCCGACCACCCACAGGGGTTTCCATGAAGAAGAACCAGACAAGGATGGCCACCGCCCTGGCGGCCGCACTGCTTTTGATCACCCAGAGCGCAGGCGCACAAACCCAACCTGAGCGGGAAGAGATGCCTAATAAACCGGGGTTCTTCCGGCAGCTGGGCAGCAGTCTGAAAGACGCGGGGCAGCAGATGGTCGGGGTGAAACCGGCCCAGAGCGGCGCTAAGACCAGCGTCAGCGGCGGGGCCATCTACACCCCGGTCAGTGGGACCGCAAAGATCCGCGGCTTGTTCAAGGCCGACAACCATCAGCTTGCCCAGCAAGGCAAGCTCGACTGGCCGCGCGTTGCCCTGACGTTCCAGGAATGGGGGGCGACGCTGCCCTGCTGGACCGTCCAAGCCCGCATCTGGACGGGGCCGTCCGCGTCGACCACTGAGACCTTCCGGACCTGCGCCAATGCCGCGGTGACCGAGACCGACGACTTGGGCGATGTGGCAGAGCTCAACACGTCGGCCCTTTGGAAGGGACGGGACGCTCTTATGGGCGTTCGAGTGCCTGCCGGCAAGCCCAACACCGGGGCCAACCGTTCCCCCGGGCCCAATCCGCCCAGCCAGCCGTTCGTGGTCAACGTTTCCCGGCCGGGGGTCTCCGACCGCGCCATTGACGTGGCTCTGCGAGTCGGCTGGGTCTCGGGCTTCATCCAGACCGCCGACCTACATCCCGGGGCCAGTGGCCTTCTGATCCCGTTTAAGGATTCCAGGATGTGGATCGCCGGCTTCCAGCCCGAAGGCAACCGCGACCGCTAAGCAGATACCTCGTCGCAATAACTTTGGGGGGCCCTTGGCCGCCCCGCCCACCTCAAGGAATGACCATGAAAGCAACGAAGATCATCTTGGCCAGCTTGGCCGTTGCCCTCACCCTGACCGCCTGCGCTGGTCCGCCTTCCAGCAGCGATGCCGAGAAGGCCTTGGCAGCCCTGCTTACCCAGAGTGGCGCAGGTCAGATCACCGGAATCCAGGAGTTCCAGCTGTCCGGCTGCGTTGGAGCCCAGGACATGGAAGGCTACCGGTGCGACACCACCGGAAAAGTATCCATCGACATCGGCGGCCGGCAGGTGCCGATCCCTGTCAACAAAAACCTTCGGTATGTGCGTGAATCGGGGGTCTGGAAGGCCTACGCCAAATGAGTGCCCATCCGCCTCCCCTCCTTGCTCAAGCGCCCCCTGCACGCCGCAAGCTCATGACGCCTAGAGAGCGTTTCTTCTGGTGGTATACCGGGACCCTGCTCTTCCTGGGACCTTTCGGGTTCATTGTCGGGCCGCTCATGGCCCGGCGAGGAACGCGGAAGGTAGAACGCCTTCAGGCGGTCGAGGCGTGGGAAGCTCGACAACGAGACCACGGCTTCACTTGGTGGCAATGGTGGCTCATGACCCCGCTGACCATGCTGGGCGCTTTCTGGGTTTTCGGACTACTGAGTGGCCTGCCAATGGTGCTCTTGGTGCTGTGGGTCCAGCTGACCTCCTAACATGACTTCCCTGCCGGAGCTGATACGACAAAAGTGATACATACTCCGACCTTGACCCGTGCTTCAAAATTGACCCAAGGAACGGAGCATCTATGACCTTTTGGCGTATGCAGTTGCACCCTTCTGATAGTGCGCGAGCCGTCTCCCATACCACCAGGTCGCTTGGCCTGGGGTATGTGGGACTGGACTTTGCGGATCCCCCGGGCGACCTGACCGATGTGAAGCAGCAAGACATCGACCAGAGCCAGCGAGACTACTGGGATTTTGCGCACTCTATGAATGTGGGCGACATCATTTTGGTAGTCGCACATCACTACCCCTGCGCATTAGCTCGGGTCACCGGGCAATACAACTACATCAGATCACCAGAAGATGAGCTGGGTGTGTGGTTCCGCCACTTCCGGAAGGTCGAGATTCTGGGCTACTACGCGGATCTGGTCACCCACCCTGCGAAGTGGGAGAAGACCACCATGACCGACACCATTTCCATCCTGAGGGATCCAGGCAGTGCATCTCACCAGTTGATTTCCAAATGGCTCGCCGAGGTAACCGAGTAGCGGGGTGTAAGCACCCTGGGACGGCACTCGGGCCTCGTCTCTTCGAGTGCCATCAATGCATGCGAAATGCAGCGTCGCACTAAACGAAGTTCACCTCTTCAGGCTCAAGAGGTGCTGACCTGCTGTCAGCGCCGGCCCTCACGGGGTTCCGCCGTAGCGTCTCGGACGCAATACAACTAAGACCCGCCGCCACAACGAGGCTCAGCCCGCCAATAGTGGACTTCAGGCCAACGTATGGCGATAGAAGCAGAAAAATGGGCAACCCCAAATAGAAACCGTGCCGCGTGTTGTCCACAGCCACGGACGACCGCTGGGGCGCCAGTTCTTTTCTGTCCGCTACCGCTTGTGTATGGGCTTCAGGCAGTTGGAACTGTTTGTAGAGCTGCAGATCGAAGGCTTGCGCCGAGATGATTTGCTTCATCGAGACAATGACCTGGAAGATTTCCATCGTCGCATCGTCTGGCAGCTTGATGTCGTAATACGTCGTGAAGACCAGTTTGCCTTCGGCATCCCGAAACCCGGAGGCTACAGGGGTCATTCCTACCCACTCTTTCCCTACTCTGGGGCCAGTGAACTCGTCCAGCAGGCCCACGTAGACTTTGCCGTTGTCCAGCGTCAACGCGACCAACGTGCCGTCCTCTTCGCACTTGATTGCCAGGCTCTCGATTGCATCGATTGCGCCATGCCGTGACGCGATCAGCTGCGCGAGCGACCGGATTCGCACCAACGGATCATTGAGTAGGATGGGAAGCGCGGCTCCAAGGACTAGACACCAAAGAGTAATCGCCAAATGCAGGGTTAGGCCTTCGGCCGACTGCTTATCGCTCATCTGAAGAGGCAACAACGCGTGAAGCTTTCCTAGATACACGCCGTAGGTGGCATGCCGCATCGCCAACGCATGTAGCCCGGCACTGATGCCGAACAAATAGACCGAACAAAGAGCGGCCCCGAAATATTGCGGGTGGCCAGGATGGTGCAGCGCTTCAAATCGCGTGTAGCGCCACTGCCGATAGAAATACCAGCCCGCAGCCAAGAGAACGGCCAGCAGGGCTAAGCTCGTCATTTCGCGGAGCGGGCCTTGTCGGCGGCAACCTTGAGATCGCGTGCGGCGTCGAGCTGGCGGTTCATCCGGCCAGATTTGAGAAGCCCGTCACGGTTAAGCACGAGGGCACCATCACGGTTGACCTCATAGAAGGTGTCTTTCTGCCCGCGCTTGGCGATGGTGAACTGGCTGAAGAAGTGCTTCATAGGACCGATCATATGGCCTTCGGGGCCTAATGCAAGATAGGCGCATTCAGCTTTGCTATTTCCCGAGCCGGGCATTCGGTGCGGATCGCTCCCTCCACGGCAAGACCTTGGAAAAATGGTGTCCGTCCTTGCATCATGCGGCTTCTGGGCAGCTATGATGGGCGGGACACAACACAGGACACCCGTCCGGTTTGCGCGCTGCGAGCAGTCAGGGAGTGAGGTCTTCGGATCAGTACCTCCCCCTCTCTCCGCCAGACAAACGTAAAAGGCCGCCCTTCGGGGCGGCCTTTTGCGTTTCTCACGTTCGTCATTCATCCGGCTCCGGTAGCAGCGCGCGAAACCCTGGAGGGGGATGAGAACCCCCGACGGGGGTTCGACGGATTCGCCGGGAGCGAATCCGGACAGCCGCATGGCTGGCCCTGGAGCGCGACAGCGCGGAAGGGCTGGGTGCATGGATGCACCCAGCAATCCCAATGAAGCAGCCACCCTGCATCCGAAGCCGACCATCCCAACGCGGAGCATGCCAAAGTCCCCCCATGCCCACCCTGCGCCCCTACACCCCAACTGACGCCCCGGCCTGCCTCGCCCTGTTCGACACCAACGTGCCGCGTTACTTCGCCCCACACGAACGCCACGACTTCGCCAACTATCTACTTCACCCAGACCGCGCCCACGACTATCTGGTGATCCACCACAACAGCCACATCGTCGCCTGCGGCGGCATCGCCCTGGACAACAACCACACCGCCGCCTTGTGCTGGGGCATGGTCGACCGCGCCCGGCATCGCCAAGGCTTGGGCACACGGCTCTCCCACGCGCGGCTGGCCCACGCAAAAACACTCGGCGCACAGCGCGTGACGCTCAGCACCAGCCAGCACACGCAGGATTTCTACGCCGGACTCGGCTTCGCCGTCACCCACATCACCCCCGATGGGCACGGCCCAGGGCTGGATGCGGTGGAGATGGTGCTCGAACTGGCGCAGCGTTGAGCGGCGCCAGTGATTCGATCGGGTCAGCAGTGCGTCAGCCACGCATGGCGTGGCCCTGCCCCAGAGCGCACAGCGTGCGCTTTAAACGCCTCAGCTGCTGCTCAACTTCATCAGCACCAACCCACTCACGATCAACACCGCTGCGGCAATCCGCATCGCGCTCACCTGCTCGCCGAGGAAGGTAATGCCGATCACGAACGCACCAACCGCGCCGATGCCGGTCCAGATCGTGTACGCGGTACCCAACGGCAACGTGCGCATCGCCAATGACAGCAGCCAGAAGCTGGCGATCATGGTGACGAGGGTGATGATCGAGGGGGTGAGCTTGCTGAACCCCTCGGATTGCTTCATCGAGAACGCCCAGACGATTTCCAGTACACCGGCTGCCAACAGATAGATCCAGGCCATGCGGCCCTCCTTGATGGGGGCCAGGCCGTCCTGGTCAGTGGTTCCCGAAATGGGGGAGGCCGTTCCTCCTGTGCCGCGTATTTTACCGCCCCACCCGCGCAATGGCCGCGACTGACGGCATCGGGCTACACGGGATTCAGCCTTCGCGTCTGGCACTGCGTGCCGCGCATGCGCTAGAATGCGCGACTGCACTGCCGGACCTGTTCCTGCGGTGCACCTTCCGCCTGCGGTCGGCTGATCCCTGATCGCCCTGCAGCCGGAACGTCTCTATGGTGGCCCCGTCGGCCCCTCGCGACGCTAGGTCGAAAATCCCGCCAGGGCCGGAAGGCAGCAACGGTATCGATCGACGCGGGCGCCGAGGTCAGCCGGCGGGGCCGCCACCTTTTTGGGCCCCGGTTTTCCCCACGCGACGCTGCCGCCTAAGGCGCTGCGGGCGTGCCCTGATGGAACACCACCCGCCATGCCTCGCCATGCAGTCGCCACAGCGAGCTGCGCAGCACCTCGCGCTGACGCACCCCATCGATCACGTACCAGCTGCGATAGCGCACCTGCGCGAGCGTCGGGGCCAGCAGAGCGATGTCGTAATCGCTGGACACGATCTCAACCTGCGCACACTCGCGCGGAATCTCAGCCAGCGCAGCAGCACGGTCGAAACACGCCCCCGAGCTGCCGATCTCGCGGAAGTCGTCATCCAACAAGGCGGCCAACTGCGCGACATCACCGCGAACCGCCGGCCCATGCAACGCGCGCTCAAGCGCCTGAAGATGGGCGGCCAGCGCGTCGTCCATGCTCAGGGAGGATCCTGGGCCAGCACATGCATCGCGGTCGGGGGGGCCAGCGCCACACGCTCACCGGGCAGGGCCACACGGTGGCCACGGTGGCGCAGCGCCTCGCCGTCAGCCTCGCTGGCGTAGTGATAGAGCATCATCCGCGCCTGAAGCTCAGGCGTGTACTCACGCTCCAGGTCGTCCACGCCGGTATGCGACGGATTGCCGTGCAGGCCGCAGTCGTGGGCGATCAGTTCATTGTCGTCGGCGTAGCGCGCCAGCATTTCCGGAATCGGGCGGGTATCGCCGCTCCAGGTGACCGCACCCTTCAGGCGCAGGCCATAGGCGGTTTCCGGCCAGTGATGGCGCACCGGGAAGACTTCCAGACGCATGCCGTCATGCCAGAATGCATCGCCGACCACGATCAGCTGGAAGGCATCCCAGAAGTTCGCGCCGCCCTCGGCCAGCACGTTCGGGTAATCGGCCACGCGCTTGTGCAGCAGCGGCACGACCGTCGCCGGCACGTAGAGGCGGATGCGCCCACGACGCTGCGGCGAGAAATACGCATCCACGAACAGCCGCTCGAAACCGGCGACATGGTCCAGGTGCACATGGGTGACGAACAACGCCTGCGGCACATGCCCGTAGTGCGCCTGGAACGCCGTGAGCCCTTCCCCGCCACAATCGATGGTCAGCCATGGGCGGCCATCGCGCTCGATCACCGCCATCGGCGAACCCAGCTGCACGGCCGACGCATTGCCGACCCCCATGAAACGCAGTGCCCAGTCCATCAGTAACCCCGGTTCCAGGCCAGATCGTAGGCGCGGCGCAGCCGTGCGTAGTCCTTTTCGACGTCGTCATGGCTGCGCTCACCGCGCAGTTTGATCAGCGAGCGCAGCAGCCGCTTGAGATTGCGCTCGCGCCAGCGCGTGGCGGGAATGCGCAGCACGCCGCGATCGAAATCGATCAGCCAGCCATGGCCGTTGGCATCGAACAGAATGTTGTGGGCGTTGAGATCGGCATGATCCAGCCCGGCGCGGTGGAAGCGCGCGATCAGCCGGCCCGTCTCTTCCCAGGGGGCGCCGCGCCCGGCGACCAGCGCGCGGTCGGCCAGCGAGCGCACGCCCTCCAGCCGCTCCATCAGGATCGCCGCTTTGTAGCGCAGGCCTTCGCGCATGTAGAACGCGGCAATCGGTCGCGGCACCGGCAGCTTCTGCGCGCGCAGGGCACGCATCAGCCGGAACTCGGCAAAACTGCGGGTGCGGTTGGCGCCACGCCAGATGTAGTGGTCCCGGCTGAGCTTGGCCGCCAGGCCGCCGCGCAGGTACTGGCGCAGCACGGCATGACCGAAGGGCGCATCGACGAACCAGGCACCGCCGCGGCCGCCATCGCCGACCGGTCGCGCCCGCTCGCCCCAGTGAGCCGGCGCGAACAGGCTCATCTCGGCTTGCCGCAGGGCTTCGCGGTCGAACAGAATGGCACCGATACCGCGTCCATCGCGGCAGGGCGTCAGCGCTTCAGTGGCGTCGAATGCGACCATTCCTTCGAGTCTAACAACACCATGGCACCAACGTCCTCTTCCTTGTGTCTTTTGCGTTTGTCCGCGCTGGGGGACGTGACCCATGTGGTGCCGCTGGTGCGCACCCTGCAGCAGGCCGACCCCGGCGTGTCGCTGCACTGGATCATCGACAAGGCCGGCCACAAGCTGCTCGATGGGCTGCCCGGCGTGACCTTCCACAGCTACGACAAGAAGACCGGCCTGGCCGGCATGCGCGCCCTGCGCGAGAGCCTCCCGGCGGGGCGATTCGATGCGCTGCTGCAGATGCAGGTGGCCTTCCGCGCCAACGTGCTGTCCGCCTTCGTGCCGGCCAAGCGCCGCATCGGCTACGACAAATCGCGCTCCAAGGACCTTCACGGGCTGTTTATCAATGAGCGCATCCCCGACCGCCCCGGCATCCACGTGCTGGATGCGATCGGCAGCTTCTGCGAACCGCTGGGCCTGAAGCAGACCGAGGTCAGCTGGGACATGGCCGTGCCGCCGGCGGCGTTCGAGTGGGCCAATGCCCAGTGGGCCGATGACGGCCGCCCGGTGCTGATGATTTCGCCCTGCTCCAGCCATGTGCGCCGCAACTGGTATGCCGACCGCTATGCGGCCGTGGCCAACCACGCCACCTCACGCGGCTGGCGGGTGGTGCTGTGCGGTGGGCGCAGCGACCTGGAGCGCGGCATGGCCGATGCGATCCAGGCGCAGCTGACCACCCCGGCGCTGGATCTGGTCGGCAAAGACACCCTCAAGCAGCTACCGGCCCTGTTGGCGCGTGCCGCGCTGGTGATGACGCCCGATTCGGGCCCGATGCATATCGCCAACGCGATGGGCACCAAAGTGCTGGGCCTGCATGCGGCCAGCAACCCGCACCGCAGCGGCCCCTATTCCGACCGCCGCTACTGCGTGGATCGCTACGACGATGCCGCGCGCAGATTCCTGGGCAAGTCAGCCAGCGAACTGAAGTGGGGCGCGAAGGTCGAATTCGACGACGTGATGCAGCTGATAACGGTCGAAGATGGCATTGCCGCCTTCGAGCGCTATGTCGCCGATTACGCGCCGCGCGGCGCGTAATCCTTGTACGACTTCTCTTCCACGTAGAGCGAGCCCAGCGCCAGGTTGATGTCTTTCTTGATGCGGGCGCGCTCATCGTTCTGCTGATAGACACTGCGGGCCAGCTCGACGAAATGGTCGTCGAAGGCCTGGGCCTTATCCTGCAGGCGGATGTTGTCTTCGATATCCCACAGGCGCTCGTTGACGGCCTTGAGTTCGGCGCGCAGCCGCGCGATGTCCTTGACCCCGGCCGGGTGCGCCATCCAGGTCTTTTCCAACGCGCTCAGCTCGGTGCGGATGTTGGCCAGCTTGGCCTCGTCGCTGATGCGCTCGGATTTGATCTGCAGGATCGAGATCTTGTCGAGCAGTTCACCGAAGGACACGGGGACGAGGATTTCAGCGGTCATGGTGGGGATTCCGGGACGGGTACTTCAGTTTACCGGAGGCGAGGTGTTGAGGGCCTGAGCGCCGTCTTTGCGGGCGCTTTGGTTGAACGGGCCTCACCAATGAGGCCCGTTCGACAGGCTGTCAGCTCACGACTCAGGGAATATGGCACTGTGCCAAGCCGTACAGGAGCACCCGGCCGCCAGGATTGGCCGTGTCGACAACCTCCACCACCACATGCTGCCCTCCCATGGCATTGCAGATCACCCGAGCCTGGTTCTCCGCATCTTTACGTGCGTCCGAAAAATTGATGCCTTCGCCATAAACGTCGAACACTTCGACCGTGGCGGCTGCAGCCGCGCCAGTGAATGAAAGAAGTACAGCCGCTGCTGCAAACGTAAGCTTCCTCATTACATCCTCCTTGATGGGCCGGAACGCCCGAGTAGGACTATTAGCACACGTCTGATCAACCGTTCTGAGGACGGAGTTGCAGATTTGGCTGCTGCCGAGACCAGTCGGTGATGAGGCTTGGGGCTCCGGAAGCAGGGTGGCCGCTTCATTGGGATTGCTGGGTGCATCCATGCACCCAGCCCTTCCGCGCTGCGCGCTCCAGGACCAGACGTTCGTCTGTCCGGATCTGCTCCTGCAGATCCGTCGAACCCCGTCGGGGGTTCTCGTCCGCCCATCAGGCCGGATAAAAAGAAAAGGGCCGCCCGATGGGCAGCCCTTTTCTTTTTATCTGGCGGAGAGGGGGGGATTCGAACCCCCGAGGCGCTATAAACGCCTGCCTGATTTCGAGTCAGGTACATTCAACCGCTCTGCCACCTCTCCAGATGGTCCCGGCGAACCGGGACGCGAATGATACGGGTAGGACGCGCTGCCGACAAGTCATTGCAGGCAAAGAAGTGAATTTCTTCTGTATGGATGCCTTGCCGGATGTCCGGCGGGCCGCGATCATGCCGTTATCCCTCGCAATCCTCACCGGCACGCGCCTTCATGATCGAATTCGGACACCTGACCCACCCCGGCCTGCGCCGTGACCTCAATGAGGATACGTATTACGGCGATGGAGAGCTGGCGCTGTGGCTGGTTGCCGATGGCATGGGCGGGCACGCCTGTGGCGAGGTGGCCAGTGCGCTGGCGCGCGAAACCATCGTGCGCGAGATCCGTCGCGGGGCGACGCTGGCACATGCGATCCGGATCGCCGATGAGGAGATCATCCGCACCTCGCGCCGGCGCAACGACAGCCTGCCGATGGGTACCACCGTGGTGGCCGCCCGTGTGCAGGGCAATCGGTACGAGGTGGCGTGGGTCGGCGACAGCCGCGCGTACCTGTGGCGCGACGGCAAGCTGGCCCAGCTCAGCCAGGATCACAGCGTGGTCCAGGAGCTGGTGGCACAGGGCAATCTGACCGCCGAGCAGGCGCGCGCGCACCCGCATCGCAATGTGGTGACCCAGGCCCTGGGGGTGACCGATCCGGCGCACCTGAATGTGGCGACCACTACCGGTGAGCTGCGCCCGGGCATGCAGCTGCTGCTGTGCAGTGATGGGCTGACCGAAGAGGTCGAGGACAAGGGCATCGCGCGCACCCTCGCCTTCGACGATGCCAGTGCGCAGGAATGCGTGGATACCCTGGTCGCCGCCGCGCTGGATGGTGGCGGCTCGGACAACATCACGGTGATCCTGGTGCGGTGCCATTGAGGCAGGCCTCCCGACCAACGGTCGGGATCTACCGCCGGGATCGGCCCGTCAGGCGCTGACCGCTTCCGCCGCGTCGGGTTCACCATCCCAGATTGCGCGGCCGGCCTTCTTGCGCAGCTTGGCCAGGCGCGCTTCGTGCGCTTCCCGCTCCGAGGCCGTGGCGACCACGCGCGGGCGGGGCAGCAGGCGCGAGGTGTCGAAGGTCTGCGCGTGGGCGCTGCCGGTTTTCTGGTCATCAGCCGAGCCGAAGCCGATTTCTTCCTGGCCCGAGGTCAGCGCGATGTACACATCGCCCAGGATCTGCGCATCGAGCAGGCCGCCGTGCAGCTGGCGGTGGGCGTTGTCCACGCCCAGGCGGCGGCACAGCGCATCCAGCGAATTGCGCTGGCCGGGGAAGCGCTCGCGCGCCATCTTCAGCGTATCGATCACCGTGCAGCGGTCGGTGATCTTGCCGTAGTGGTCGCCCAGCAGCGACAGCTCGTTGTCCAGGAAGCCCAGATCGAACGCCGCGTTGTGGATGATCAGTTCGGCGCCGTCGATGTAGGCGAGGAACTCGTCCACCACCTGGGCGAAGTCCGGCTTGTCGGCCAGGAACTCCAGGGTCAGGCCGGTGACTTCCTGCGCGCCCTGTTCGAACTCGCAGTCCGGCTTGAGGTACTGGTGGTAGTTGTTGCCACTGGGGCGGCGTTCGAGCAGTTCCACACAGCCGATTTCGACGATGCGGTTGCCCTTCCGCCATTCCAGGCCGGTGGTTTCGGTATCAAGGATGATCTGACGCATGGGCTCAGTGTACCGGGCCGGCGGCGCGGATCCGGATCGCGGCGTCGCGCGCCAGCTGGTCCACGCGCTCGTTGTCCGGGTCGCCGGAATGGCCCTTGACCCAGCGCCAGTCGATGGTGTGCTTGAGCGTGGCCGCGTGCAGGCGCTCCCACAGCTCGCGGTTCTTGACCGGCGAGCCGCCGGCGGTCTTCCAGTTCTTGCGGATCCAGCCGGGCATCCACTCGGTCAGGCCCTGGCGCACGTACTGCGAATCGGTGAACAACACGATGTTGCACGGCTCGGTGAGGGCTTCCAGCCCCGAGATGGCCGCCATCAGCTCCATGCGGTTGTTGGTGGTATGCGCTTCGCCACCGCTCAGTTCGCGCTCGTGCGCGTTGTAGCGCAGCAACGCCGCCCAGCCGCCGGGGCCGGGATTGCCGAGGCAGGAACCGTCGGTGTGGATTTCTATCGTCTTCATTCCATTCCAGATCAGGTGGCAACCGTGCCGTGCCAACGTGGCACGGCCACGGGCGTCGGTCCCGGCAATGCCAGAGTGCGTTTTTCAGCGGTGAACAGGCAGGCGGCCCGCAGCGGGGCGAGGTCGCGCCGGCCCGGCGAGCGGTTGCGCCACATCGGGCCGAGGTAGTGCAGGTCCTCGCAGCTCAGGCCAGCCTGCGTGAGGGTGTGGCGCAGCCGCTGCGGGCTGCGCACGACCAGCCCGTGATGCCGCCACTGGCGACGGTATGGGCTGAACGGGTTGAGGGTGGACAGCCACAGCCGCCCCCCGGGCATCAGCACGCGCGCGCACTCGGCGATCAGCTGCTCGGCGTCACGGGCGGTGACGTGCTGCAGCACGATGGCATTGACGCTCTCGTCCGGCAGCGGCAGCGGCAGGGCGCACTGGACATCGCCGGCATACTCGGCGTCCTGGCGGTACAGGCGCAGGCCGCGGCCCGGCAAGTCCACGCTTTCCAGCCAGCCAGGCGTCGGCGCCACCCACAGCCACGGGTTGACCGGGCGTTCGGCCAGCAGGCTGCGCAACCGCTCCGATTCCAAGCGGCACAAGGCGTGTGCCGGTTCAGTATCAAACCAGGATGCGACTGTCGCTTGACGGGGGCTCAACGCGGGGGGCATGGTCCAATTCTATGCGACTGACCGCCCTACCCGCGTTCGCGGACAATTACATCTGGGCGCTGGTCGCCGACGACGGCCGCGCCGTGGTCATCGATCCCGGCCAGGCCGCCCCCGTTCTGTCTGCCGCAGCGCAGCAGGGATGGGTTCCGCACAGCATTCTGCTGACGCACCACCACGACGACCACATCGGTGGCGTGGCCGAACTGCAGGCCCGTTTTCCGGCAGTGGAGGTCTACGCACCGGTCGAACCGCGCATTGCGGTCCCGGCGCACCGGGTGGGCGAAGGTGAACACGTTCAGGCATTGGGGCTCGGGTTCCACGTAGTATCCGTGCCCGGGCACACCCGGAGCCATATCGCGTTTCACACCGCTGAACACCTTTTCAGTGGCGATTCGCTGTTCAGCCTGGGCTGTGGGCGCATGTTCGAAGGTACGCCTCCCCAGCTTCTGGCATCCCTGCGGAAGCTGTCGTCCCTGCCAGCGCAACTGATGGTGTGTTGCGCGCACGAGTACACCCTGTCCAATGCCGTCTTCGCGCGGCATGTAGACCCCACCAACGCTGCGCTGTCGCAGCGCCATGAGGAGGCCTTGGCCATGCGCCGCGATGACCTGCCCACGCTGCCGGTTTCACTGGCAAGCGAGCTGGAATGCAATCCGTTCCTGCGTACGAACACCCCCGCCATCCAGGCGGCTGTCAGCGCCCATCTTGGGCGTCCCGTAACCGATGAAGTCGATGTTGTCGCAGGCCTGCGGCACTGGAAAGACGGATTTCGAACATGAGTCGGCGATTGTTGCCGCTCGCGCTTGGCCTGGCGATCGCCGTGGCCGGCAGCGCGGGCGCCCAGTCGTTGACCGCCGGCATGTCGCAGAACGTGGCCGGCCTGTCCTCCCTTCCCCTGACTGCTGCGGCCCTGCCGCCGGCCTCGGTGCGCAACGGGCAGGAGATCTTTGCCAGCTTCCGCGATGGCCTGGCCGAACCCACCTGCGACGCCGAGGCGACCAGCCCGCGCTGGCAGAAGCAGTTCGCCCACGCGCCCTCGCGGCTGGCCAATCAGGACGATGACGCGCTGGTGCTGTTCGGCTATGTGGTCGAAGAGCTGCGCAAGTCCGACCTGCCCACCGAATTCGCGCTGATTCCCTTCGTGGAAAGTGGCTACCGGCCCAACGCCCGCAATGGCAGCGGCCCGGCCGGGCTGTGGCAGTTCATCGCCACCACCGCCAAGAACCACCGCGTGCAGATGACCCCGGGCTACGACGGCCGCCTCTCGGCAGTGGATTCCACCCAGGCCGCGGTGCGCTACCTGAAGACCCTGCACGGCATGTTCGGCGGCGACTGGCGCTTGGCCACGATGGCGTACAACGCCGGTGAGTACCGGGTGCTGCAGTCGCTGCGCAAGGCCGGCATGAACGCGCAGAACGCGCGCCCGGCCGAGCTGCCGGGGCTGTCGCCGGTCACCTATGCCTATGTCGAGAAGCTGCATGCGCTGGCCTGCGTCCTGGAAGACGCGGAAACCGAGCCGGCCGTGATGGCCTCGCTGGACCGCACCGTGCCGGTGCTGAAGGGCCACACCCTGCCGGCCGGCACCAGCGTCCAGCAGTGGGCCCAGCAGCGCGCACTGGACCCCGCCCGGATAGCCCGCCTCAATCCGGCCCTGGCCAGCGGCAAGGGCCGCCCGAGCGGCCAGGTGACGGTTCTGGCCCCGACCGCGCATGCGCCGGTGGATGCCAGCGCCAGCGTGGCCGCCATTGCCATGGCACCAAGCGCGCCGGCAGACACGTCGGCCGCGCGGACCGCACCGGGTCCGGTAGCCACGCGCACCGTGGCCAGCGCCGACCGCCCGCGCAGCCGCCGCCATACCGTGCGCGATGGCGAGTCGCCCTGGACCATCGCGCGCCGTTACGGGATGCCGTTGAAGGCCCTGCTGTCGCTCAATGGACTCAGTGGCAGCAGTGTGCTGAAGCCGGGCGCGGTGCTGCGCGTCGAAGACTGAGCGCGCGCGGATTACATCGTTGAAAACGACAATGCCCGGTTCTGCCGGGCATTGTCGTTTTCAACAAAAAGCCCGGCATGGCCGGGCTTTTTGTTGTCCAGCAGAAGCCGACCCGATTAGAGGTTGGCTTCTTCGGTCTGCACCTTGAAGTGCTTGCGCATCGCTTCCACGTAGGCCTTGGCGGCCGCCATGCCATCGATCTGGCTCAGCTGCTCCTTGAGCTGCTGCTGCTGGGCAGCATCCACTTCAGCCACGTTGCCCGGGGTGACCTTGGTCACCGCGTAGATCACGTAGCGGCCCTGGACGGCGACCTTGCCGTAGCTCGGCTTGCCTTCGGCCGGCAGCGGCGCACTGAACACCGCACGGTTGATCTCGGGGGTCGGCACCGGCTGGGTACGCGGCAGGCCCGGCAGCGGGCTGATCTGGAGCTGGTCGCTGGTCGCCAGCGCCTGCAGGGTCTGCCCGGCCTTCAGCTTGGCCAGCACGGCGTCCACGGCCTTCTCCGAGGCCTGGCGGGTGCGGTCGGCATGGATCGCGGCGATCACCTGCTCGCGGGCCTTGGCCAGCGGCAGCGCCTGCTCCGGGCTGTGCTCGGTCACGCGGATCATCACGTTGTGGTTCGGGCCCAGCTCGATCGGGTCGCTCACCGTGCCGTCCTGGGTCAGCACGTCGGAGAACGCCGCACGCAGCACGGCGGGGTTGGCCGCGATGCCACTGGCAGTGGTGCGGGTGAACGGACCGATCGTCTGCACCGGCAGGCTCATGTCCTTGGCCGGACCTTCCAGCGAGGTCGGGTTCTTGTAGACCAGATCCACCAAGCGGCCACTCAGTTCAGTGAACACGCGATCGGTATCGGCCTTGAGCTGTTCGGCAGCCAGCTGATCACGCACGTCTTCGAAGGAACGGCCTTCGCCACCCTTGGTCTCGCGCAGCTTGAGCACGTGGTAGCCGAACTCGGTCTTCACCGGCCCAACCACTTCGCCCGTCTTCATGGCGAACAGGGCGTCTTCGAACGGCTTGACCATCGCGCCGTGTTCCACCCAGCCCAGATCGCCGCCGGCGTCCTTGGAACCCGGGTCTTCCGAGTTGGCCTTGGCCAGCGCGGCGAAATCGGCACCCGGCGCCTTGGCTTCCGCGGCGATGCGCGTGGCCTTTTCCTCGGCTGCCTTCAGCTTGGCCGGATCACTGCCATCGGCGGTGATCAGGATATGCGAGGCCAGACGCTGTTCCGGCGTGGCGAAACGAGCTTTCTCCTCGGCATAGCGCTTGCGCAGCGTGGCTTCGTCAGCCGGTGCCGCGGCCGGCAGGTTCGCGCCGTTGATCTCGACGTATTCCAGCGACACGGTTTCCGGCTGGCGGAAATCCTTGGTGTGGCTGTCGTACCACTGCTTGATCTGCGCGTCGGTCACTTCGGCGGTATCGGCCGGCGTTTCCGGCAGCGCGGCCAGTTCCACGTCACGCGTTTCACCGAGCAGCTTCATCAGGCGCTCGGCCTCGCTCTGGGTGGTGAACCCCGAACGCTGCAGGGCCGACGGGATGATCGACTGCTGGATGCTCTCGCGTACCAGGGCTTCGAACTGCGTCGGCGTGCGCGGCGGATTGCCGCTGGCCAGCGCGATGCGGTAGTTGTCCTGGTTGAACTTGCCGTCCGCATCCAGGAAGGCCGGGATCGAGGCGATGTACTCGCGCACGGCGCCATCGCCGATGACGATGCCGGACTGTTCGCCGGCCAGACGCACGACCTGCTCATCGATCATCTGATCGAGCACGGCCAGCTTGCTTTCGGTGCTTTCGAACTGGCGCGGATCGAAATCCTCACCCTGTTCCTGGCGTGCCTGCTGGCGCGCCTGCTCGAAGCGCACGCGGAAATCGTTGGAGCTGATCTCATGGTGCTGCCACAGGAACGAGACCGGCCACCACGACGGGGCGGACTTCCACCAGGTCGGCGGGGCGGCCACTTTGGCCACGTTCTGCGAGCCGACGCCACCGAGGTAGCTGGAGTCGATCACGAACAGGAACGGAATCATCAGCAGCCCCAGGATCACGGTAACGATCCAGCCCGAGGTCTTGTCGCGAAGTTTCTGCAGCATGGGAAAAATCAAGGCCTGATTGGCGAGCCCGGCAGTGTAACCCGCTTCGCGGCAGGCTCCAAAAGTGCCCGCATCAACCGCCCCGGCCCGATCCACAGGGGCCGCGCCCGGTCATTGCAGCCGGCGCGCCGTCAGCAGCGCCGCATTGATCGACCCGCTGAATTGAAAACAAAAAAAAGCCCTTGGTTTTCACCAAGGGCTCTTCAAAGATTGGCGGAGCGGACGGGACTTGAACCCGCGACCTCCGGCGTGACAGGCCAGCATTCTAACCAGCTGAACTACCGCTCCGCACTTGAAACTTTGCAGGCGCTCATTCTATCCGAAGATATTCAGATTGCCCACCCCGAAATACTGCTTTTTTCGAGGTTTTTGTAAAACTGGCGGAGCGGACGGGACTTGAACCCGCGACCTCCGGCGTGACAGGCCAGCATTCTAACCAGCTGAACTACCGCTCCGCACTAAACCGCTTTTGTTTCCACCGCGACGTACACCGCTGGAGAAAACAAGGCCCCCGATCGCTCAGGGGCCCTATTGAAACTGGCGGAGCGGACGGGACTTGAACCCGCGACCTCCGGCGTGACAGGCCAGCATTCTAACCAGCTGAACTACCGCTCCACATTTCAAAACTTTTACTGGCAGTGCCTGGTGGGTGCTGAGGGTTTCGAACCCCCGACCCTCTCCGTGTAAAGGAGACGCTCTACCGCTGAGCTAAGCACCCCAGCAAGCCGCTTAGTTTACGGCATCCTTCAGGGCTTTGCCAGCCTTGAACGACGGATTCTTCGATGCAGCGATCTTGATGGTGTCGCCGGTCTTCGGGTTGCGGCCGGTACGGGCAGCGCGGTCGCGGACCTGGAACGTGCCGAAGCCCACCAGCGTCACCGCGTCACCGCCCTTCAGGGCCTTGGTGACGGAAGCGATGACGGCATCAACGGCGCGGCTGGACTCGGCCTTGGTCAGGTCGGCGGCTTCAGCAACGGCGTCGATCAATTCGGTCTTGTTCATTCTCTACAGCTCCTTTGGCGGGGATTCCGCGGATTCAACATTGAGACACCCGAGGACGATACGCCGCCGGATGCCAGTGAAGTTCTCTGTTCGCCGAATTCAGCATGACGCTGACTCACGAGTGGTGCTTTTATACCAGTGCCCCCCTACCCGCGCAAGCTGAAAAGCCAATAACGACGCGGGTTTCGGGCACTTGGACAGCGCGCGTCAATGCTTGACGCGCGTGGTGGAAGCTGTCTTGGACTTGCCACGTACCGTGACACGCTGCCCATCTTTCTTGGGCTTCGGTGCGGTCAGCGGCGTCTCCAAGGCCAGGTCGAGCACTTCCTCGATCCACTTCACCGGCACGATCTTCAGATCACGGGTGACATTGGCGGGGATATCGGCCAGATCCTTGCGGTTTTCCTCGGGAATGATGACCGTGGTGATGCCGCCACGCAGCGCCGCCAGCAGCTTCTCCTTGAGGCCGCCGATGGCGGTGACACGACCGCGCAGGGTGATCTCGCCGGTCATCGCCACTTCGGCCCGGATCGGCACCTTGGTCAGCGTGGACACCAGCGAGGTGACCATGGCGATACCCGCACTGGGGCCATCCTTGGGAGTGGCGCCATCGGGCACGTGCACGTGCACGTCGTGCTTCTGCAGGAACTCGTTGTCGATGCCCAGCCGCTCGGCACGCGAACGCACCACCGACAGGGCCGCAGAGGCAGATTCCTTCATGACGTTGCCGAGCTGGCCGGTCAGGATCAGCTGGCCCTTGCCCGGGACGAGCGTGGATTCGATCTGCAGCAGGTCGCCGCCGACTTCCGTCCAGGCAAGGCCGGTGACCAGGCCCACTTCGTTCTGCTCTTCAGCACGACCGAAATCGACGCGACGCACGCCCAGGTACTTGTCCAGGTTCTTGCCGTTGACCACCACCAGCGCCTTCTTCTTCGCGCTGGCCTTCTTGCTGGCCTTGGCCGGCTTGGCCGGGGCGACCGGACCGGCGAGCGCGATCTCCTTGACCACCTTGCGGCAGATCTTGGCGACTTCGCGCTCCAGGTTGCGCACGCCGGATTCGCGCGTGTAGTAGCGCACGATGTCCTGGATCGCGTCGGCCTCGATCTCCAGCTCTTCCGGCTTCAGGCCGTTGGCCTTGATCTGCTTGGGCACCAGGTAACGCATGGCGATGTTGAGCTTCTCATCCTCGGTATAGCCGGGGATGCGGATCACTTCCATGCGGTCCAGCAGCGGGCCGGGGATGTTGAGCGAGTTGGAGGTCGCCACGAACATCACTTCGGACAGGTCCAGATCCACTTCCAGGTAGTGATCGTTGAACGCGTTGTTCTGCTCCGGATCGAGCACTTCCAGCAGCGCCGACGACGGATCGCCACGGAAATCCATCGACATCTTGTCGATCTCATCGAGCACGAACAGCGGGTTCTTGCTGCCCACCTTGTTGAGGTTCTGCACGATGCGGCCCGGCATGGAGCCGACGTAGGTGCGGCGATGACCACGGATCTCGGCCTCGTCGCGCACGCCGCCCAGGCTCATGCGCACGAACTTACGGTTGGTCGCCTTGGCAATGGACTGGCCCAGCGAGGTCTTGCCCACGCCGGGCGGGCCGACCAGGCACAGGATCGGGCCCTTCATCTGCTTCACGCGCGACTGCACCGCCAGGTATTCCAGGATGCGGTCCTTGACCTTGTCCAGGCCGAAGTGGTCGGCATCCAGCGTGTCCTGCGCGGCCTTGAGGTCCTTGCGGACCTTGCTGCGCTTCTTCCACGGCACGCCCAGCAGCCAATCCAGGTAGTTGCGCACGACCGCGGCTTCAGCCGACATCGGCGACATCTGCTTGAGCTTGTTGAGCTCGGCCTTGGCCTTGGTCTCCACCGGCTTGGGCATGCCCGCCTCGGCGATCTTGCGGGCCAGCTCGTCCATCTCGCCCGGCGCGTCATCCAGGTCACCCAGTTCTTTCTGGATGGCCTTCATCTGCTCGTTGAGGTAGTACTCGCGCTGGCTCTTTTCCATCTGCGACTTCACGCGGCCGCGGATGCGCTTTTCCATCTGCTGCACATCGATCTCGCCGTCGACCAGGCCGACCAGCATTTCCAGGCGGTCGCCGATCTGCAGCGTTTCCAGCAGGCGCTGTTTGTCGGCCAGGCGCACGCTGATGTGCGCGGCGATGGTATCGGCCAGGCGCGCGGGCTCATCGATGCCGGCCAGGGTCTGCAGCAGCTCCGGCGGCAGCTTGCGGTTGGTTTTGACGTACTGCTCGAACAGCGACATCAACGAACGGGCGATCGCCTCGATCTCGCGCGGCTCGCGCGATTCGTCCGATTCGATTTCCATGCCCACGCCGTGCAGCGAGCCATCGCGCTCGGTCACGTCGGTGACGTTGACGCGCGACAGCCCCTCGACCAGCACCTTGATGGTGCCATCGGGCAGCTTCAGCAGCTGCAGGACCTGGGCGAGCGTGCCGACCTGGTACAGATCGGCGGCGGACGGATCATCCGTCTCGGCGGACTTCTGCGCGAGCAGCAGGATGCGCTTGTCCGCTTCCATCGCCTGCTCCAGCGCATGCATGGACTTGTCACGGCCGACGAACAGCGGAATGACCATGTGCGGGAACACCACCACGTCACGCAGCGGCAGTACCGGCAGGTCGAGAGTCTCAGTTGGGGAACGGGCCATGTGGGCTCCAGTGGAACAGTGGGGATGGCCTCCGGGCGCCTCGCCCGGATACAAAAAAAGCCGATGGCCTCGTTATGGGGCCATCGGCTTCTAGATGCAAGCTGTTCTGAAAAATTTCTTTCAATTCAATTACTTGAACTGATTATTCAGCACCAGCTGCCTTCTGTTCAGGCGCCGGTGGCGTCTGATAGATCAGGTACGGTTCGGACTTGTGCTCGATCACCGATTCGTCCACTACCACCTTGCTGACGTTCTCTGCCGAGGGCAGGTCATACATGGTGTCCAGCAGAACCGATTCGACGATCGTACGCAGGCCACGGGCACCGGTCTTGCGCTTGAGCGCCTTGCGGGCAATGGCGGCCAGTGCGTCCGGACGGAACTCCAGCTCGACGTGCTCCATCTCGAACAGCTTCTTGAACTGCTTGGTGATGGCGTTCTTCGGCTCGGTGAGGATGCGCACCAGGGCGGCCTCGTCCAGCTCTTCCAGCGTGGCCACGACCGGCAGGCGGCCAACGAACTCCGGAATCAGGCCGAACTTGATCAGATCTTCCGGCTCCACTTCAGCCAGGATCTTGCCCACTTCCTGCTTGCGCTCGGAACTCTTCACCTTGGCACCGAACCCGATGCCGCCCGAATCGTTCGAACGCTGCTGGATCACCTTGTCCAGGCCGGCAAACGCGCCGCCACAGATGAACAGGATGTTCTTGGTGTCCACCTGCAGGAATTCCTGCTGCGGGTGCTTGCGACCGCCCTGCGGCGGCACGCTGGCCACGGTACCTTCGATCAGCTTCAGCAGGGCCTGCTGGACGCCTTCGCCGGACACATCGCGGGTAATCGACGGGTTCTCGCTCTTGCGCGAGATCTTGTCGATTTCATCGATGTAGACGATGCCCTGCTGTGCCTTCTCGACGTCGTAGTCGCACTTCTGCAGCAGCTTCTGGATGATGTTCTCCACGTCTTCGCCCACGTAACCGGCTTCGGTCAGCGTAGTGGCGTCGGCCATGGTGAACGGCACGTTGAGCAGGCGGGCCAGAGTCTCGGCCAGCAGCGTCTTGCCCGAACCGGTCGGACCGACCAGCAGGATGTTCGACTTCGCCAGTTCGACTTCGTCGTTTTTCTGGCGGCTCTCGATGCGCTTGTAGTGGTTGTATACGGCCACGGCCAGGGTCCGCTTGGCGCGGTTCTGCCCGATCACGTACTGGTCCAGGACCTCGAGGATCTCGCGCGGCTTGGGCAGCGAACTGCGGGCCGACTGCGCCTTCTCCTCCAGCTCTTCACGGATGATGTCGTTGCACAGCTCGACGCATTCATCGCAGATGAACACGCTCGGACCCGCAATCAGCTTGCGCACCTCATGCTGGCTCTTTCCGCAGAAAGAGCAGTAGAGGATCTTGCCGGTGTCCGTGGAACGACCTTGGCGGTCTTCGCTCATGCTTCGCTTACCCAGTTACCCCACCCGACTGAACGGGGGTTCGATTCGAGAATAGCACAGGGTCAGGAGGACGCCAGTCCTGCCCGACCCGGTGGAAACAAGCCGGTTTCCCGGCCTGGCACAACCTTACGCCGGCTGGATCGACTCTTCCGGACGACGCTCCAGGACCTGGTCGACCAGGCCGTAGGCCACCGCATCGACCGCGCTCTTGAAGTTGTCGCGCTCGGTATCGCGGGCGATGGTCTCCAGCGACTGGCCGGTGTGCTTGGCCAGCACTTCGTTCAGGCGCGAACGCAGGGTCAGGATTTCACGGGCATGGATGTCGATATCCGTGGCCTGGCCCTGGAAGCCGCCCAGCGGCTGGTGGATCATCACGCGCGAGTTCGGCAGCGCATAACGCTTGCCCGCCGCGCCCGAGGCCAGCAGCAGGGCGCCCATCGAGGCGGCCTGGCCGACGCAGATGGTGCTCACGTCCGGCTTGATGTACTGCATGGTGTCGTAGATCGCCATGCCGGCGGTGACCACGCCACCAGGCGAGTTGATGTAGATGCTGATGTCCTTTTCCGGGTTGTCCGCTTCCAGGAACAGCAGCTGCGCCACCACCACGTTGGCCATGTGATCGTCGATCGGGCCCACGAGGAAGATCAGACGCTCTTTCAACAGGCGCGAATAGATGTCATAGGCGCGCTCGCCGCGGCTGGTCTGTTCGACCACCATCGGAACCATGTTCAGGGCTGTGGTTCGGTTGTCCATTAGTGAGGCACCTATTTTGGGGGGAACAACCCCGCGCCTGGGCGCGGGGCGTAAAACGCGGGCCGCTTACTGGCGGATCGCGTCCTGGAACGACAGCTTCTCTTCGGTGTGCTGGGCGCGCTCGGCGATCCAATCGATCACCTGCTCTTCCATCACGCGATTCTGCAGCCCAGTCATCAGCTGGGGGTCGTTGCGGTACATCTCAATGACCTGCTCCGGCTCTTCATAGGTCGAGGCGATCAGGCGCATGGTTTCATTCAGGCGCTTCGGGTCCAGGCGCAGGTCGTTCTTGCGCGCCACTTCACCCACCAGCAGGCCGACCAGCACGCGCTTGGCGGCGGCGTCCTTGAAGCCTTCATGGGCGTCAGCCGGGACGTCGCCCGGGTTGCGGCCGCTGCGGCGGATCTGATCGATCTGCTGGGCCAGCATGGCGCGGGCTTCGTTCTCGACCAGGCGCGGCGGCATTTCGACCGAGGCATAGGCGGCAATCAGCTGTTCGCCGACTTCGCGACGCAGGCGGTTCATCAGGGCACCCTTGAGCTCACGCTCCAGGTTGGCGCGGATGTCCTTGCGGAACTGCTCCACGTCGCCGCCCTTCACGCCGAAGCTCTTGATGAACTCGGCATCGACTTCCGGCAGCACCGGCGCGGACACGTCCACCGCCTTGACGGTGACCTTGACCTGCTTGCCGGCCAGCGCGGGGACGCGCCAATCGGCCGGGAACTCGACGTCCAGGGTCTTTTCTTCACCGGCGGTCAGACCGACCAGGCCCTGCTCGATCTGCTCGAACATCATGCCCTGGCCCACGATCACGCTGCCCTTTTCGGTGCCTTCGGCCGGCAGGCGCTCATCGCCGGCCTGCGACCAGGTTTCCAGGGCAACCAGATCACCGTCCTGGGCGCCACGGGTGACCGGGCTCCAGCTGCGGCGCTGTTCGCGCAGGTTGGTGATCATCTGGTCGATGTCGGCGTCGTTGATCTCGGCGGTGTGGCGGATCACGGTCAGCTTGCTGACGTCCACGTCGCCGAAGTCCGGCACCAGCTCGACGGTGGCCACGAAGGACAGCTCGCCCTCGCCCTTGTCGATGCGCGGGGTACCGGCGATGCGCAGCTCGTGCTCGCGCAGGGCGGCATCGAAGGTCTCACGCAGCAGGCCGTCGACGGCTTCGCTGCGGACCTGCTGGCCGAAACGCTGCTCGATCACCTTGGCCGGCACCTTGCCCGGGCGGAAGCCCTTGATGCGGGTGGTGCGGGCGATTTCGCCCAGACGGCCGCTGATGTGCGTCTGCAGACGGTCTTCCGGCAGCGAGAAGGTCAGGCGGCGTTCCAGATTGCCAGTGGATTCGATCGAAGCTTGCATGTTGACTCCTGCCACCGGCGGCATGGGCCCCGGCACGATGTGATGGATGAAACGGGTTTTGGACGCGGGGTCGTGGACGCGCATGCCCGCCGCAGCCCTGTAGTTTCGCCGATAAACGCCAGCGCCGCCAGCGCGGGCCGAGAACGCTCGGGGCCGCCAGGGGGCCAGCATGTGGCCGTCTCCCCGATCGGGGACGTGCCCATGGTCATGGTGCCGGCAAAAACGCCCTGCACTGGTGCGAAAGGGGGGACTCGAACCCCCACGCCTTGCGGCACTGGAACCTAAATCCAGGGCGTCTACCAATTCCGCCACTTTCGCGAGTCTGAACACTCAGGCGCGCATTGTTGCAGGCCCGGACCCAAAGCTGAAGCGCTTTGACAAGAAAAAAGCCGCCTGGCGGACCAGGCGGCTTTCGTCTTGGTGGGGTAGCTGCTGCGCATTCGCGCTGCAGCCCCACGATTTGCTGCGCAAAACGCGGGCCCCTCTTATCAGCCTCCACATCCCCGCGGCTTCGCCGCGCCCCCTTGACTCAAGGGGGCTCTTCTCCAGCCAGCATCAACGCATGTCGGACAAGAAAAAAGCCGCCTGGCGGACCAGGCGGCTTTCGTCTTGGTGGGCTGTCAAGGATTCGAACCTTGGACCTATTGATTAAGAGTCAACTGCTCTACCAACTGAGCTAACAGCCCGAAAATCGGGAGGCGAATTATGCAGGGTTTCCTGCACGCGACGCAAGCGTTTTGTTTGAATGGAACACGAATGTCGCCTGTAGGCGCGCAACGATCCGCACGTTCAACGCGATGTCTCAAACAAGAAAAAAGCCACCGGGCGGACCCGATGGCTTCTGTCTTGGTGGGCTGTCAAGGATTCGAACCTTGGACCTATTGATTAAGAGTCAACTGCTCTACCAACTGAGCTAACAGCCCTGAAAACTCAGGCGCACATTGTAGCGTGTGTGCTGCCTTTTGCAACCCTGATTCACTTTCGGTGAACCAGTTTGAATCAGTGGGGTGGCTGAGGGGACTCGAACCCCCGACCACCGGAATCACAATCCGGAACTCTAACCAACTGAGCTACAGCCACCACTGAAAACCTTGTTTCCTACCGCTTGCACCGAATGGCGCGCCCGACAGGAATCGAACCTGTAACCGCCGGCTTAGAAGGCCGGTGCTCTATCCAGTTGAGCTACGGGCGCTCGATCCGGATTGTCGCATTCCAATCCCGATTTGAGCAGCGGGCTTGGTCGGGGTAGAGGGATTCGAACCCCCGACATCCTGCTCCCAAAGCAGGCGCGCTACCAGACTGCGCTATACCCCGGCGGTTTGTATCCCTCCGGGGTTCCCCCCGAAAGAGCCGCCTATTGTGGGAATCGGCATGGCATCTGTCAACGGTTTTCACACATCAATTCACATGTCGCCATGGCCGATGGCCGCTTCAGCTATGCTCGGATCAGCGGCCGGATGGCCGAACCCCTACCCCATCAAGGAGATTGGCAATGCGCAGCGGCAATCCCGCACTTTCCGAGTCGACCTTCCTCGACCTGGCCAGCGGCTCGGTCGTGGCCCGCCCCGACCAGGCGATGACCATCAACGGCACCGTCAACAAGACCGGCATCTTGTTGCTGCTGACCGTGCTGACGGCGGCGTTCGCGTGGAGCCAGTCGGTTGACGCCAATGGCCTGCCCACGTCCAGCGCCATGCTGTACACGCTGGTCGGCGCGATCGGCGGCCTGGTGCTGGCCCTGGTGACGGTGTTCAAGAAGGAATGGTCGCCGGTCACGGCGCCCATGTATGCACTGGTCGAAGGCCTGTTCCTCGGTGCGATCTCGGCGATGTTCAATGCCAAGTTCCCCGGCATCGTGATGCAGGCGGTAATGCTGACCTTCGGCACGATGTTCGTGATGCTGGCGGTGTACCGCAGCGGCCTGATCAAGGTCACCGAGAACTTCAAGCTGGGCGTGGTGGCGGCAACCGGCGGCATCGCGCTGCTGTACCTGGCCTCGTTCGTGCTGAGCTTCTTCAACATCAACATCCCGATGATCCACGAAGGCGGCTGGATGGGCATCGCCTTCAGCCTGTTCGTGGTCGTGGTGGCGGCATTGAACCTGGTGCTGGATTTCGACTTCATCGAAACCGGTGCCGAGGCGCGCGCGCCGAAGTTCATGGAGTGGTACGGCGCGTTCGGCCTGATGGTCACGCTGGTGTGGCTGTACGTGGAATTCCTGCGCCTGCTGTCCAAGATCCAGCAGCGCTGATCCACGCACCCGCAGTGATATGAAGAAGGCGCCGCAAGGCGCCTTTTTCATGCCTCCGGCACGGCCGCGCGCCGTTGCTGGAGCGCGGTGTAGTGCCGGGCCATGAAGTCGGCCAGCGCGCGCACCTTGGGCGCCAGTTGGCGCGCGTGCGGGTACACCGCGTAGTAATGCCGCCGCCCGGCGTGATGCTGAGGCAGAACACGCACCAGGCGACCCTGCAGCAGATCGTCCTGCACGGTCAGGCGGGTGAACGCGGCGATGCCCTGCCCCGCCAGCACGGCCGCGTACAGCGCCGGGATCGCATCCACGCGCAGCCGGCCCTGCGGTTGGATCTCGCTCTGCACGCCGCGTGCGGAGGTCAGTGACCACGCCACCGGCCCACGCGCGCCGGCAAACCCGATCAGCGCATGTCGGGCCAGATCCGTCGGCTGGCGCGGCAGCCCCCATTGCGCGATATAGCGCGGCGATGCCACCAGCACCATGTCGGTAACAGCCAGTTCGCGCGCCACCAGCGTGCTGTCAGCCAACGGCCCGGCAATGCGCAGGGCCATGTCGTAACCACCCCCGATCAGATCGACCTGGCGATCATCGCAGGACAGATCCAGCGCGATGCCGGGGTACTGCTCCAGAAAGGCAGGCAACCATTGGGCGAGTTCCAGCGTGCCGATCACCAACGGTGCACTGACCCGCAGCAACCCGCTGGGTGAGTCGTGATCGGCCTGCAGGCGCTGCTCGGCGACCTCCAACCGGTCCAGGATGTCCACGCAATCCTGGTAGTAGGCCCGCCCTGCTTCGGTCAGCGTCAGCCGACGGCTGTTGCGATCCAGCAGCCGCGCGCCCAGGTGCGCTTCCAGCTGGCGCAGCTGCCGCGACATCGACGAGTGGGTCGTGTCCAGGCGCTCGGCAGCGGCGGTGAAACTCCCCGCGTCGACGATGCTGCGGAATGCCTTCATGGCAGAAAACTGGTCCATCGCGCTCCCGTGCAGCGGCCGGCACTTGTGGCGGTACCGGCAGCATAACAAGGCCGGGAGGGCTCAACGGACCGGCAGGGCCAGGATCTGATCGGTGCTGAGCACGCTGCCGAAGGTGTCTTCAATGCTCGCCAGAGCCGCCGCATGCAGGCTGGCGTGGCCGACCTGGCTGCCATCGTGCAGCTCAAGATCGCGGCTGGCGGTGGCATCGGAGGAGACGATCACGTTCAGCCCCTTCGGCGCGGCATCGCGTGCGGCACCGGCGACGCAGGCATGGGTCTGCAGGCCGGCGATGATCAGCGTGTCGATCCCAGCCTCCTTGAGCGCCTGCTCGAGCACCGGGCCGGAAGTACCGGCGAACACGCTGACGGTGTCCTTGGCGATCACCTGCTCGCCCTTGCGCGGCTGCATCCGCGGGTGGAACTGGACCGTGCGACCGCCTTCGGCGAACAACGGCGCCCCGGCCGGCAGTACGTGCTGGACATGGATGACCGGGATCTTGTGGGCGTCGGCGAAGGTCACCAGGCGGCGGGTCTGGGCCAGGGCAGCGTCACCATCGGGGATCGGCATGCGGCCACCGGCGAAGTATTCGTTCTGAAAATCAATGACCAGCAGTGCGGTCTTGCCGACCGGCAGGGCGGCGGCCGTCGGCGCGCCGGCCATGTGGCGGATGGTCGGGTGGGCCGGTTCGGCAGCGGGCTGGGCGGACGCAGTGGCGACACCAAGGATGCCGGCCAGGCCGATCGAGGGAGGCGATGTTCATGGGAAAGCTCCTGCTGTGGTTGGGATGGCGTGCATGGTGCGCCGTGTATCCGTGCGCCAAAAGCCAGTTACCCGCACACCATCTGTGCATGTTTTGCACAGATTGATGAATCCCCTCCCCTCGGGATCGCCACCCCACCCGCCATCGAGTGGGCAACAAAAAAGCGGGACGCCGAAGCGCCCCGCTTTTTTGAATGACCCGCCGGCGCCCTTACAGGCGGCTGGCAATGGCCTGGGCGAAGCCCATGGTGTTGCCGGTGCCGCCCAGATCGCCGGTCAGCGAATCCTTGGCTTCCAGCGTGGCCACGATGGCCTTGCGCAGGCGCTCGGCGTTCTCGACCTGGCCGACGTGGTCCAGCATCTGTGCGGCAGCCAGCAGCAGCGCGCACGGATTGGCCTTGCCCTGCCCGGCGATGTCCGGCGCGGTGCCGTGCACAGCCTCGAAGATCGCCGCGTTCTCACCGATGTTGGCGCCCGGGGCCAGGCCCAGGCCGCCGACCAGACCGGCACACAGGTCGGAGATGATGTCGCCGAACAGGTTGGTGGTCACGATCACGTCGAACTGTTCCGGACGCATCACCAGCTGCATGCAGCAGTTGTCGACGATCATTTCCTGGAACTCGATGTCCGGGTACTTGGCCGCCACTTCGCGCGCCACGGCCAGGAACAGGCCCGAGGTCGACTTGATGATGTTGGCCTTGTGCACGGCGGTGACCTTCTTGCGACCGGTGCTGCGGGCCAGCTCGAAGGCGTAGCGCACGATGCGCTCGGAGCCCTTGCGGGTGATGCGGGTGCCGGAGAAGGCGGTCTCGCCATCGGCCGACACTTCCTGGCCCTCGGCCAGATACGCGCCCTCGGTGTTCTCACGGACGGTGATCAGGTCCACGCCGTCGCCGAAACGCGACTTGGTGTTCGGGAACGAGACGGCCGGACGCACGTTGGCGTACAGGTCGAAGTGGCGACGCAGGCTGACGTTGATCGAGGTGAAGCCACCACCGACCGGCGTGGTCAGCGGGCTCTTCAGCGCGATCTTGTTGCGTGCGATCGACTCCAGGGTGGAGGCCGGCATCAGATCGCCGTGCTTTTCCAGCGCGACCAGGCCCGCGTCGGCGTCTTCGTATTCAAAGCCGGTGTCCAGCTTGCCGAGCACGAACAGGGTAGCGTCCATGATCTCCGGGCCGATGCCGTCACCGCGGATGACCGTGATTTTCTGCGTCATTGATGTGTATTCCGAACCGAGGGGGAGCGCCATCCGTGAGGTGCGCGAAGCGCGGGCGCAAGGGAAGTTTCATCGGCAATTATGCCTTACCCGCCCGATGGACCCCAAATAGGCCATTGGTCCAAGGCGGGTAAGGCAGAATTGCCCGCGCATTCCTCCTCTACCCCCGCCTGTCGGCGCGCCCCTTCAACAGAAGGGGCTCTTCTCCAGACACGCGATCGGTAGTGCCGGCCGCTGGCCGGCAATCACGGGGTGCTGAACGATGGGTAGCCACCGACCGTTGGTCGGTGGGAACGGGGCCGCGAACATGAACGGCACACAGCTTGGGGCGCCGACATCGCTGGGGTGCCGGAGCAGCCGACCAACGGTCGGCGCCTACCGCGGCGGGGCCATCACGGCCCCGACCTCAATGTTCGTGAACGGCCGGCGCTTCGGCGCCACCTTCGAGCTGATCCAGGAAGTCCACCGCGCGGCGCAGGTGCGGGATCACGATCGAACCGCCGACCACCAGGCCCACCGAGAAGGTCTCGAAGAACTCCTCGCGGGTCACGCCGGCGTCCTTGCACTGGGCAACGTGGTAGCTGATGCAGTCATCGCAGCGCAGCACCATCGAGGCCACCAGACCCAGCAGTTCCTTGGTCTTCACGTCGAGCGCGCCGGCCTGGTAGGTCTGGGTGTCCAGCGCGAAAAAGCGGCGCACCACCTGGTTCGGCTCGCCCAGGATGCGCTGGTTCATGCGCTGGCGGAACTCCGTGAATTCAGCGATGCGGTCCTTGCTGCCGTCGTCGGCCGCGCTCATGCCGGGTCCTGCCCGGCCAGCAGCGGCTCCAGCTTGCCGGCGCGGTGCAGCGCCATCATGTCGTCGTAGCCACCCACGTGGACCTCGCCGACGAAGATCTGCGGCACGCTGGTGCGGCGGGTCTTGGCCATCATCTTCTCGCGCTCGGCGGCATCCAGGTCGATCCGGACCTCGGTCCACTCGCGGCCCTTGCTCTTCAGGAAGTTCTTGGCGGCCACGCAGTACGGGCACACCGCGGTCGAGTAGATGGTGATGGCGGGCGCACCACCCGGGGGGGTAACAGCATCTTGGCTCACGGGAAACTCCACAGCGGAACGTTGGTCTGTATATGGTAGCGGTCTGCTGGATTTTCCACGTCACCGCCGCAACACTGTGGTTTAACCGCAGGTTGCACTGGCCCTGTCACGCTGTCGTCCGCCTTTCCTCCAGGAGCTCCGTTTGCGCCCTTTGCTGCTTTCTGCCGCGTTGACCCTGGCCCTGGCGGTGCCGTTGGCCGGGGCCCAGGAAAGCAAGCTGCCGGACATCGGGTCCTCGGCCGGTGAGCTGCTGACCCCGGCCCGGCAGGCGGAGTACGGCGGGATGATGCTGCGGGAACTGCGCAACTACGGCTTCCTGCTCGACGACCCGCTGGTCGATGACTGGTTGCAGACCATGGGCGCCCGGCTGGGCTCCAACAGTGCCCAGCCGCGCCAGTCGTACACCTTCTTCATGCTCAAGGACCGGCAGATCAACGCCTTCGCCACCTTGGGCGGCTACATCGGCGTGAATGCGGGCCTGGTGCTGACTGCCGAGCGCGAGGACGAAGTGGCGGCGGTGCTCTCCCACGAAATCGCCCACGTCACCCAGCAGCACGTGCTGCGCGGGGTGGAGCGCGCCCAGCGCGACCAGATCCCCATCCTGCTGGGCATGCTTGCCGCGGTGGTGGCCGCGCAGCAGGCCGGCGGCAATTCCGCCGGTGACGCCACCATGGCCGCGATCACCTCCGGCATGGGGCTGATGCAGCAGCGCCAGATCAATTACACCCGTTCCAATGAGTCCGAGGCCGACCGCCTGGGCATCCGCACCCTGGCCCGCAGCGGTTACGACGTGGATGCCATGGCGGGTTTCTTCGAGCGCATGTCGGCCTCGATGCGGGGCAATCAGGGCGGCTACAGCGTGCCGGATTTCCTGCAGACCCACCCGGTCACCACCACCCGCATCAGCGAGGCCAAGGCCCGCGCCGAGCAGATGAAGAAGGACACGGTGCTGCTGACCACCGAGGTACCCGGCGGGGTGCGCCAGGAGCGGGTGAACCCCGCTGACCCGGCGCTGTCCGATCCACTGGTACGGCGGAGCAACCCGTTGCTCCCGGCCTCGATGCAGATCTCGGTCAATTCACTCAACCGCGGCAGCACGGGCCAGTTCGAGTGGGCGCGCGAGCGCCTGCGCGTGCTCAGCGCCGATACCCCGGCCGATGTGATCGGCGAGTATGAAAGCCTCCAGCGCGCGCAGAAGAATGGGCTGACCGAGCCGCAGCGCTATGGGCTCGCGCTGGGGCGGCTGCGCAACAGTGCGGCGGCACAGGCCACCCGCGACCTCACCGAGCTGCTGCGCGATCATCCCGACAATGTCTGGGTGGCGCTGGCACTGGGCGAGGCGGAATCGCGCTCTGGCCAGCAGGCGCAGGCCAATGCGCGCTTCGAGACCCTGATGCGCCAGCACCCCGGCAGCCGTCCGGTGGCCCTGACCTATGCGTCGATCCTCAACGAACAGGGCGGGCGCGAGGCCGGCCAGCGCGCGCAGGCGATGCTGCGCCCGATGCTGTCGCAAAGCGGCAATGATCCGGTCTTCCAGCAGCGTTTTGCGCGCGCCAGCGAGCTGGCCGGGGATACCATCCGGGCCAGCGAAGCCTATGCCGAGGCTGCCTTCCTGAGCGGCCGACCGGAGCAGGCGCTGATTCAGCTCCAAGCGCTCAAGCGGCAGCCGAGCCTGGATTACGTGGTCCGTGCGCGGGTCGATGCCCGGATCGAGAGCATTACCCCGACCGTACTGGAAATGCGCCGGCAAGGGATCGACGACCCGGACCTGGACCGCCGCTGAGACGGTCCGTGCCCGCCCGCTCATGACCGCCAGATGGCGACGTGCGACGGGAACAGCCACGTCGTCACAAACCTGTCATGAAACCGTAGTCTACTGAGCTCAATCCCGATCTGATGAGCAATACGGTGGGCACGTGCAGAAACGCATCCTGATCGTCGATGACGAACCCGCGATCCGCGAAATGGTCGCCTTTGCCCTGCGCAAGGGCGACTACGACCCGATCCATGCCGGCGACGCCCGCGAGGCGCAGACCGCCATCGCCGATCGCGTCCCGGACCTGATCCTGCTGGACTGGATGCTTCCGGGCACCAGCGGGCTGGACCTGGCCCGGCGCTGGCGCAAAGAAGCCCTCACCCGCGAGGTGCCCATCATCATGCTGACCGCACGCGGGGAAGAAAATGACCGCGTCGGTGGCCTGGAAGCCGGTGTAGACGACTACGTGGTCAAGCCGTTCTCCGCGCGCGAACTGCTGGCCCGCATCCGTGCGGTGATGCGCCGTGCCCGCGACGATGACGAAGATGGCAGCGTCGCGGTCGGTACGATCCGCATCGATGGCGCCGCGCACCGCGTCTTCGCCGGCGACCAGCCGGTGCCGATCGGTCCGACCGAGTACCGTCTGCTCCACTTCTTCATGACCCACCCCGAACGCGTCTACACCCGTGCCCAGCTGCTGGATCACGTGTGGGGCGGCAGCGTGTATGTGGAAGAGCGCACCATCGACGTGCACATCCGCCGCCTGCGCAAGACGCTGGAGCCGTTCGGTGCGGAGAACATGGTGCAGACCGTACGCGGTGCCGGCTACCGGTTCTCCACCTCGACCTGAGTCTCGTCGGGCCGGCACCGGGCGCGCATGCCCGGTGCCGGCCACTCCTGCTATAACCTTGGATCGATTCCGAGGCCCGCACTTTCTGCGAGACCGCAATGCCCCGCCACATCCGTTCTGCCTGGTTGAAAACGCTGGCCACCCTCGCCGCCCTGCTGCTCGCGGCCGGCTTGCTGGGCCTGGCGGTCGGCCATGTCTGGATGTGCATCGCACTGGCTTCGATAGGCGCGCTGACCTGGCACTACTGGCGGCTGCGCCGGGTGTTGCGCGGGCTCACCGCACGCCATCGCTGGGACATGGGGGACGGCACCGGCGTGTGGAACGAGCTGGACCGCCTGCTCTACCGCAACCAGTGGGAAATGCGCACACGCAAGCGGCGCCTGCTGGACATGCTGCGCAGTTATCGCGCCGCGGCCGCCGCCCTGCCGGACGCCGTGGTGGTGGTGGACCGCAACAGCCAGCGCGTGCAGTGGTTCAACGAAGCGGCCACTTCGCTGCTCGGCCTGCACCATCCAGGCGATCTGGGTGAGGCACTGGTTGAACGCCTGCAGCCGATGCCGCTGGCGCACTGGCTGGCCGGTGGGCGCAATGCCGAACCGATCCTGGACGTCCCCTCCCCGGTCGATCCGGCAATCCGCCTCAACCTGCGCCTGATTCCTTACTCGCCAGACTACTGGCTGCTGATCGCACGCGATGTCAGCAAGCTGCTGCGGCTGGAACAGGTGCGCCGTGACTTCGTGGCCAACGTCTCGCATGAACTGCGCACGCCGCTGACCGTGGTGCACGGCTATCTGGACATGATGGATCCGGAAGATTTCCCCGGCACCGGCCCGATGCTGGAGGAAATGCGCAAGCAATCCCAGCGCATGGCGCAGCTGGTCGAAGACCTGCTCACCCTGTCCCGACTGGAATCGCAGGAACATACCGAAGCCGAAGCCGTGGCGATGACCCCGATGCTGGCCACGCTGCGCCGCGAGGCCGAGGCGCACAGCCAGGGCCGCCACCAGATCAGCATCATCGATACTGCCGGCGTGGACCTGCAGGGCTCCAACAAAGAACTGCACAGCGCGTTTTCCAACCTGGTCACCAATGCGGTGCGCTATACCCCGGCCGGTGGCCGCGTGGAAGTGGAGTTCGCGCGCGAAGGCGACGGCGTGGTGCTGTCGGTGCGCGACACCGGTTACGGCATTCCGGCCAACCATCTGCCGCGCCTGACCGAACGCTTCTACCGCGTCTCCAGCAGCCGTTCGCGCGAGAGCGGCGGCACCGGTCTGGGGCTGTCGATCGTCAAACACATTCTCGGCCTGCACCATGCCCGCCTGGACATCCAGAGCGAGGTCGGTAAAGGCAGCACGTTCTCGTGCCACTTCGATGCCGACCAGGTGCGCGCGCGCAACGAGGTCGTCTCCCTTCCTTCTTCTGAAGACTTTTCCGCATGAGCACTCCTGTTCCCGCCGCCGTGCCTGTGGACGGCGATCCGCTGCGCGATCCGGCGCTGTACATCAACCGCGAGCTGTCGCAGCTGGATTTCAACTTCCGGGTGCTGGCCCAGGCCATGGACCCGCAGGTGCCGTTGCTGGAGCGCCTGCGCTTCATGTGCATCTCCTGCACCAATCTGGATGAATTCTTCGAGATCCGCGCAGCCGCGGTGCGCCATGCGCAGGAGTTCGGCCTGCCGCCGGCGCCGGACGGCATGGCGCCGCAGGCGATCCTCAATGCCATCCATGACCGTGCCGCGCAGTTGGTCGACCAGCAGTACCGCTGCTGGAACGAGACCCTGCGCCCGGCACTGCATGAAGCCGGCATCGACGTACTCGGCCGGCACTCCTGGAATCATCGCCAGAAGCGCTGGCTGCGGGCGTATTTCCGCAACGAGATCATGCCGGTGCTGTCCCCGCTCGGTCTGGATCCCTCGCACCCGTTCCCGAAGATCCTCAACAAATCGCTGAACATCGTGGTGGTGCTCAAGGGCACCGATGCGTTCGGCCGTGCCGGCCATCTGGCGATCGTGCGTGCGCCGCGCTCGCTGCCGCGCATCATCCAGCTGCCGGAGAAACTCGGCGGCCCGCAGACCTTCGTGTTCCTGTCTTCGGTGCTGTCGACGTTCGTCGACGAGATGTTCCCGGGCATGGAAGTCCAGGGCGCATATCAGTTCCGCGTGACCCGCAATTCCGAACTGGTAGTGGACGAGGAGGAAGTCGAGAACCTGGCCCTGGCGCTGCGCGATGAGCTGGTCGATCGTGGCTACCGCCCGGCGGTGCGGCTGGAGATCGCGCAGGACTGCCCGCGCGATATCGTGCGCACCCTGCTGCAGAACTTCGGGCTGACCGAGAACGCGGTCTACCGCATTGACGGCCCGGTCAACCTCAACCGCGTGGTCCAGCTGTACGACGTGATCCAGCGGCCGGACCTGAAGTACCCCTCGCTGAGCCCGCGCGTCCTGCGCGACAGCGATGGCATCTTCGAGATCGTCGCGCGCCGGGACGTGCTGCTGCACCATCCCTTCGATGCGTTCACCGCCGTGCTGGATGTGATCAAGCAAGCGGCGGTCGACCCGAACGTGCTGGCGATCAAGCAGACGCTGTACCGCACCGGCAAGGATTCGCTGATCGTCGATGCGCTGATCCAGGCGGCCCGCAACGGCAAGGACGTCACCGTCGTGGTCGAGCTGCGCGCGCGCTTCGATGAGGAAGCCAACCTCGGCCTGGCCGACCGCCTGCAGGAAGCCGGCGTGCAGGTCGTCTACGGCGTGGTCGGCTTCAAGACCCACGCCAAGATGCTGCTGATCGTGCGCCGCGAAGGCCGCAAGCTGCGCCGCTACGTGCACCTGGGCACCGGCAACTATCACAGCGGCACCGCGCGGGCCTACACCGACCTGAGCCTGATCACCGCCGATCCGGACATCGGCAACGATGTGCACCTGCTGTTCCAGCAGCTGTCCGGGCTGGCCCCGCGGATGAAGCTCAAGCGCCTGCTGCAGTCGCCCTTCACCCTGCACCCGGGCCTGCTGCAGCGGATCGAGCGCGAAACGCGGCTGGCGGCCAGCGGGCGTCCGGGGCGGATCATCGCCAAGATGAACGCCCTCAACGAACCGCAGATGATCCGGGCCCTGTACGCGGCCTCGCAGGCCGGCGTGCAGATCGACCTGATCGTGCGCGGCGCCTGCACCCTGCGCCCGGGCATGCCGGGCGTCTCGGACAACATCCGGGTGCGATCGATCGTCGGTCGCTTCCTGGAGCACAGCCGGGTCTACTGGTTCGGCAATGACGGCGCCTCCGAGCTGTTCTGCGCCAGCGCGGACTGGCTGGAGCGCAACCTGCTGCGCCGGGTCGAGACCTGCTTCCCGATCCTGGATCCAGAACTGGCGCGCAAGGTCTACCGCGACGTGCTGCAGAACTACCTTGACGACAACCTCAACGCTTGGGACCTGCAGGCCGACGGCAGCTACATCAAGTGCACGCCGGGGCACGACGAGCCGCCGCATTCGGCACAGATGGCCCTGCTGCAGGGCCTTTGAACCGCGACCCAACGTCGCAGCGTGATGATGTGAAGGCCGCGCGGTGACGCGCGGCCCCACCCTTCGGCTAACATTCGTCCATGCCGCATACCTCCACGACTCCGCCCGCTCTGCAGGATGGCGACCTGCTCGCCGCCATCGACCTTGGATCGAACAGCTTCCACATGGTCATCGCGCGATACACGCTCGGGCAGTTGCGGGTCGTCGACCGCCTGCGCGAGACCGTGCGCATGGCCGATGGCCTGGATGGCAAGGGCGGCCTGTCCGCCGAGGCCCGACAGCGCGCGCTGGAGTGCCTGGCCCGGTTCGGCCAGCGCATCCGGGCGATACCCTCGGTGCGGGTGCGTGCACTGGCCACCAACACGGTCCGCCAGCTGCGTTCGCCGCAGGCCTTCCTGATGCCGGCCGAAACCGCGCTCGGGCATGCGATCGAAGTGGTCAGCGGCCGCGAAGAGGCGCGCCTGATCTATCTGGGCGTGGCCCATGCGCAACCGCCCAAGGCAGACCAGCGCCGGCTGGTGATCGACATCGGTGGCGGCTCCACCGAATTCATCATCGGCCAGGGCATGCAGACCCTGGAGCGCGAAAGCCTGCAGGCCGGCTGCATCGCCAGCACGCGCCGCTTCTTCCCCGGCGGCAAGCTCAGCAAGAAGCGCTGGAAGGACGCCCTGACCGAGATCGGCGCGGAGTTCCAGCAGTTCGCCAACAAGTACCGTGCGCTGGGCTGGCACGAGGCGCTGGGCTCGTCGGGCACGCACAAGGCGATCAGCGAAATCTGCGCCACGATGAAGTTGAGCAAGGGCGCGATCACCGCCGAGGCATTGCCGCAACTGCGCGATGAACTGCTCAAGGCCAAGCGCATCGAAGACATCGACCTGCCGGGCCTGTCGGCTGATCGCCGTCCGATCATCGCCGGTGGCATCCTGGTACTTGAGGCCGCCTTCCAGGCGCTGGGCCTGCAGAAGCTGCTGGTCAGCAAGGCAGCAATGCGCGAGGGCATCCTGTACGACATCCTCGGCCGCGCCAGCGAGAACGACCTGCGCGATGAATCGGTCGCCGCACTGACCCAGCGCTACGGCATCGACACCGTGCAGGCCGATCGCGTGGAAAACACCGCGATGTACCTGCTCGCCCAGGTGGAAGAAAGCTGGCAGCTGGACCCGGACGATGCCCGCATGCTCGGCTGGTCCGCACGCCTGCACGAGCTGGGCCTGATGATCGCGCACAGCGGTTACCACGTGCACGGCAGCTATGTGCTGGAGAACTCGGACATCGCCGGTTTCTCGCGGCAGGAACAGCAGTTGCTCGCCGCGCTGGTGCGCAGCCACCGCCGCAACATCTCCAAGTCCGCCTTCGAGGCACTGCCCGAGCGTCTGCTGCAACCGGCACGGCGCATGACCGCGTTGCTGCGGCTGGCGGTCCTGCTCAACCGCGCGCATGAAGACACGCCGATGCCGGCGCTGGAACTGACCGCTGATGACGCACGCCTGTCGCTGATCCTGCCGCAGGCCTACATCGATGCGCGTCCGCTGCTGCGCGCGGATCTGATCGGCGAAACAGAGGGCATGTCCGGCCTGGGCGTGCAGTTCCGACCCTTCGTTGCCTGACGCTTTTTACCCGCTTCACAACGTGCATCTGCAGCAATTTCTGGGCTGAATTCGCAGAACGCTGCGCCCGTGAATTATTTGTGAGAACCCCCTCACATCTTCTTCATGGATGCTTAACGAATCGATCTACTCTCGGATCCCCGGCGTGCACAGCGCCGGTTTTTTGAAGCAGGCGGTACCTGGGTCCGCCGACTTCCTGGACGTCGTTCCGATCAGAGAGAGAGTCGATCATGTCTTCATCCACTACCCCGCTGGGGCAGGCGATCCGCCTTGCCTTGGTCGCCGGCACCGCTGGCCTCGCATCCACGGCCGTCCTCGCCCAGGACGCCACGCCGACCACCCTGGACCGCATCGAGATCACCGGGTCGCGCATCCGCCAGGTCGATGTGGAATCGGCCCAGCCGGTGCTGGCGATCAGCCGCGCCGATATCGAACGCCAGGGCTTCAGTTCGGTCGCCGACATCCTGCAGAACCTGACGGCCGTGGGCAGCCCTGCATTGAGTCGCTCCAACGTGCTCAGCGCTGGCGAGACCGCCGGCGGCACCTACATCGACATGCGCAACCTCGGCGCGCAGCGCACCCTGGTGCTGATCAACGGCAAGCGCCTGGGCATTACCACCAGCGGCTACCAGGACATCTCCAGCGTGCCGGTCTCCGCGATCGAGCGCATGGAAGTGCTCAAGGACGGTGCGTCTGCCATCTACGGCTCGGACGCGATGGCCGGCGTGATCAACATCATCACCCGCAGCAACGTCGACGGCGTCACCGCCAACGTCTATTACGGCCAGTACAGCCAGGGCGATGGCGCGCGTAACCGCGTCGACGTCGTTGCCGGCTGGTCCAACGACCGCGCATCGCTGACCTTCTCGGCCGAACATACCGAAGAGAAAGAAGTCTGGGCGCGCGATCGCTGGTTCAGCCAGTTCCCGAACACGACCCGCCACCCGGGCGACAACTGGACCCAGGTCAGCCAATGGGGCCAGGTCAACGGCCTGAAGGGGCCGGGCTGCACCGCCGCTGCGGGCTGCAACTACTCGCTGGACCGCGGCACCGATCCGACCAACCCGGCGAACTATCACCTCAGCGATCTGACTCCGTTTACCGGCGACGTCAGCAACGCGCAGGAACAGATGCACCTGATCTCGCCGCTCAAGCGCGATTCGCTGTTCCTGGATGGCCGCCTGGACCTCACCGACGATATCCGCCTGACCACCCAGCTGGGCTACAACAAGCGCACGTCCACCCGTCAGATCGCCGGCTACCCGCTGCAGTCCGCCACGGCGGGCATCGGCGCGATGTCCATCGACAGCTGGTTCAATCCGTTCGGCAACCATCACGGCTATGAAAAGCCCACCGCGATCGGCTGGAACCGGCGCACCTGGGAAGTGCCGCGGGTCAGCATCAGCGACCTGACGACCTGGCGTGCGGTCGCCGCGCTGGAAGGCAGCGTCGAGGTCGGCGAGCGCTACTTCGACTGGGAAGCGGGCTACCAGTACAACCGCAGTGAGCTGCTGCAGCGTGCCACCGGCAACCTCAACAAGGAACGCGTCAAGAATGCGGTCGGTCCGTCGTACTACAACGAGGCCACCGGCAAGGTCGACTGTGGCGTGCCGGGCGCGCCGATTGCCGGCTGCATGCCGTGGAATCCGCTGGTGCCGTACGGCTCAAACGACCCCAATGGCCTCACCGGCAATCAGGAACTGATCGACTATCTGTTCCCGCCGGAAATCTCCCGCGGCAAGACCACCTCACGCAATGCGTTCGCCAGCGTCGCCGGTACCGTGATGACCCTGCCGGCCGGTGACCTGGGCTTTGCCTTCGGGGTGGAAACCCGCAAGGAAGCCGGGGAGTTCATTCCCGATCCGCTGGCCCAGAGTGGTGCGACTACCAACCTGGCGGCCGGCCCGACCGGTGGCGGCTACAAGGTCAACGAGGCCTACCTGGAGCTGAGTGTGCCGATCCTGGCCGACCTGCCCGGCGCGCGCGAGCTGAGCCTGAGCGCCGCCACGCGCCATTCGGACTACAGCACCTTCGGTAAGACCCTCAACAGCAAGTTCGGCTTCAAGTGGAAGCCGATCGATCAGCTGCTGGTACGTGGCACCTGGGCCCAGGGCTTCCGTGCGCCGACCATCTCCGATCTGTACGGCGGTGGGTCGGAAACGTTCACCACCGGCTACCGTGACCCCTGCGACACCGTCTACGGCGCCTCGGCCAGCAGCGCCGACGTGCGCGCACGCTGTGCCGCCGATATCGCCAACGCAGACAGCTACCGCCAGCTGCGCCAGGGCGGCGTGCCGATCACTTCCAGCAGTGATCAGACACCGGTGCCGTTCACCAACGGCTCCAACCCGGACCTGCAGCCGGAAACCTCGACCAGCCGTTCGCTGGGGCTGGTCTGGAGCCCGACCTTCGTGTCCAACCTCAACGTCGCGCTGGACTGGTGGAAGGTCCGCATCGACAACACCATCGTCAACGACCACCCCAACGACATGCTGCGCGACTGCTATGAGCTGGGCATCGCCTCGCGCTGCAGCGGCTTCACGCGCGACCCGGTGACCGGCATTGTCAACACGCTGACCTACGGCAAGCGCAACTCCGGCTTCCTGGAGACCGAAGGCTACGACCTCGAACTGAGCCACCGCCTGGATACCGCTTACGGCACGTTGAGCACGGGGTGGTCGACGACCTATGTCAGCTCGTACCTTGAACGTACGACCAACGACCTCGATGTGGTGCCCGAAACGAAGAACGGCATCGGCAGCGGTTTCCGCGTGCGCTCCAACCTGACCGTAGGCTGGGACATGGGCGATTTCGGGGTGAGCTGGACCGCACGCTACTACTCCGGGGTCAAGGAACGCTGCCTCAACGCAAAGACCCGGCCGGACGAGTGCTCCGACCCCGGTGTGCAGGCGCCGTGGTACGCCGGTACGCGTGACTACAACCAGCGTGGTTCGGTGACCTTCCACGACGTGCAGTTCCGTTACAACCTGCCATGGGATGCCACGGTCTCGGTGGGTGCCAACAACGTGTTCGAGAAGTACGGCCCGATCATGTACAGCCAGCCGAACTCCAACTTCTCCTACTACGGTGGCTACGACATCGGTCGTTTCATGTACATGAAGTACCAGCAGCGTTTCTGATCGCTGCCGGGCAACACCGTTTGACCGCCACGGCCCTTCGGGGCCGTGGCTTTTTCCGTGGCGGCACGGGCGTCATGCCAACGTCATACGGCGGTCATGTCGGCTACATCGCCCGGGCCCAGCATGCGTGGCATACCGGAGGCCCGCCATGCGCTATGCCATCGTCACCGAAACCTACCCCCCTGAAGTCAATGGCGTTGCCTTGACCGTGCAGGGCCTGGAACTGGGGTTGCGTGCCGCCGGCCATCAGGTCGACCTGGTTCGGCCCCGGCAACCCTCCGACACCGAGGCGGTGGACAGCACGGTGCTGGTCACCGGTGCCAACCTGCCACGCTATCCCGGCCTGCGCTTTGGTCTGCCGGCACCCACGCGGTTGACCCGCCAGTGGCAACAGCAGCGGCCGGATGCGATCTACATCGCCACCGAAGGTCCGCTTGGCTGGTCGGCGCTGCGCACCGCACGCCGTATGGGCATCCCGGTTGCGACCGGATTCCATACCCGCTTCGATGAGTACCTCCCCGACTATGGCGTGGCCTGGCTGCAGGCCGCCGCGCTGCGCTGGATGCGCCGCTTCCACAACCAGGCCGATGCCACGCTGGTGCCGACCCAGGAGCTGCAGCAGTTCCTCGGCGAACAAGGCTTCGATCGCGTGCGCCTGCTGGCACGCGCGGTGGACAGCAGCCAGTTCGAGCCCGAGCGCCGTGACCCGGCGCTGCGCGAGGAGTGGGGCATCGACGGCAACGGTTTCGCCGCGATCTACGTCGGCCGCATCGCCCCGGAGAAGAACCTCGGGCTGGCGGTCAAAGCGTTCCGCCGCCTGCAGCAGGTACGGCCCAAGGCGCGCTTCGTGTTCGTGGGCGATGGCCCATCGCGCGCCAAGCTGGCCCACGACAACCCGGACTTCATCTTCTGCGGCGTGCAGCGCGGCGATGCGCTGGCCCGGCATTTCGCCAGCGGTGATCTGTTCCTGTTCCCCAGCCGCAGCGAGACGTTCGGCAACGTGACCCTGGAAGCGATGGCCAGCGGCCTGGCGACGGTCGCCTTCGACTACGGCGCCGCCCGCGAATACCTGCGCACCGACGAAAACGGCATCGCCGTGAATGACGACAACGACTTTGTGACCGCTGCCGTGCAACTGGCCGGCGACGATGCATTGCGCCACCGGCTGGGCCGCAATGCCGCCACCGCGATGAAGCGGCTGCATCCCCAGCACGTGGTCGCCGAGTTCGATGCCCTGCTCGCCGAACTGGCCCAGGCCCGGAGGCCGCATGCCGACCATGCTGCTTGATGCCCTGCGCGGACGCGAAACGCGCTGGTGCCGACGCGCCAACCACTACTGCCGGCGCCGCCGGGTGCGGCATGCCTTTGCCGTCATCAGTCGTCTCGGCGACGGCGCGGCCTGGTACGCGCTGATGGCAGCCCTGGTGCTGTTGGACGGATTCGACGGCCTGCGTGCGTCGCTGCACATGGCGGCCACCGGGCTGATGGCGTTGTTGCTGTACAAGGGCCTGAAACGCTGGACGCGCCGCCCGCGGCCCTTCGCAGCCGATCTGCGCATCCGCGCCTGGGTGGCGCCGCTGGATGAGTTCAGCTTCCCCTCCGGGCACACGCTGCACGCGGTGTCCTTCACGATCGTGGCACTGGCGTACTACCCGTGGCTGGCCCCGCTGCTGGTGCCCTTCACCGCGCTGATCGGGCTGTCGCGGGTGGTGCTGGGGCTGCACTATCCCAGTGACGTGCTGGCCGCGACCGGCATTGCCTCGCTGTTGGCAGCTGCCAGCCTCCAATGGCTGCCGTTGCCGGTCTGAGAGACGGGGACGCGCGCATCGCGCATGTGCGTTTTACAATGCGGCCATGACCACGCTGTTCATCTCCGATCTGCACCTGGACCCGAGTCGTCCAGCCATCACCGACCTGTTCTTGGCCTTCCTGCACGAGGAAGCGATGCAGGCCGAGGCCCTGTACATCCTGGGCGATCTGTTCGAAGCCTGGATCGGCGATGACACGCCCTCCCCGGCCGCCGATGCGGTCGCGATCGCGCTGCATGCCGTGGCCGATGCCGGGGTCCCGGTGTACTTCATCCGCGGCAACCGCGATTTCCTGGTCGGCGAGGATTACGCGCGCCGCGCAGGGTTCACGATCCTGCCCGACCCGAGCGTCATCGATCTGTACGGCCGCCCAGTGCTGCTGCAGCATGGCGATCTGTTGTGCACCGACGATGTGGCCTACCAGCAGTTCCGCACGCAGACGCGCGACCCGGTGTTCCAGGCACAGTTCCTGTCGCAGCCACTGGCCGCGCGCATCGCCTTCGCACAGAAAGCGCGCGATGCCAGCCAGGCGCGTCAGTCGGAAATGAAACAGGGCGACCGCGCGCAGTTCGAGACCGTCACCGACGTGGCGCCGGCCGAGGTGGACAGCACGTTCGCCCGCTACGGCGTGGACACGATGATCCACGGCCATACCCACCGCCCTGCCATCCACACGCTGCAGGCCTGCGGCCGCGAGTGCACCCGCATCGTGCTCGGCGACTGGTACGAGCAGGGTTCGGTGCTGCGCGTGACGCCCGAAGGCTGGACGCTGGACGCCCTGGCGAACTGAACCGACCCCGCGGCGCCGCAATGGCCGCCGCGGGATGCGCATATCAGCGGAATGCGGCCACGGCCGCCTTGGTGTTGACCAGCACGCGCTGGTTGTCGGCGCTGCTGGCGATACCCGTCGGAATCCCGTTGTAGCTGATGTTCGGGTTGGACCAGTAGTTCAAGCGCTGGCAGCTGCGGGTGCAGTTGTAAGCCATGATCGTGCGCCAGCCGGTGCCGCTGGCCGGCTCGTAGCGGTAGCCGTGGCCGTAGGCATACGGCGAGGTGCTCGAGTCGGTGGCGATGTCATGCCGCGCGCTCTGCAGGTGGCCGATCTCATGCGCGAAGGAGTAGTACCCGGTGGCGCAATCCCAATGCACCGCCGCGAACGCGGTGGCCGCCGTGGAGCCGATGCCCGAGGCCAGCCCACACGAGCTGGCGTTGTTGATCACCAGCACCGCGACATCGGCGCGGGTGTTGTTGCGGCTGGTATGGATGCTGTCCATCACTCCATCGCTGGTGTTGCGGAAGCGCGCCAGATCGGTGGAGAAACTGCTCGACTCGGCATAGCTGGTGGTCTCGTACCCGGCCAACTGCAGGGTGATGCCGACATTGCTGTTGCTGTAGCCCTGATTGGATTCAGCCACGGCCAGTTGCACCAGCGACTGCATGTTGCCGCCATACGCCGCCACCGCACCGTTGGTGGCCACCACCAGCACGCGGATGGTGGCCGGCGTACCCGACGAGGCTGCCGCGGTCCCTGCCCGGTCCGACGCCGGCATCGCGATGGTAGGCAGGCTGTTGTAGTCGGCGGGATGATCGGCCGGCATGCGCGCCTCATCCACTTCCACCAGCACATGCCGTCCGTCACTGACCGGGCGCAGGCGGTACAGCTGGCCATTCTTGCGGATCGAGCCGGTCACGGTATCCCCCGAGCGCACCAGAATCACCGCGTTCATCGGGTCCGGCGCACCGGTCTTGATCAGGCGCGCGCCGGCGCGCGTGCCGAGCTGGCCGTACCAGATGCTGCCGCCATCAGCGAGCGTCTCGACCTTGCTCTGCAGGGCCTGCACCGGCTGCCCCAACAGCTCGAATTCCAGTTGTTTCTGCACCGGCGAGACGGCCGCTGCGTCCACCCGGACCTCCTGCACTGCGCTGGTCGAGGGCGAGCCCATCACCCCCTGCAATGCCGGCTGGTCTGCGGTGCCGGCCCGGCTCAGCACTGTGACCGGCTCGAACAGCGGCGCGGCGGCAGCACCACCGGCCCCCAACAGACACAACGCGAACACACCTGCGGCCTTGCTCATCGAACTGGACATCATGTCGCCTCTCTTTGAGTGAAAACGGGAGTGGAGTCGTGGTTGCAGTCAGCCGGTAGGGCCGGCACGCCCATCTGGCGCGCTCTGGCCGTGTAAATTCAATAGAAATTGCAGATGGAATTTCGGAACTGTGATCGACTGCGCCTTGGTTCAGGGACGTCACGACGGCCTCCGCGAGCTCTTGCGGCGAACAGATTCCGCGCTACCTTAGGGTGGGATCCTCGGGGAACAGGGACGACATGGCGGTGGCAGCTACCCAACCGGCAACGAGGGCGACGGTGTCACTGCATATCGGTCTGTTCTTCGATGGCACCCGCAACAACGCTGACAACCTGCAGCGCGCGTCACGCCCGGCAGGCGCCACGACGCCCACACCGCGCCCACCCGCCGTGGTCGCCGATGATGCATCGCCGTATCAAAGCCGCTTGACCAGCAGCTACAGCAACGGCCTGACCAACATCGCGCGGCTGCAGGCCCTGTATCCGGACCATAGGCAGATGCCAGCAACCGGCGACACGCTGGCGCTGTCGATCTACATCGAGGGCGTGGGTACGCGCACGGGTGAAGACGACGACCTGATGGGGCTGGCGTTCGGGATCGGCCGCACCGGCGTGCGCGCCAAGCGGCGCCGGGCGCTGGAGCAGCTGCTGCCCGAAGCGCTGCGCCAACTGGCCCGCGCGCAGCCCGGCCGCGCAGTGAGCAGTGTGCACGTGGATCTGTTTGGTTACTCGCGCGGCGCGGCCAGCGCGCGCGATGCGGTGGCCTTTCTCAGCGCAGCCGGAGCAGTCGCCTGGCTGGCCGAGCAGCTGGTGCGGTGCGGCTGGTCGCTGGCCTCGGGTTTCCCGGGTGCCGCACGGCTGGTGCGCTTCGTGGGGCTGCTCGATACCGTGGTGGCGATCAGCCGCCAGCACCGTGATGAGATGCCGGTGGTGGCGCTACCGGCGGGCTGCGCCGACAAGGTGGTGCAGCTGGTCGCACGCGATGAACACCGCGAGCATTTCGCGCTGACCAGCGTGGCACCCGAGCATGAGGAGATCGTCCTGCCCGGCGTGCATGCCAACATCGGCGGTGGCTATGACCAGCGCATCGAAGGGCCCAAGCTGCTGAGCCGCCCGCAGGGGCAGCTGCTGCGTGGCACCGGGCTGGTGGCAGGAGAGGTACCACCGCTGGCGCTGCTGCGCACGAGCACGGTGTACCGCAACGCGCAGGCCACGTGTCGGCGCTGGCAGCGCGCGCTGGGGCTGGGAGAGGAGGCGATCTGGGTCGATGTCTGGCACCAGTGGCAGCAGCAGCGTGTCGCCGGCAGCCGAAGTGTCCTGCCGCAACTCACCTTGCGTGCGTACGCCGCAGTGGTCCTGCGCCGCGAGATCGATGCGCGTTACCAGTTCATCGCCTTGCGGTTGCTGCACCAGCGTGCCGCGGCGGCAGGCGTCGCGTGGACGGCCTCACCGGACACGCTGCCCGCGCTCGCACTGCCTGCGCAGCTGCACCCCATCGCGGAACGGCTGCTGGCCGGCCAACCGCTGGATGCCGCCCAGGAGCTCACGCTGCGCCAGCACTACCTGATGCAGTCGGCACACTGGAACTTCGATGCGCTGGGCGATACCGCACTGCTCTATGCCGCCGATGCAGGCACGCGTGAACTGCCGTATCGACCAGGCCCCGGGTTGTTCTACGTCAACCGGCCCACCGAAAGCGGTCAGCGCGTGGTGCTGGCCAACACCTGACCGCGCAGTTCGGTCTGTTCGATCAGCTCGGCCAGTTCTTCTTCGTCGAAGCCGGCCAACAGGCGCGCTTCCAGGTTGAACGGGCCATAGAGGTAGCCGCCGGCGTATTCCTTCAGCAGCGCCATGAACCGGGGTCGCGGCTCGACGTTTTCACGCGTGCAGTACCACCGATACCAGCGCGAGCCGGCTGCCACGTGGGCCACCTCTTCGCGCAGGATGATCTCCAGTACATCGGCGGTGGCATGGTCGCCCCCGGCACGCAGTTTCACGATCATCCCCGGAGTGACATCCAGCCCGCGCGCTTCGAGCACGCGCGGCACCAGCGCCATGCGCGCCAGCCCGTCGTGCGCGGTCTTCTCGCACATTTCCCACAGGCCGTTGTGTGCGTCGAAATCGCCGTATGCATAGCCATTGGCCTGCAGCCGATCGTGCAACAACATGAAGTGGCGCGATTCGTCATCGGCCACGCTGACCCAGTCGGCATGGAACGACGTCGGCAGGCCGCGGAAGCGGTACACCGCATCCCAGGCCAGATCGATCGCATTGAGTTCGATATGCGCGATGGCATGCACGAAGGCGGCACGCCCCTCCACGCTGCCCAGACCACGCCGCGGTAGATCGCGCGGGTGGACCAGCGTCGGCCTGGCGGGGCGGCCCGGCATCCGGATAGGGTCCGGTGCCGGCGCATCGGCCGGTGCCTTCAGGCGACCGGCGCGGAACTGCACAGCATAGTGCTGGGTCAAGGCAACCTTGCGCAGCGGATCCGGCTCGGCCAGGCACTGCTGCGCGGCCTGCAGCAGATCGCCGGCCGCGGTGTCCAACACATCACTCATGCCCTGCCCTCAGGCGCGACGCTTGTGCTTGGCATCGTCCGAACGCAGCTGCTGGATGCGCTCGAAATAGCCCGGCTCGATCCCGGTCGGGTAGACGCCGTTGAAGCACGAGGAATCGAACGACTTCAGCTCCGGGTTGCCTTCGCTGACCGCCGCTTCCATGTCCTCGATGTCCTGGTAGATCAGCCAGTCGCAGCCCAGGTGCTTCTCGATTTCTTCGATGCTGCGGTTGTGCGCGACCAGTTCTTCGGCCGCCGGCATGTCGATGCCGTAGATGTTCGGGTAGCGCACCGGCGGCGCGGCACTGGCCAGATAGACCTTGCGGGCGCCGGCATCGCGCGCCATCTGCACGATCTGCTGGCTGGTGGTGCCGCGCACGATCGAGTCGTCCACCAGCAGCACCACGCGGTTGCGGAACTCCAGATGGATCGGGTTGAGCTTGCGGCGCACCGACTTCACCCGCTCACCCTGGCCCGGCATGATGAAGGTGCGGCCGATGTAGCGGTTCTTGATGAAGCCTTCGCGGTACTTCACCCCGAGCGTGTTGGAAATCTCCAGCGCCGCATCGCGCGAGGTATCCGGGATCGGGATGATGGTGTCGATGTCGTGGTCCGGGCGCAGGCGCAGGATCTTCTCGCCCAGCTTGATGCCCATGCGCATGCGCGCCTTGTGCACCGAGACGTTGTCGATCATCGAATCGGGGCGGGCGAAGTACACGTACTCGAAGATGCACGGGCTGTGTTCGACCGGCTCGGCGCAGACTTCGGAGAACAGTTCGCCGCGCGCGGTGATGACCAGCGCTTCGCCCGGGCGCACATCACGCACGCGCTGGAAGCCGAGCACGTCCAGTGCGGCCGATTCGGAGGCCACGATGTATTCGTCGCCTTCGGCGTGGGCGCGCTTGCCCAGCACCAGCGGGCGGATGCCGTGCGGATCGCGGAAGGCGACCAGGCCCAGGCCCAGCACCACGCTGATCACTGCATAGCCCCCCTTGACGCGGCGGTGCACGGCGGCCACGGCGCGGATCGCCGCTTCCGGGGTCAGCTGGCGCTGCGCGTCCAGTTCGAAGGCGAACACGTTCAGCAGCACTTCGCTGTCCGAATCGGTGTTGACGTTGCGGCGGTCCTGTTCGAACACCTGCTGGCGCAGGGCTTCGGTATTGATGAGGTTGCCGTTGTGGGCCAGCGCGATGCCGTACGGCGAGTTCACGTAGAACGGCTGCGCCTCGTCCATGCCTTCCGAACCGGCGGTGGGATAGCGCACGTGTGCGATGCCGACGCGGCCTTCCAGCGTGGACATCCGCTTGGCATCAAACACGTCGCGGACCAGGCCATTGGCCTTCTGCACGCGCAGGCGGGTGCCGTCGGCGGTGGCGATGCCGGCCGCGTCCTGGCCACGATGCTGGAGGACGGTCAGGCCGTCATACAACTGCCCGGCGACGTTCTGGTTGCCGACGATTCCGACGATGCCACACATGGTGCGAACTCTCCGCTGGGCTGCGCCCATCTACAGTGAAGGTGGCCGTGCCTGGCCGGGGGTACCGTTCCGTGCCGGAACGGTGTCGTCCGGACGCGGGTGCGCCGGCTCGATATTGACTGGCAGTGTGGAAGCCGGCCCGCGCGCCGCAGCGTCGGCAGGTGCCGTCTCCCTCCCCTCGTCAACGGGACGCGGCCATCCGCGCCCTGCCACTACTTCGCCAAGGACGCCATTATCGCCTGTCGCGAGCGGCTTGCCCAAATCCATCGTCGGCAGTTGCGGCAGATTCACCTCCGGCAACGCCATCTCGGGCAGCTGCGCCTGCATCCAGCGCACGCCCGGCTGCAGCAACGGCCGCACCTGCGAGGTCTGCCAGGCCGGCTCCTGCGGCAGCGGTGTGAACGCAGCCAGCATCAGCAGCACGCAGCCGAGGAACGCGCCGCGGACCAGGCCCAGCGCGCCGCCCAGCAGGCGGTCGGCACCGGTCAGGCAGGTGACCTTCACGGCGGCCTTGATCAGCATGCCGATCAGGCCGACGGCGATCATGACGATCAGGAACACGCCCAGATAGCCGGCGACATAGTGGCCGGTGCCCGGTTCCACCGGCGCCGCCCACCAGTGGGCCGCGTCATTGCCGAACAGGAACGCCGCCCAGCCGGCCAGCAGCCAGGACAGCGTGCTGACCACGATGCCGACAAAGCCGCGCATGAGGCCGAGCAGGACCGAGGCCCCGATCAGGACCAGCAGGACGATGTCGATCATGCCGGCAGGCCGGGCGCTACGGGCCGTCCTGCGGGTGCGGGGCGGCGTAGATCAGGCATCAGGGGTGCGGGCGGACCATGCCGGCCACGCCGACCTTGGCGGCCACCTGTGCCTTGAGGTTCTCGGCATCGGCGCGGTTGGCGACCGGCCCGACGCGGACCCGGTTGAGCGTGCCCTTGTCGGTACGGACCTGCTCCACGAAGGCGCTGAAGCCGGCGGCGCGGACTTTATCGCGCAGCGCGTTGGCCTCGGCGGCCTGGCCGAAGGCGCCGAGCTGCACGGCGAAGCCGACGCTGCTGGCGGCCGGGGCGGCCGGGGCCGCCACGGGCGGCGCGGCGGCAGTCTCCGGCTTGGGCGCCGGGGCCGGCTTGGGTTCGGGCTTGGGCGCGGCCGGCTTCGGTTCGGGCTTGGCGGCCGCGACCGGCTCGGCCGGCAGGGATTCGGTTTTCACGGTAGTGCCCGACGGCGCAGCGGCGGCACTGGAGGCAGCCGGAGCCGCCGACGGAGCCGGTGCAGTGGCGGCCGGCGTGGCGGCAACGGCGGTATCAGCGCGGGCATCCAGAGTGATGACCTCGGCCTTGACGTCGTTGCGCACCTTCACCGCCTGCAGGCGGCCGGCTTCGGCCAGCGCGCGATCGGCGTAGGGGCCGACGCGCACGCGCCAGGCTTGGCGGCCATTGATCGTGGCCGGTTCGCGGAAGCCCGCCAGCTGGGCGCTCTTCAACGAGGCGATGACGCGGTCGGCATCGGCTTCGCTGGCGTAGGCACCAAAGCTGACGGCGTAGTTGCCCGCGGCCACGGCCGGTGAGGTATCGGCCGGCGCCGGATCGGCGGCGACCGCAGCGCTGTCGGCCAGCGGCTGGGTCGTGGATGCCCCGCTCTGCAGGCCGGTGGCGCCACCGGTCGGTGCGACCAGCGGCAGCTCACGGGTTTCGAACTGGCCATCCGACGGCGCGGCCGGTGCACTGATCGGCACGTTGGCCACACCACTGTCAGGTGCAGGGCCCTTGACCAGCATGGGCAGGAAAATCACGGCCAACGCCACCAGGACGATGGCACCAATCAGTCGCTGTTTCAGAGGAGTATCCACGTGAAGGCAGGCAGGCGGCGCGGCGGAATGCCACGGCGATTATACGGGTGCGCGCGTGTGCGGCGGCTGATGCGGCTGAACGGCGCTGCAAAGCACCATCAGGCGCCGGGATCCAGGAGCTGCAGCGCCTGCGCGGCGGTGTGGAACGAGCCGAACACCAGTACGCGATCACCGGCCTTGGCCTGCGTCACGGCATGCTGCACGGCGTCCACGACGGTGGCGTGCGCCATGCCGCCGGCCGCAGCCGTACCGGCCAGGCGTGCCCGCAGTTCCTCGGCGCTCTGCGCACGTGCGCCCTCCAGACCCGCCAGATGCCACTGCTGGACCTGATCGGCCAGCGCATCCACCACCCCGGCGGCATCCTTGTCCTGCAGGGCGGCAAACACGGCGAGGGTGTTGCCGGTGACGCGACTGGCCTTCAGTGCGGCGGCCAGCTCGCGTGCCGCCTGCGGGTTGTGACCGACGTCGACCAGCACCTCCACGCCCTCGCGGTCAAAGGCCTGCAGACGGCCCCGGATACGCGCGGCGGCAACGCCTTCGATGAACGCGGTGCGGGGCAGCGGGCGATCCAGCGCACGCAGCGCGGCGATCGCCGTGGCGGCATTGGCGCGCTGGATCGGGCCACGCAGCGACGGGTGCGGCAGTTCGATACGGAAGCCGACATCGCGCCAGCGCCAGCGTTCGCCATCAATGGCATCGGCAAAGAAATCGCTGCCACCGCGGATGGCGTTGGCACCGACCAGATAGGCACGCGCGAGCACGCTCGAGGGCGGATCGATTTCGCCCAGGATGACCGGCTTCCAGCCACGGATGATGCCGGCCTTCTCGGTCCCGATCGCTTCGCGGTCTTCACCCAGCCAGTCGCTGTGATCGATGTCGACGGTGGTGATCACCGCCACGTCGGCATCAACGATGTTGACCGCATCCAGACGGCCACCTAGGCCGACCTCAAGCACGGCCAGATCCAGACCGGCCTTCGCGAACAGCTGCAGGGCGGCCAAGGTGCCGTATTCGAAGTAAGTCAGCGTGGTCGCGCCGCGGGCATCTTCAATGGCATTGAAGGCCGCCATCAGATCGTCATCGGTGGCGTCCTGGCCATCGATGCGCACGCGCTCGTTGTAGCGCAGCAGATGCGGCGAGGTGTACGCGCCGACCTTCCAGCCGGCGGCACGGGCGATCGCTTCGATGAAGGCGACCGTGGAGCCCTTCCCGTTGGTGCCACCGACCACGATGCTGCGCTCGGCCGGCGCGCCCAGCCCCATCGCCTGCGCCACGGTACGCACCCGGTCCAGCCCCATGTCGATGGTGGCGGGGTGCTGCTGCTCGATGTAGCTGAGCCAATCGGAGAGGGTCTGCGGGCGGGCGGTGGTGGTCATGGTCGTTGGATCGGAATCGTTGAGGCGGACGGCAGGATGGGACGCAGTGCGTTACAGCGCGCGATGCTTGGCTTCGCCGAAGAACGGGGTGTGGTGCGCGCAGTCGTTGAGGCGCACCACTTCAAGCTGGTCGAGGTCGGGACCTTCGAGCAGGTTGAGCGTGGTCGGTGCCTGGCGGAAGGTCCACAGGCGCGAGATCGGCAGGCCGAGGATGCGGCACAGGATCACGCGGTTGACGGCGTCATGGGCGACGACCAGCAGGGTGTCATGTTCACCGAGCCCTTCAGCGGCACGCGCCAGGCCACGCCAGCTGCGCTCGAGCACCAGGCGCAGCGATTCGCCGCCGGGCATCAGCACGGTGTCGGGCTCTTCGCGCCATGCGCGCAGGCGGGAGGGATCCTTCTCATGGATTTCGCTGGCGAGCAGGCCTTCCCATTCGCCGTGGGCAATTTCCTGCAGGTCCGGTTCGGTCAGCAGCATCGGCGCACGTTCGGCGCCGAGGGCAAGCTGGGCGGTGAGCTGGGCGCGCGACAGCGGCGAGGCGACGGCGCGGGTGATGTCGACGGACTTCAGACGTTCCCCCAGTGCCTTGGCCTGGGCTTCGCCGATCGGCGACAACGGGATATCGATCTGGCCTTGGTAGCGGCCTTCGGCATTCCACGGCGTTTCGCCGTGACGGGCAAGCAGGATGCGCATGCGGACAAGGGGTCCTTGGGGGAGGAGGTTCCGGCGCTTCGTTCACATCCTGTGAAAGCACGCGGAACAGGGATGATACCCGGTCGCGGCTGTGAAGCTGTGTGGCGGTTTGCTCCTGATTGCTCGCTTGCTGACGGATGGCTCGTAGAGCATGGCGCCTGACTGACCCGCGCAGGCTGAGGCCGGGCAGCCTCTGGCAGGACGCGCCGTGAACCCATCCCTGGGGGCTCGTACGACGGCATCCATGCCGTCGAACGGTCCTGCCAGAGGCTGCCCGACCTCATCCACCAAGGTTTCCGTCGCTGACGCGGACACGAGGGCAAATGCAACAGCTGCTTGCTCGCTTCCGTACAACAGTCCTGTCGGAGGCTGCCCGGCTCAGCCCCCAAGGTCTCCGTCGCTGACGCGGACGCGAAGATTGACTGCGGTGCCGCTTCGCCTTTCTGTCCGCTCACGGGCATCTGTCCAGAGCGCGTCGGGCAGGGCTGGGCGAGACCGTTCGACCGCATGGATGCGGTCGTACGAGCCCCCATGGATGGGTTCACGGCGTGTCTCGCCCAGCCCTGCCCGGCGCGCTCCCTCCGCGAAAAACAAGACGCCACACGCTGGATACAGAGCGGACCATAAAAAAAACCCCGCAGCCTTCGCTGCGGGGTTCTCGAAACCGACGTGTCGGCTTACTTGCTGAGGTTCAGTTCTTTCAGCAGCTGCGGCGCGGGCGCCACTTCCTGCATGATCCACTGCATGTAACGGCTGTCGACCGCGATCATGCGGGTCATCACCGGATCGAACACCCAGTTCGAACTCACCGACTCCCAGTTGCCATCGAAGGCCAGGCCGACCAGCTTGCCGTTGGCATCCAGCACCGGCGAACCGGAGTTGCCGCCGGTGATATCCAGGTTGGACAGGAAGTTCACCGGCACCGACCCGATGCGCTTGTCTTCCAGGCCACCGTAACGCTTGGCCTTGACCGCCTCCAGCAGCGCCTTGGGCGAATCGAACGGGTCTTCGCCGGTTTCCTTCGCGGCCACGCCTTCCAGAGTGGTGAACGGGGTGTAGTTCACGCCGTCCTTGCCGTAGCCCATGACGTTGCCGAAGGTGATGCGCAGCGACAGGTTGGCGTCCGGGTAGACGAACTCGCCCTTGCTCTTCTTGTAGTCGGCCACGGCCTGCAGATACAGCGGGCGCGACACCAGGGACTCGCCTTCGCGGGTCTTCTTCTGCTCTTCCTGCTGCAGCAGCGCCGGCATCACCGCCACCGCGTACTGGATCGCCGGATCGGCGCTGGCTTCGAACGCGGCACGGTCGGCCTTGAACCACTTCAGGCGCTCATCCAGGCTGCCCAGTTTGGTGGCCGAGAGCTTGCCGACCAGACCCTGCACGGCGGTCGCGTCGCTGCCTGCCAGCCACTGGTTGAGCACGTCGTTGCTGCGCTGCGCAGCCGGCAGGGCCACGTACTGGCTCAGCCAGTAGGTCTGCAGCTGCTGGTCCATGCGCGGCACGTAACGGCGGTCCATCTGCTTCAAGCCGCCTTCGATGGAGGGCAGATCGCGTTCCTGATACCCGGCTTCACGCTCGGCATCGGGCTTGCTGCGCTCGATCGAGAGGCGGTACAGGCTGATCGCCGAACCCACGGCCGAGGTGCTGTTGAACTGGCTGACGAACAGGTCGCGCTCACGCGTGCTCTTGCTGGTATCCAGGTGCTGGACCAGCTGTGCATGCGCGGCCAGAGCCGGCTTGCCGGCGGCGCCACGCTTCTTCAACCAGGCCAGCACGGCGGCTTCTTCTGCCTGCTTCTGGCCGGCCGCGTCGATGCGCTTGAAGCCTTCCAGCTGACCGGCGTAATTCTTGGCCACGTTGTTCATGCTGGCCGCGGTGGCGGCGTACTTCACCTTGACGTCCGGATCGGCCTTGCCGGCCTCGTCGATCATCTTCAGCACGGCGTTGTAGTGGCGTGCGATGGTCGGGTAGGTCCAGCTGGCGGTCTCGTTGAACTCACCGGCCAGGGCGTAGCGGTTGGTGCGACCCGGGTAACCGGCCACCATCACGAAGTCGTCGGCGCCCAGCGGCTGATCGGCGAACTTCAGGAAATGCCTGGGCTGATACGGCACGTTGTCGGCGGAGAAGGCGGCCGGCTTGCCGTCCTTGCCCACATAGGCGCGGTAGAACGAGAAATCGCCGGTGTGGCGCGGCCACATCCAGTTGTCGATGTCGCCGCCGAACTTGCCGACGCTGCCCGGGGGCGCGTAGACCAGGCGCACGTCCTTGATTTCCATGTTGCGGAACAGGCGGTAGGTGTTGCCGCCGGAGAAGCTGTACAGGCGGCAGCGGAAGCCGGCATCGGCTTCACAGGCGGCGGTCTGGGCCTTGTCGAAGGCCTCCAGCGCGCGGGTGCGGGCCAGCGGGTTCTTGCCGGCGGCGGCGATCGCGGCCTTGGCCTGGTCGGTCACATCGGTGATCTGGTCCAGCACGAACACGCGGGCATTGGGGCCGGCGCTCAGCTCGTCCTTCAGGGTCGGCGCGTTGAAGCCGTCCTTGATCAGGTTCTTCTCGGCCGTCGAGTTCAGCTGGATCGCACCGTAGGCGCAGTGGTGATTGGTGACCACCAGGCCCTGCGGGGAGACGAAGCTGGCGGTGCAGCCGCCCAGCGCCACGACTGCGCCCATCGGGTCGCCGGTCAGGTTGGAGATCTGCTCCGGGGACAGCTTCAGGCCGGCCTGCTTGAGCGGGCCGGCGATTTCCGGCAGCTGCTGCGGCACCCACATGCCTTCAGCGGCATGGGCGACCTGGACCAGCCCAAGGCTGGCGACGACGGAGAAGGCAAGCAGGTTCGAGCGCATTGAGCAGCCCCTGGTGAAAGAACCGCCGAGTGTAGCCCAGCCCCTGCCCCGGCCCGATCCCCGGAAGTCATGGGCCGGGCCATGCCGCCGTCCGCCGGGCATGGCCCGGCGAGCGCACCGGCGCCGTTCGAAACGCCCATGCACCCCCGCCTTTCGTTCCGCCAGCGCACCCGCAGCGCAACATGGGAATTGCGCGCAGCCCTCTATAATCCGCGTTTTCCCCCAGACGAGTTCCACCCCGATGGCGCAGCAAACAATGAAGGCCCTGGTCAAACGCGAAGCCGCCAAGGGCATCTGGCTGGAGGAAGTTCCGGTCCCCACCCCCGGCCCCAACCAGGTCCTGATCAAGCTGGAAAAGACCGCCATCTGCGGTACCGACCTGCACATCTACCTGTGGGACGAGTGGAGCCAGCGCACGATCAAGCCGGGCCTGACCATCGGCCACGAGTTCGTCGGCCGCATCGCGGAGATCGGCCCGGGCGTGACCGGCTATGAGATCGGCCAGCGGGTCTCGGCCGAAGGCCACATCGTCTGCGGCCATTGCCGCAATTGCCGCGGTGGCCGCCAGCACCTGTGCCCGAACACCGTGGGCATCGGCGTGAACGTCAACGGCGCCTTCGCCGAGTACATGGTGATGCCGGCCAGCAACCTGTGGCCGATCCCGGACCAGATCCCGTCCGAACTGGCCGCCTTCTTCGATCCGTATGGCAACGCTGCGCACTGCGCGCTGGAGTTCAACGTGATCGGCGAAGACGTGCTGATCACCGGTGCCGGCCCGATCGGCATCATCGCCGCGGGCATCTGCAAGCACATCGGTGCGCGCAACGTGGTGGTCACCGACGTCAACGATTTCCGCCTGAAGCTGGCCGCCGACATGGGCGCCACCCGCGTGGTGAACGTGTCCAACACCTCGCTGAAGGACGTGATGAAGGAGCTGCACATGGAGGGCTTCGACGTGGGCCTGGAGATGAGCGGCAACCCGCGCGCGTTCAACGACATGCTCGACTGCATGTACCACGGTGGCAAGATCGCCATGCTCGGCATCATGCCCAAGGGCGCCGGCTGCGACTGGGACAAGATCATCTTCAAGGGCCTGACCGTGCAGGGCATCTACGGCCGCAAAATGTACGAGACCTGGTACAAGATGACCCAGCTGGTGCTGTCCGGCTTCCCGCTCGGCAAGGTGATGACCCACCAGCTGCCGATCGATGATTTCCAGAAGGGTTTCGACCTCATGGAACAGGGCAAAGCCGGCAAGGTGGTCCTGAGCTGGAATTGATCACCTGCGCCTTCGGCACCGATGATCAAGTGTCCATTCCACCGTATCCCCGCGCCGTTGCCGCGCCCCCTTGAACGACAAGGGGGGCTGTTCTCCAGCAAGGGTTCCGGTGTGAGACCAACATTGAAAAGGCGCCCATCCGGGCGCCTTTTCTGGTTCACGAGGTGGTCGGCGGTGTCGGGCGACGGTTACTGCCCGATGCCGACCGTGAACACCACACGGTTGTCGGCCAGCTTGCCGGAGTTGTCGCGGCCGTTGCCATCGGTGCCGTAGTAGCCCAGGCCGAGGTTGAACAGGCCGAACTGGCGGCTGACGCCGACATTCCAATCGGTGTAATCCTTGGAGATGCCTTCTTCGAAGGTGCTGCGGCCGACGTTCGCGCTCAGCGTGAAGTCCTGCGGCAGCGCCCACTCGCCGCCCACGGCGTAGTACCACGCATCGGTGCCCGAATTGAACACGTCATTGGTGTAGGTCACCGTCAGGCTGTACTGCTCGGCGAACGTGGTCTTGGTGATGAACTCGCTGTAGGCCAGCTCGCTCGAACCCGGATAGGTGTACCGGTTGAGCAGCAGATCCAGGTTGACGTTGTCGGTCACGTCGAACGCGTAGCCGATCAGGTAATCGACCTCGGCATCCGGGCCGCCATCGCCGAAGTCCACGCCCGAGCCCCAGACACCGGCGTACAGGCCCACCGGCGAGGTGTAGGTGAAACCGGCCTGGATCGTCGGATCTTCATCGGTCTGGGACACACCACGGAACACGTAGTCCGAGACACCGGTGACGTTCCAGCTGAACGGCGATTCGGCCTCATCCTGGGCACTGGCAGCGAACGGGGCAAGCAGGGCGGCGCAGAGCACAACGGCGGCGGTACAGCGCGTGGCGTGGTTCATGCGGGGTCTCTCCAGACGTGGGGGTGGGCGGAACGGCATCGGTTTACAGTTTTTTAACCTGATTGATATTGCGATGCAACAATCACGTCTGCAACCGTCTTCCGCCCTGCCCGGCCCATCCACCGCCGGCAGCAACCCCGCCGTGGCCCCCGGCAGGTAAAATCCCGGGTTTCCCGTGCCGAAGACTGCCCGCCATGACCGACGCCACCACCGCCTCGTTGACCCAGCACTACGTTGAAGAACTGGAGGCGATCCGCGCCCAGGGCCTGTTCAAGTCCGAACGCATCATCACCAGCCCGCAGTCGGCCGAGATCACCCTGGACGACGGCCGCACGGTGCTGAACTTCTGCGCCAACAACTACCTGGGCCTGGCCGACCATCCCGACCTGATCCAGGCCGCGAAGGACGCGCTGGACACCCACGGCTTCGGCATGGCGTCGGTGCGCTTCATCTGCGGCACCCAGGACCTGCACAAGCAGCTGGAACAGCAGATCGCCGATTTCTTCGGCAAGCAGGACACGATCCTGTATGCGGCCTGCTTCGACGCCAACGGTGGCCTGTTCGAGCCGCTGCTGGGCGAGCAGGACGCGATCATTTCCGATGCACTCAACCATGCCTCGATCATCGATGGCGTGCGCCTGTGCAAGGCCAAGCGCTTCCGCTATGCCAACTGCGACATGGCCGATCTGGAAGCCCAGCTGCAGGCCGCCGATGCGGCCGGCTGCAGGACCAAGCTGATCACCACCGACGGCGTGTTTTCGATGGACGGCTTCATCGCCCCGCTGGATGAGATCACCGCGCTGGCGAAGAAGTACAACGCGCTGGTCCACATCGACGAATGCCATGCCACCGGCTTCCTCGGCGCCACGGGCCGCGGCTCGGCCGAGGTCAAGGGCGTGCTGGAGAAGATCGACATCATCACCGGCACCCTCGGCAAGGCCATGGGCGGTGCGCTGGGCGGCTTCACCTGCGCCAGTGCCGAAGTGATCGAACTGCTGCGCCAGCGCTCGCGCCCGTACCTGTTCTCCAACTCGCTGCCGCCGCACGTGGTCGCGGCCGGCATCAAGGCCTTTGAAATGCTGGCCGCCGCCGATGACCTGCGCGATACCCTGGCGCAGAACACCGCCTACTTCCGCGAGAAGATGACCGCCGCCGGTTTCGATGTGAAGCCGGGCGTGCATCCGATCAGCCCGGTGATGCTGTACGACGCCCCGCTGGCACAGAAATTCGCCGAGCGCCTGCTCGAGGAAGGCATCTACGCGATCGGCTTCTTCTTCCCGGTGGTCCCCAAGGGCCAGGCCCGCATCCGCACCCAGATCAGCGCCGCACATACCCGTGCGCACCTGGACCGGGCGATCGATGCGTTCACCCGGATTGGTCTGGAACTGGGCGTGATCAAGGGTTGACCGGATGACGGCGCCCTGCGCGCCGTCCCCACCACACGCCGGGCACTGCCCGGCGTTTTTATTTCTTCTTTTTCTTCTTGTCCTTGGCCTCTTCCTTGCTGGCCACCACCACCGGTGCCGCAATCGGGCCATCCTGACCATTGCCCTTGGCCACGCGGATGCCATTGGCCTTCATCCACGCGTCGAACTCATCGGCGCTCATGCGCTTGTCGCCATCGCTCATCATGAAGCGGTAGCTGCCACGACCATCCAGCTCGGGGATCTTGATCTCCACTACTTTGTCGGTCACCGGCGGATCCTGCTTGGCGATCTGTTTGTGGCCGCCACAGGCGGTCAGCAGTGCGGCCGGCAGCACCAGGCAGGCGCCGCGGAACAGGGAACGATTGAGGATACTGACGTGCATGGTCTTACTCCCGGTGTTGAACGGAACGTCCCTTCGAAGGCCATCCATTGCCCGGGTCGATTGGCCTGCCACAGGTCGGCAGGCCACAAGGTCACGGAGTGGCCGCGGCACTGTCGGCCACGGCGTAAAGCAGATCCAGATCGTGTTGGCTGAGCTCGCGCCAGGCGCCCTTGCCCAGCTCGCCCAGCGGCAACTGGCCGATCGCCACGCGCACCAAGCGCAGCACGTTGATGTCGAACGCCGCGAGCAGGCGGCGGATATGCCGGTTGCGGCCTTCCTCCAGCACGACTTCCAGCCAGGCGGTCTTGTCGCCACTGCGCAGCAGCGTGGCGCGACGCGCTCGCAGCAGTTCGCCGTCGTCCTCGATGCCCGTGCACAACGCCTGCAGCTGCGCGGCATCGGGAATGGCATCGATCTGCACGTGATAGGTCTTGTCCGGGCCGGTGGCCGGGTCGGTCAGACGCGCGGCCCACTGCGGATCATTACTGAAGAGCAGCAGCCCTTCGCTGGCCTTGTCCAGACGACCCACCGGCGCGATCCACGGCAGACCGGCATCGTCGAAGCAGCGGTAGACCGTGTCTCGGCCGCGCTCATCCTGCGCGGTGGTCACCAGGCCGCGCGGCTTGTTGAGCATTAGGTGCACGCGCTTGGGTGCGTCCAGCGGCTGACCATCGACGCGCACATGATGGCGACCGTCGATGATCGGAAATTCGGGATTGTTGATGACACGGCCGTCGACCGTGACCCGGCCGTCGGCGATCCAGCGCGCGGCTTCGGTGCGCGAGCACAGCCCGGCCTTGGAAAGCACACGCGCCAGACCATGGCGCGGTGCACTCGGGGGCGTGCTGGACGCAGTGGTGCGGGTGCCTGTTGCGGGGCTCGCACGCCGCTCGGGGCGGCGTGGTCGGGACGCGGTCGCGGCGGGTGGCCGGCGTGTCGTCATCGTGCTCCGCTCAGGGCGGCTTACTTCTTGTCTGCCGGCTTGGTCTCAGCCGGTGCTTCGGTGGCGGCGGCCGGGACGGCGGCCGGGGCCGGGCGCGCCTTGACCACGCGCACACCGCGCGCCTTCATCCAGGCATCGAACTCTTCGGCGGTCATGCGCTTGCCGTTCTGGCTCATGTCAAAGCGCCACGGCGTGTTGTCGAACTCGGTCTGCGGCTTGTAGGCGGCCGGATCGTTCGGGTTGATCACCGGTGCACTGGGGATCGCCTTGGCGATGTTCTGGCAACCTTCGATGCGCAGGCGCTGCAGCACGCTGTCCAGCGACTGCTCGCGGTCGTAGCTGGAGGTCAGCACGCCGGCGGGCATGCCCAACTGGACGTTGCGGATGTACAGCTCTTCGGCAACCGGTGCGATCGCGGTGGCCGGCAGCGGCAGCGGCGATGCGCTGGCAGGTGCCGAACAGTCCACGGCAGCGTGGGCGGCGGGAACCAGGGCCAGGCCAAGCGCGGCGGCCAGTGCAAAACGCTGCATGGGATGCATCCAGGAAGGGGTCGACGCGGCGAGTTTAACAGCGCCACAACGTCTTTCAAGCGCCACCTTCAATGAATACGGCAACTTGTTGGAATTATTGTCGATTTTCGCGACCAACGGCGGCGGCGGGACAAAAAAAACAGGGCCCGGCAATGCCGGGCCCTGCTTATTGAGACTGTACTGCCAGAAGGATTAGTTCTGGACGTTCAGCTCGGTACGACGGTTCTTGGCGCGGCCTTCCGGGTTATCCGAACCATCCGGGTTGGCGTTCGGCGCAATCGGGCGGCTCTCGCCGTAACCGATCGGACCGACCAGACGCGAAGCGTCAACGCCGTTCTGGGTCAGATAGTTGTACACCGAGGTAGCACGACGCTCGGACAGCTTCTGGTTGTAAGCGTCGGTACCCTTGGAATCGGTGTGACCGGCCACTTCAACGCGCAGATCCGGGTAACGCTTCAGGATTTCCGAAGCCTCGCTCAGGATCGCAACCGCGTCCGGACGCAGGTTCGACTTATCGAAGTCGAAGTTCACGCCCTTCAGATCGATCGACACCGGGACCGGGCAACCGTCCGGACCGATGGTCTGACCCGGCTGGGAGTTCGGGCACTTGTCGTCGCAGTTGTTGACGCCGTCACCGTCGTCATCCAGATCGGCACAGCTCGGCGCAACCGGAGCCGGAGCCGGCACGGCAGCAACCGGGGCCGGGCCCAGCGGGATCACGACACCGACCGAAGCCAGCACGTCGCCGAACCAGTCTTCGCTCGGAGCAGCAATGCTCTGGTCGTCGAAGTCAGCGCGGTAGGCCACTTCGGCACGCACGGCGACGCGCTTTTCGAAGGTGGTCTGCAGACCGACGCCGAGCTTGGCGGCGAAGTTGCCGTCCTTGCGCTCACGCGGACCGTTGTTGTTCAGTGCTGCGTACTCTTCTTCCGACTTCTGGTAGCCCAGACCGAACAGCAGGTACGGGTTCCAGCCGCGGCCTTCCTGGATGAAGTGGCGACGCAGATCGACGGACGCGCCGTACTGGCTCCAGTTCAGATCCTGGTTGGCATCGAAGTTCGGGTTCTGGTAGTTCAGCTCGCCGTCCAGCGACCAGTTGGGGCTGATGAACTTACCAAGGCCCAGGGTAACGAACGGAGCGTCGTTGGTCAGACGGTCGCTATCCTGGAAGTTGAAGCCGGCCGAACCGGTCAGGTACCAGCGGTCGTCAAAATCCTGCGCCGATGCAGCCTGGGCGAAAGCCAGACCGCCCAGCAGCGCGGCAGTAAGGATCTTCTTGTTCATTGAGTACAGCTCCTATTTCGGGGGTATGAAACCGGTAGAGGCATGGGCCAGCACTACTGCGTCGTTTTCAGACTGCCGATTCAGCACGCCACCGCCGCGAACATTATGCTCAGGCGAGTGAAGGTGATGTTAACAGTCCCGTAACATGTGAAGACGACCGCTAGACCTCTACCGGGTCCAGCTGGTGGCACCCTATACAGGTTGATGAAATTCCGCAAGACCCAGACACGACAAGGGTTTTGCCCAATTCAGGCGGCGTCGCGACACATTTTTCACGGAAGGGTTCAAATCCCGGCCACGGCGTGATTCAGCGCAGAAACAGCGGCGTCGTGATCCGTATGATGAAGGTGATTCCCCCTTCCGGAGCCGCCATGAAAGCCGTGGGATTGACGCAGTATCTGCCGATTGAAGACCCCGCCAGCCTGCAGGACCTGGATATCGCGCCGCCGGGCGCACCGCAGGGACGCGATCTGCTGGTACGCGTACACGCCGTTTCGGTGAATCCTGTCGATGCGAAACAGCGCGCGCCGCGTGCGCAACACGAGAACCCTGCGCGGATGCTCGGCTATGACGCTGCAGGCGTTGTTGAAGCAGTCGGCGAGGAGGTGAGCGCGTTCGCGCCCGGCGACGAGGTGTATTACGCAGGCGATGTCACACGCCCGGGCTGCAATGCGCAGTATCAGTGGGTCGACGAACGTCTGGTCGGACGCAAGCCGACCACGCTGGATTTCGCCGAAGCGGCCGCGCTGCCACTGACCACCTTGACGGCGTGGGAGCTGCTGTTCCAGCGCATGCCATTACAGCTTGATGACTGCCGTCATCGCGGCCAGCATCTGTTGATCATCGGCGGGGCCGGCGGCGTTGGCTCCATCGCGATCCAGCTCGCACGGCATGCAGGCTTCACTGTGATCGCCACGGCATCGCGCGAGGAGACCCGCGCATGGTGCATACAGATGGGTGCCGACCACGTGATTGATCATCGCCAGCCGCTGGCGCCGCAGTTGCAGGTACTGGGGATTGCGCAGGTGCAGGTGGCCTTGAACCTGGCCGACACCGACCATTACTGGGAACCGCTGGGTGAGCTGCTGGCGCCGCAGGGGCATGTCGGGCTGATCGTCGAACCGCGCGGCGCGCTGCGCATCGGCGACCCTTATAAAGCCAAGTGCATCGGCATCCACTGGGAATTCATGTTTGCCCGCGCGCGCTTCCAGACGGCGGACATGATCGAGCAGCATTGCATTCTCAACCGGGCGGCCAGCCTCATCGATGCCGGTGAACTGCGCACGACCGCGCACACGCATCTGGGCACGATCAACGCGACGAATCTGCGCGAAGCACACCGCCGGCTGGAAGAGGGCGGCGTGATCGGCAAGCTGGTGCTGTCCGGCTGGGAGTAAACCGCGCGCCGGTGTGTCATCGCACTTTCGTGCGCATCTGTATCTGTCGGCGGTACGCCGTGCCGCCTACAGTCAGTGGCCCTTCCGGTGAATCCGCCATGCCCACCTCCCTGCCCCTGCGCCTGCTGCAACTCCTGCTTGGTCTGTTCCTGTACGGCTTCGGCGCGGCGGTGATGATCCGCGCGGCGATCGGCGTGGCGCCCTGGGATGTGCTGTCACAGGGCATCGCGCTGCAGACGCCACTGTCCTTCGGCGTGGCCACCAATGTGATCGGCGCGCTGGTGCTGTTGCTGTGGTGGCCGATCCGGCAGAAGCCCGGCCTGGGCACCGTGCTCAACGTGCTGCTGATCGGGCCCAGCGCCCAGTTCGGGCTGTGGCTGCTGCCCGAAGTGCATGGGCTGGCCTGGCAGGTGCCGATGTTCGTCTGCGGCCTGCTGCTGGTCGCGCTGGCCACCGGCCTGTACATCGGCGCGCGCTTCGGCCCCGGCCCCCGCGATGGCCTGATGACCGGCCTGCACGCCCGCACCGGCTGGCCGATCTGGATCGTGCGCAGCGGCATCGAAGGCACCGTGCTGCTGATCGGTTGGTGGCTGGGCGGCAACGTCGGCGTGGGCACCCTCGCCTTCGCGTTGCTGATCGGCCCGCTGTGCGGTGTCACCTTGCCGCTGTTCGGCATCCGCAAGCCGGTCCCGGTCGCCGCCACGCCGTAACAGGGCCGATACCGACTGGCGGTCGGGCACCGGTCGCAACGCATCCCCTTGCTCTTCGGGGGCATTCGCGGCACCCTGCGGGCTTCCGTACGCAAGCGTATCCACATGTCGCCAGCCGCCGAATCCACCGCCTATCCGCACCTGTTCACCCCGCTGGACCTGGGGTTCACCCAGCTCCGCAACCGGGTCCTGATGGGGTCCATGCACACCGGCCTGGAAGACCGCGCGCGCGATTTCCCGCGGCTGGCGGCGTATTTCGCCGAGCGGGCGGCCGGCGGCGTCGGGCTGATCGTCACCGGCGGCTTCGCGCCCAACGTGGTCGGCTGGCTCAAGCCGTTCGGCGGCAAGCTGTCCTGGCCGTGGGAGGTGCGACCGCACCGCCAGGTAACCCGGGCCGTGCACGACAACGGCAGCAAGATCTGCCTGCAGCTGCTGCATGCCGGCCGCTACGCCTATCACCCCCTCTCGGTGGCGCCCTCCAAGCTGAAGGCGCCGATCAACCCGTTCACCCCGCGGGCGCTGTCCGCGCGCGGCGTGGAACGCCACATCGCCGATTACGCACGCAGCGCGCGGCTGGCCCGCGAGGCCGGCTACGACGGCGTGGAGGTGATGGGCTCGGAAGGCTATCTGATCAATGAGTTCATCGCCCCGCGTACCAACCAGCGCACCGACCGCTGGGGCGGCGACGCCGCCCAGCGCATGCGCTTCGCGGTGGAGATCGTGCGCCGCATCCGCGAGGCCTGTGGGCCGGACTTCATCATCATCTACCGGCTTTCGCTGGTGGACCTGGTGCCCGACGGCAGCAACTGGGCCGAGATCGTGCAGCAGGCGCAGGCCATCGAAGCGGCGGGCGCAACGCTGATCAACTCCGGCATCGGCTGGCACGAGGCGCGCATCCCGACCATCGCCACCTCGGTCCCGCGCGGCGCGTTTGCCGGGGTCACCGCCAAGCTCAAGCCGCATGTCCATATACCGGTGATCGCGACCAACCGCATCAACATGCCCGACGTGGCCGAGCGCATCCTCGCCGCGGGCGGTGCCGACATGGTCTCGCTGGCGCGGCCGTTGCTGGCCGACCCGCAATGGGCCAACAAGTCGCGCGCCGGACGCCCGGAGGCGATCAACACCTGCATCGCGTGCAACCAGGCCTGCCTGGACCACGTATTCGAGAACAAGACCGCCAGCTGCCTGGTCAACCCGCGCGCCGTGCACGAGACCGAGCTGGTCTACCGCCCGACCACCGCGCCCCGTCGCGTTGCCGTGGTCGGTGCCGGTCCGGCCGGGCTGGCCTGCGCGACCGTGGCCGCCGAGCGAGGCCACGCGGTGACGCTGTTCGATGCCGGCAGCGAGATCGGCGGGCAGTTCAACGTCGCCAAGCGCATTCCGGGCAAGGAAGAATTCCACGAGACGCTGCGCTATTTCCGCCACAAACTGGAGGAGACCGGCGTCGAGGTGAAACTGGGTATCGTGGCCGATGTGGCCACGCTGACCAGTTTCGACGAGGTAGTGATCGCCACCGGCATCACCCCGCGCCGGGTCGATTTCCCCGGTGCCGACCATCCCAAGGTGGTCACCTATCTGGACGTGCTGCTTGGCAAGGTCCAGGTGGGCGAGCAGGTCGCAATCATCGGCGCCGGCGGCATCGGCTTCGACGTGGGTGAGTTCCTGGTCCACGAGGGCCCCTCCTCCGCGCTGGACCCGGCGCGCTGGATGGCCGAGTGGGGCGTGGACCCCAGCTTCGAGGGCCGTGGCGCGCTCGCCAAGCCGGCGCCGGAGGCCCCCTCGCGCAAGGTCTGGCTGCTGCAGCGCAGCCCGGGCAAGCCTGGTGCCCGCCTGGGCAAGACCACCGGCTGGATCCACCGTGCCACGCTCAAGGCCAAGGGCGTGAGCATGCTGGGCGGCGTTGAGTACCTGGGAGTGGATGACAGCGGCCTGCGCATCCGCGTTGACGGCGAGGAACAGCTGCTTCCGGTGAGCCATGTGGTGGTCTGCGCCGGGCAGGAACCGCGCCGTGATCTGCACGCCGCGCTGCAGGCCGCCGGCATCAACGCGCAGCTGATCGGCGGTGCGGACGTGGCCGCCGAACTCGACGCCAAGCGCGCGATCGATCAGGGCAGCCGGCTCGCCGCCGCGCTCTGATCCGGGTCGAAACCAACCTGAATACGGGGCTGAACCGCCGATTCAGCCCCACCTTCGAACCTGAATGTCAAGCTTTCGGGTTCAGGATGTATTGGGAAACCCCCCCCTATCGTGCGCCAACTTTCCCGCTCACCACCCAGTTCGAGTGAGCGCGCGGACCCCACGTCTATTCGGGTCCGCCCCCGGGCGACCCCGATGGTCGCCTCCCCATGACGCCAAGTCGTACCCCTCGCCCCGTCCGCACGATCGGATGGACCAGCCAGGTGCGGCCCACACGGAGCAAGGAGATTTATGAAACTGGCCTGGATTCTCTGGCTGTCACAGTTGTTGCCGCAGCCTGCCGCCGATTCGTTGTGCCTGAGCACGACCGTCTACCTCGAAGCGCGTGACCAGACCCTGCGCGGCCAGCAAGCCGTCGCGGAAGTCGCCCTGCGCCGCCTGGACAGCGGCCTGTGGGGCGACTCGATGTGCCAGGTGGTGACCGCCCGCAAGCAGTTCGCCCCGACCATCGTGGCGCCCGGCACCCAGCTCGGCAACGCCGATGCCTGGCAGGAAGCCATGACGGTGGCCTTCGATGCCGAGCGCAACTGGGCCCTGCCGGCCGGTGAGCGCAAGGAGATCGTCCCGGGTGCGAGCCACTTTGCGGCCCTGGCGATCGCCAACCCGAGCTGGCGCAATGCCTACCAGGTGGCCACGATTGGCGATCACACCTTCTACCGCGTGCAGAAACTCAAGCCGCGCGCATCGTAACGATCTGTTACGGCCATACCGTTGAGGATGCGGGGCCAGCTCTGGAATAGTGGGCGGCTGATCTTCCACCCATCCGCAACGGAGTTCCCATGAAGCTGTACAGCAAGCCCGGAGCCTGCTCCACCGCCGACCACATCGCCCTGCAGTGGACCGGCCAGCCGTTCGAGGTGGAACTGCTCGACAAGGACACCCTGAAGGCGCCTGCCTTCCTGGCCATCAACCCGGCCGGCTCGGTTCCGGCGGTCGTCGATGGTGATTTCGTGCTGACCCAGAACGCGGCCATCCTCGGGTACATCGCCGATACCTACCCGCAGGCCGGCCTGACCGGTGACGGCAGCCCGAAGCAGCGCGCCGAGGCCACCCGTTGGCTGTCCTTCGTCAACTCGGACCTGCACCCGGCGTTCAAGCCGCTGTTCGGGCCGGGCACCTTCATCGAAGATGACACCCAGTACGACGCGCTCCGCGCCACTGCCCGAAAGCGCCTGCGCGGCCTGTTCGAGCGCGCTGATGCGCAGCTGGCCGACCGCCCCTGGCTGGCCGGCTTCCGCAGCTTCGCCGATCCGTACCTCTACATCACCCTGCGCTGGGCCGCGGGCGCGAAGATCGACCTGAGCGGCCTGGACAACCTCGCCGCGTTCAAGCAGCGCATGGAAGCCGATACCGGCGTGCAGGCGGTGCTGAAGGCCGAAGGCCTGAGCTGAGCCGGTATGGCTCTCGCAAACGCATAAGAAGAAGCCCGGCAGTGCCGGGCTTTTTCGTTTCCAGCGCGCGCGGCACTCAGCCAACGACCTCGACCACGTTGCCCTCGGCATCGCGCAGTTCGCTCGGCTCCACCACCACCTGCAGCGCCGGCCAGCCCGGGATCGCATAGGTGCCGCGGCGTGGCATGACCGTGGCGACCAGGGCCTGCACCGTGGCCGGTGCCAACTGGCAGTCCAGCGCGTCGGCCTCGGCCAACAGCGCGTTGACGGCCGCCGGCGACAGCGTGATCTGCCGATCATTGCCGACCAGCGTCAATGGCTGGCCGAACAGCAACCGCGCCGGCAGCAGCGCGAGCAGCGATTCCACCTGGCGCGCGCCCAGCGTCAGGGTCAACTGCTGCCCGGCGCCCTCGCCCTGCACCACCCAAGCCAGCTTTTCCAGGAACAGGTAGGCCGTCTGCGAGCCCTCGCGTGCCGCACCTTCGGCCACCGCCGCAGCAAGCGCGGGGTCCTCCAGCAGCGAGCCACGCGCGATATCGGTGATCCACAGCGGCATCTTCGGCAGAAGCGCGTCGAGCACGCCGGTGGTCGACCAGCGTTTCACCGCCTCCATCTCGTCATCGGTCAGCCCGATCACCTGCAGGAACTCCAGCGAACCGTTGGCCGTCTCGCGCGGCGGCAGCTGCGGGTCGCGCATGAAGGCAATGTGCCGCAGCAGCGTATCGGCGTCGGCGGCGATCGGCCCACCCGCGTTGAGGTAGTGGCCCTGCTGGAAGACTTTGCCGTTGGCGAACACGTAACGCGCCAGATTCTGCAGGAAGTTCATCGCCCACGCCGGCGGCTCGCTGCCCGCCGCGGCGGCAACCCGGAAGCTCAGCTCGAAGCCGTAGCCACTGGTGGCCGGATCATCGCTCTCCTTTTCATACAGCTCGGAGAAGCCGTAGCTGACGAAGTGCCAGTGCGGCAGCGGCGCATCGTTCCAGTACGCGCTGATGCCGTCCAGCGGATCCTCGCCACCGAGCAGCGAACGCAGCACCGGCCCGTAGTGCTGCGGCGCCTGCGTGGGATACACCGCCTTCAACGCGGCATCGATGGCATCCCACCCGGGTGCGCCGTCGTCCTCGATCTCATCCACCATCGCCATTCTCCCGCACACGAAACAGCACGCATTCTAAACAGCGTGCTGCCTGGCCGCCGTCGACGTGTCGCCTCAGGCGATCACGGCCTCGGTGTGCAGCAGCGTGTGCGTTTCTTCCAGCCAGCGGTTGGCCAGTGCCGGGCTTTTCGCCTTGCTGATCGCGGCGGCCATGTCCGGCCACAGCTTTTCCAGGCTGCCGGCATCGGTGCAGCGCTCCACCTTCAACTGCATGAAATAGCCCTTCAGACCGAGGTGCCTGCGCACCGATTCGCTCATCCAGTCGTACAGACGCTTGTAGAGCTCCGGGTCCTGCTCGCGCCCCGCGGTCAGTGCCGCGGCGACGACCGGTGCGGCACTGCCGCCGACGATCTCGATCAGGCCCATCGCCGAGAGCTGCGCCAGCGCATCGGCCGGCGCACGCAGGCCCGGCAACAGCGCGGTCAACGCGGTGTCATCGCGCTGACCATCGACCATCAGCAGAATGGACCGCAGCGCCGGCGGCAGGCGCCGTGCACGATCCTCGATTTCCTGACGGCCAGCGGCCGTCTTGGCATGGATGTACGCCATGTGCTCCCCTTTCACGTGGTGCATTACCGCGCCTGGCACCGGCCGTCAGCCGCTGCGTCCGCGCCCCCTTGCAACGATCACCTGCGCAGCTTACGCGACCCTTCGCATCGCCTGTAATGCGCTGCAGCACGCGCTGCCCGGCCTGCGGCGGACATGAAAAGGCCCGCCTCTCCGGAGAGGGCGGGCCCGGGGAGCGCACGGGGCTGCCAGTGCCCTACGTCCCCAGCGCGCGCCGGATCTCGTCCAGTGCGGCCGGGTCATCCAGGGTCGACAGATCGCCCGGATCACGCTCCTCGGCCAGCGCCTGCAGCGAGCGCCGCAGCAGCTTGCCCGAGCGGGTCTTGGGCAGCGCGTTGACGATATGGATGTGCGCCGGCCGTGCGACCGCGCCCAGGGTATTGGTCACCCGCTGCATCATCTCGGCCGCCACCGCACTACCGTCGCCCTGCAGCGCCTGCTTGAGGGTGACGAACACCAGCGGCACCTGCCCCTTGAGTTCATCCTTCACCCCGATCACCGCGGCCTCGGCCACCAGCGGATGGCCGGCGATGCACTCTTCGATCTCGCGCGTGCCCAGGCGGTGCCCGGCCACGTTGATGACATCGTCGGTGCGGCCGAGGATGAAGGTGTAGCCATCTTCGTCCTGGATCGCCCAGTCCAGCGAGCTGTACAGCAGCTCCTTGAAGTGGCTGAAGTAGCTCTGGATGAAGCGCGCATCGTCCTTCCAGACGGTGGTCATGCAGCCCGGCGGCAAGGGCGGGATCATCACCAGCACGCCCTTCTGCCCCGGCGCGACGGTCTCGCCGGTGTTCTCGTCAATGACCTTCATCCGGTAACCGAGGTTCGGGAAACCGGGCGAGCCGAAGCGCACCGGCTTCATGTCCACACCCGGCAGCAGCGTCAGCGCCGGCCAGCCGGTTTCGGTCTGCCAGTAGTTGTCGATGATCGGTTTGCCGAGTGCATCGTTGATCCAGTGCGCGGTCGGTTCGTCGAGCGGCTCGCCCGCAAGAAACACATACTTCAGTGCTTCCAGATCGTGACGGCGGATGAAGTCCGCATCGTGCTTCTTGAGCACGCGGATCGCGGTCGGCGAGGAGAACAGCGTGCGCACGCCGTACTGTTCGCACAGCGCCCACCAGATGCCCGGATCCGGGTTGGTCGGCAACCCTTCGTACAGCAGCGAGGTGCAGCCGCCGATCAGTGGGCCGTAGACGTTGTAGGAATGCCCGACCGCCCAGCCCACATCCGAGGTGGAGAACATCACCTGGCCGGGTTTGCAGTCGAACACCGTCTCCATCGACTGCGCCATCGCGACCGCGTAGCCGCCGACGTCACGCTGCACGCCCTTCGGCTTGCCGGTGGTACCGGAGGTGTAGAGCAGATAGCTCGGCTCGCTGGATTCCAGCCACACCACCGGCACATCCTGGTCGCCCACTTCGGCACGCAGGGTGGCGTAATCGACGTCGCGGCCAGGCACCTTCGGTTCGGCCGGGTCCAGCCCGCGCGAGACGATCAGCACGTGCGGTGGCGGCGAGGCGGCTTCGGCGCAGGCGGCATCGACCATCGCCTTGTACGGAATCACTTTGCCACCGCGTTTGCCGGCATCGGCAGCGATCAGCAGCTTGGGCTCGGCGTCATCGATGCGCAGCGCCAGGTTGTGCGCGGCGAAGCCACCGAACACTACCGAGTGAATCGCCCCGATGCGCGCGCAGGCCAGCATCGCGAACACGGCTTCGGCCATGTTCGGCATGTAGATCACCACGCGGTCGCCGCGTTGCACGTCCAGCCGCTGCAGCACGGCGGCGAAGGCATTCACTTCGCGGTGCAGCTCGCGGTAGGTGATCTCGCGGGTGACGCCGGTTTCGCTGGAGATGGCAACCAGCGCGAGCTGGTCGGGGCGATCAACCAGATGACGGTCCACCGCGTTGTAGCAGAGGTTGGTTTCCCCGCCCACGAACCAGCGCCGGAACGGCGGGTTGCTGTAGTCGAGGATCTGCTGCGGCGGGGTATGCCAATAGATGCGATGGGCCTCTTCGCCCCAGAACGCCTCGGGTTCATCGACCGAACGTCGATAGACATCTTCGTAACGCATGACAGCCCTCCCAGACAAAGTCATGGGATCGAGCATAGTCCGATGGCCGTTGGCCGGCCGCACGACCTTGGTCGTAGGGACACCCAAAAAAAACGCCGGGCAATGCCCGGCGTTTCTTCCATCAGGCACCGACCAACGGCCAGCACCTGTCGTGGCGTGCGATCAGCCCAGCAGGTGGGCGACGCCGGAGCGCTCTTCTTCCAGCTCGGCCAGGGTCTTGTCGATGTACTTCTGGCTGAAGTCGTCGACCGGCAGATCCTTGACCAGGGTGTACTCGCCGTTCTCGGTGGTGACCGCGAAGCCGAAGATCACGCCTTCCGGGATGCCGTAGGAGCCGTCGGACGGCACGCCCATCGTGACCCACTTGCCGTTGCTGCCCAGCACCCAGTCACGGATGTGGTCGACGGCGGCATTGGCGGCCGAGGCCGCCGAGGACGAGCCACGGGCTTCGATGATCGCCGCGCCGCGCTTGCCCACGGTCGGGATGAAGGTGGAGGCGTTCCATTCCTGATCGTTGATCGCCTCGGCGATGGAGGCACCATCGGCGGTGGCGAAACGGTAATCCGGGTACATGGTCGGGCTGTGGTTGCCCCACACGATCAGCTTCTCCATGCCACCGACCGGCTTGCCGAGCTTGGTCGACAGCTGGCTCAGTGCACGGTTGTGGTCCAGGCGCAGCATGGCGGTGAAGTTGCGCGGGTTCAGATCCGGGGCCGACTTCATGGCGATGTAGGCGTTGGTGTTGGCCGGGTTGCCAACCACCAGCACCTTGACGTCACGCTTGGCGACCTTGTTCAGCGCTGCGCCCTGGGCGGTGAAGATCTTGGCGTTTTCCAGCAGCAGATCCTTGCGCTCCATGCCCGGGCCGCGCGGACGCGCGCCGACCAGCAGGGCGATATCGGCATCCTTGAAGGCCACTTCGGCGTCATCGGTACCGACCATGCCGGCCAGCAGCGGGAAGGCGCAGTCTTCCAGTTCCATCATCACGCCGCGCAGGGCGGCCTGGGCCTTGTCGACCGGCAGCTCGAGCAGCTGCAGGATGACCGGCTGGTCCTTGCCCAGCATGTCGCCGGAGGCGATGCGGAACAGCAGGGCGTAGCCGATCTGGCCGGCGGCGCCGGTCACGGCAACACGAACAGGTGCTTTCATGGGGATTTCCTCTGCTAAGAATCGTAAAAACGGCCCCCTTCACAGGGGGCCGTCGGGATCGGATCAGGCGCTGGGGATCAGCTTGTTCCACTCCGCCACGCGCTCGGCCTGAGCGGCCAGCACGGCGTCGGTGTCGCCTTCCAAGGTGATCGAATGGATCACGTCGCCCTGCTTGACCGAGTCCACGATGGCCTGGCCGTCGAGCACCTGGCCGAACACGGTGTGCTTGCCGTCCAGCCAATCGGTCTTGATGTGGGTGATGAAGAACTGGCTGCCGTTCGTGTTCGGGCCGGCATTGGCCATCGACAACGAACCGACCTGGTGCTTCACGCCGTTCTTTTCATCTTCGAACTTGTAGCCCGGGCCGCCGGTGCCCTGGCCCTTGGGGCAGCCGCCCTGGATCATGAAGTCCGGGATGACGCGGTGGAAGACCAGGCCGTCATAGAAGCCGTGCTTGACCAGGTTGACGAAGTTGGCGACCGTCAGCGGGGCCTTGTCGGCGAACAGCTCGACCTTGATCGGGCCCTGGGTGGTGTCGAAAGTGGCGATGAGGGACATGCGGATCCTTGATATACGGGGTTATCGTCAGCCCATAAGGATACACCCGTGGTCCGCCGTCGGCCTGCCTGACGATGGTCGAACACCCCCTCCCCGGCGCGCGCCAGGCCGCCTGGACAGACGCCCCTCACACAGCTGAATGCCCGTCCGGCAAGGCTTGCGAGGCACTTTTCGCGATTGGTCATCTTGGCCGTATAATGTTGGACTTCTTTTTCCAAATCCGGCGCCGACTGGCCCCCTTTCGCATGTCTATCGAAAATCTTCGCAACATCGCCATCGTCGCCCACGTCGACCACGGTAAGACCACCCTCGTCGACCAGCTGCTCAAGCAGTCCGGCACCCTCTCCGAGCGCACCGTGCTCGCCGAGCGCGTGATGGACAGCAATGACCAGGAAAAGGAACGCGGCATCACCATCCTGGCCAAGAACACGGCCATCACCTGGGAAGACAAGAAGACCGGTATCAAGAACCGGATCAACATCGTCGACACCCCGGGACACGCCGACTTCGGCGGCGAAGTGGAGCGCGTGCTGTCGATGGTCGACACCGTGCTGATCCTCGTCGACGCGATGGACGGCCCCATGCCGCAGACCCGCTTCGTGACCCAGAAGGCCTTCGCGATGGGCTTCAAGCCGATCGTCGTGGTGAACAAGGTCGACCGTCCGGGCTCGCGTCCGGATTGGGTGATCGACCAGGTCTTCGACCTGTTCGACAAGCTCGGCGCCACCAATGAGCAGCTCGACTTCCCGATCGTCTACGCCTCGGCCCTGAACGGCTACGCTGGCCTGGAAGACACCGTGCGCGACGGCGACATGACCCCGCTGTACGAAGCGATCATGCAGCACGCGCCGAAGCCGGAAGTGGACCCGGACGGCCCGTTCCAGATGCGCATCAGCCAGCTGGACTACAACAACTTCGTGGGCGTGATCGGCATCGGCCGCGTGCAGCGCGGCACCCTGAAGAAGAACATGCAGGTCGCGGTCATCGATCGTGAAGGCAAGAAGCGCAACGGCAAGGTCGCGCAGGTGCTGGGCTTCCTGGGCCTGGAGCGCATCGAGCAGGACACCGCCGAGGCCGGCGACATCATCGCCATCTCGGGCATTCCGGAACTGACCATCTCCGACACCCTGTGCCACCCGGATACCCCGGAAGCACTGCCGGCGCTGACCGTCGATGAACCGACGATCTCGATGACCTTCCAGGTCAACAACTCGCCGTTCGCCGGCAACAAGGACCTGTCCGGTGGCAAGTTCCTGACCAGCCGCCAGATCAAGGACCGTCTGGACCGCGAGCAGGTCCACAACGTGGCCCTGAAGGTGGAACAGCTGGAAGACGCCGACAAGTTCCTGGTCTCCGGCCGTGGCGAACTGCACCTGTCGGTGCTGATCGAGAACATGCGTCGTGAAGGCTACGAGCTGGCCGTGTCGCGCCCGGAAGTGATCATCAAGCAGATCGACGGCCAGGCCATGGAGCCGATCGAACAGCTGGTGGTGGACATCGAAGAACAGCATCAGGGCGGCGTCATGGAAAAGCTGGGCACCCGCAAGGGCCAGCTGAAGAACATGGAGCCGGACGGCAAGGGCCGTGTGCGCCTGGAGTACCAGATCCCGGCCCGTGGCCTGATCGGTTTCCAGAACGAGTTCAAGACCCTGACCCAGGGTTCGGGCCTGCTGTTCCACGTGTTCGACCATTACGGCCCGAAGGAACAGGGTTCGATCGCCAAGCGCCAGAACGGCGTGATGATCGCCAATGCTCCGGGTGCCACCCCGGCGTACTCCCTGGGCCCGCTGCAGGAACGCGGCAAGCTGTTCGCTGCTGAAGGCGACAACGTGTATGAAGGCCAGCTGGTCGGCATCCACTCCAAGGACAACGATCTGACCGTCAACGCGATCAAGACCAAGCCGCTGACCAACATGCGCGCCTCGGGCAAGGACGATGCGATCCAGCTGACCCCGGCGATCAAGTACTCGCTGGAGCAGGCTCTGGACTTCATCGAAGACGACGAGCTGGTCGAGATCACCCCGAAGGAAATCCGTCTTCGCAAGAAGGGCCTGACCGAAAGCGACCGCAAGAAGGCATCGCGCGGCGGCTGATCGGACCCATTGTCGTGATCGACAAGCCCTACAACCCGGATCCTCACAAGCATCCGGGGCTTCACCTGATCGCCTTGCTGGAAGCCAGCAAGGCGGTTCTGGCGCTGTTGGCTGCGACCGGGCTGGAAATGCTCGGCCCGCAGCCCCTGCGCGATGCGGTCAATGCCCTGATCCGCCGGTTCAGTCTGGACCCGGATCACGGCACCCTGCCCTCGCTGCTCAACATGATCAGCCCCGATGCGGTGCATCTGGCGGCTGCTGCGATGGTCGCCTACGGCGTCCTGCACCTTTTCGAGGCCTGGGGCCTCTGGCGCGCCAAAGCCTGGGCCTCCTGGCTGGGCTGCGTCACTGCCGGCATCTACCTGCCGTTCGATATCTACGCCATCCTCCGCCATCCGGGCTGGGCCTCGTGGTCGGTGCTGGTAATCAATCTGATCGTGGTCGGCGTGCTCGCCCGCGATATCCGCAAACGCCATGGCAAAGCCGCCGACGCGGCCTGAGTTGCCAAGCGCCGCCTGTGCTGGTTAGCCTGTCGGCCGGTTCGGGGGAACAGGCATGCGCCTGACACTGACGTCACTGATGCTCATCGCACTGGCCGGCTGCAGCCCGGGCCCGGCGCCCCTGCATGCCCGCGAGTCGCCCACGCCTGCGCCCTCACCGGTCGCCGCGCTTCCGTTCGCCTACGCCGAAGCTGACTTCGCTGATCTGCAGTCGCGGATGGCCAGCGGAGAACTGGACAGCGTCACCTTGACCCGCGCCTACCTGGACCGCATCGCCCGCCTTGACCGGGCCGGCCCGCGCCTGCGTGCGGTGATCGAGCTCAATCCCGATGCGCTGCGCGAAGCCACACAGCTGGACGCCGAGCGCCGCCAAGGGCAGCTGCGCGGCCCGCTGCATGGCATCCCGCTGCTGCTCAAAGACAACATCGGCGCCAGCCCGATGAGCACTACGGCCGGCTCACTGGCCCTGGAAGGGTTCCGCCCGGACGATGCCTTCCTGGTCCAGCGCCTGCGCGCGGCCGGTGCGCTGATCCTGGGCAAGACCAACCTCAGCGAATGGGCCAACTTCCGCTCCAGCCAATCGATCTCCGGATGGAGCGCCCGGGGCGGCCAGACCCGCAATCCCTACCGGCTCAGCCACAATCCGTGCGGCTCCAGCAGCGGCAGCGCGGTGGCGGTCTCGGCCAACCTCGCGGTGGCTGCGATCGGCACCGAAACCGATGGCAGCATCGTCTGCCCGGCCGCGGTCAACGGCGTGGTCGGATTGAAGCCGACCGTGGGACTGGTCAGCCGCGAAGGCATCATCCCGATCTCCTTCAGCCAGGACACGGCCGGCCCGATGACGCGCAGCGTGGCCGATGCGGCCGCCCTGCTGACCGCCATGGCCGGCCGTGACGAGGCCGACCCGGCCACCGCGACCATGCCCGGGCGCGCGGTCTACGACTACACCTCACGCTTGAACGCCGATGGCCTGCGCGGTGCGCGGATCGGTGTGCTGTATGGCGACCTGATGCAGAAGCCGGGCATCGCGCCTGCCCTGCAGCATGCCGTGGCCGTGCTGCGCGATGCCGGCGCCACCGTGGTGCCGGTGCAGCTGCCCACCCAGGGCCAGTGGCAAGAGGCCGAACGCATCGTGCTGATGCACGAGTTCAAGGCCGGCCTGCAGCGATACTTCACGACCTACCGGGCGCCGGTGCGTTCACTGGACGACGTCATTGCATGGAACCGGCAGCATGCGGGCAAGGAGCTGGCGCTGTTCGATCAGGACTTGATGGACACGGCCGCCACGATGGGCGGCCTGGGAAGCCCCGAGTACATCCGCGCGCGCAGTGACGCGCGCCGCCTGGCCGGCCCCGAAGGCATCGATGCGGTGCTGCGCGAGCAGAACCTGGATGCGCTGGTGGCGCCGACCACCGGGGTGGCCTGGCCGATCCGGCCCGGCCGCGGCGATGACTTCCCCGGTGAGAGTTACAGCGCCGCCGCGGTGGCCGGCTACCCGAGCCTGACCGTGCCGATGGCGCACGTGAACGGGCTGCCGCTGGGGCTGCTGTTCATGGGCACCGCATGGAGCGAGCCGCGGTTGATCGAGCTGGGCTACGCCTACGAGCAGCGCACCCGCGCGCGTCGGCCGCCGCGGTTCCAGACCGAGACCCTGCTGACGAACAGCGCCCCGCCGTAGTGCCGGCCGCTGGCCGGCACTATCGGGATGCGTCACCCGGGTCGGGCAGGATCGCCGGCTCACCATCCTCGGCACCGGGCGAGCGAACATCCTCGGCCGGCTGCGAACGCGCGCGGCGCGTCGGCGCGGATTCCTGATTGAGTTCGGCACGGGTACGCGGCAGCGCCTGCGGATGTTCGCGCGCCAGGAAGTCGAGCATGCGCTCGCGCACGATGCAGCGCAGATCGAACGCATCGCCGGAATTGCGCGCACTCACCAGCAGACGCACCTGCAGCGTGTGCTCACTGGTCTCGGTCACCTGGGTCACGCAGACCTGCCCATCCCACAGCGCCTCGCCCTTGCAGATGCGTTCCAGCTCGGCGCGGATGGCTGGAATCGGCGCGGTGTAATCCAGCCACAGGAAGGCCGTGCCAAGCAGATCGGCGCTGCGCCGGGTCCAGTTCTGGAACGGGTGTTCGATGAACCAAGTCAGCGGCACCACCATGCGTCGCGCATCCCAGATCCGCACCACCACGTAGCTGCTGTTGATCTCTTCCACACGGCCCCACTCGCCCTCGACGATCACCACATCGTCCAGCCGGATCGGCTGTGTCAGCGCGATCTGCAGGCCGGCGATCAGGTTGCCGAAGACGGGCTTGGCCGCGATACCGGCGACCAGCCCGATGATCCCGGCCGAGGCCAGCAGCGCCGTGCCGATCTGGCGCACCATCGGGAAGGTCAGCAGGATCAGCGAGACGCCCACCAGGATGATCGCGCCCATCAGCACGCGGCTCAGCACGCGCGTCTGGGTCTGGATGCGGCGTGCTTCGAGGTTGTCGGCCACCTCCATCGGGTGGTCGCGCAGGATCGCCTGCTCGCCCGCAGCCACGGCGCGTACCAGCAGCCAGATGACACAGCCGGTCACGCCGATGTGCAGCAGCCGCAGTACCTGCTCAAGCCGGTGCTCCTGCAGGGGCGTCGCTTCCAGTGCGGGAATCAACAGCAACAGCGGCAAGGCGAAGGCCAACGGTCTGCTGATCACGCGCGCGATGCGGGCGCGGCGGTAGTCGCGGTCTTTCAACCGGCGCGTCAACGCCATCAACAACCACCAGCCACTGATCCCGATCGCCAGGGCGATCGAGATCGGCCATAGATACAGTGCTGCCTGCTGCCAGTCCACGGTCACTGCACGCTCCTGTGTTCTTCGCAAGGAAGTCCACAGCATGCCGGTGCCGCCATGACCAGCGTGTCAGGCGAATGTAAGGTGCGTGTCGAGGACACGCACCGGTATCAGTCGGCGTAGTGCGCCTGCTTGCGCACGATCGCCATCGCGATTTCCAGCGACTGCTCGTAGTTCAGGCGCGGATCCACCGAAGAGCGGTAGGCGCGTTCCAGATCACGCTCGGTCAGCTCACGCGCACCGCCGGTGCATTCGGTCACGTCCTCACCGGTCAGCTCCAGGTGCACGCCACCCAGGCGCGTGCCGGCCGCAGCGTGCAGGTCGAAGGACAGCTCGACCTCGCCACGCACGTTGTCGAAACGCCGCGTCTTGTAGCCGTTGCTGGTGCTCTCGGTGTTGCCGTGCATCGCATCGCACACCCACAGCACGCGCCGGCCATCGCGCTTGACCGCGTTCAACAGCGGCGGCAGCTTCTCGGCGATCTGCGCCGCGCCCATGCGGTGAATGAAGCTCAGGCGGCCGGGCTCGTCATCGGGGTTGAGCACATCGATCAGCCGCAGCAGCTGGTCCGGCTGCACCGACGGGCCCACCTTGATCGCGATCGGGTTGCGCACGCCACGCAGGTACTCCACGTGCGCCCCATCCAGTGCCGCGGTGCGCATGCCGATCCACGGGTAATGCGTGCTCAGGTTCAACCAGCCCTGCTGGCGCGGCACCTGGCGGGTCAGCGACTGCTCGTAGGGCAGCAGCAGCGCTTCGTGCGAGGTATAGAAATCGATCCGGTTGAGGTTGTACACCTGCGTGCCGGACAGCGTTTCCATGAAACGCACCGCATCGCCGATCGAGGACACCATCTTCTGGTAATCGGTGGCCAGCGGCGAGTGCCGCACCCACTCCAGGTTCCAGTATTCGGGGTGGTGCAGATCGGCGAAGCCACCATCGATCAGCGCCCGCACGAAGTTCATCGTCATCGCCGAGTGCGCATGCGCCTGCAGCATCCGGCGCGGGTCCGGCAGGCGGGCGGCCTCGGTGAACTCCGGCGCATTGATCACATCGCCGCGGTAGCTGGGCAGGGTCACGCCGTCGCGGGTTTCGGTATCGGCCGAGCGCGGCTTGGCGTACTGCCCGGCGAAGCGACCGACCCGGATCACCGGTTTGCGCATGCCATGCACCATCACCAGGCTCATCTGCAGCAGCACCTTGAGCCGATTGGAGATGGTGGTGGATTCGCAGTCGCTGAAGTTCTCCGCGCAGTCACCGCCCTGCAGCAGGAAGCGCTTGCCTTCCTGGGCATCGGCCAGCTGCTGCTTGAGCGCCAGGATCTCCCAGGAGGTGACCAGCGGCGGCAGCCGCTTGAGCTCGTGCAACGCGGCATCCAGCGCCAGCGGGTCCGGATAGGTGGGCATCTGCAGCGCCGGCTTGCCACGCCAGCTCTCCGGCGACCAGGCGTCGACAGCGGTCGCGGCGGGATCGGCTACAGGCGGGGCGGACAGGCTCATCACGGACTTCCGGGGTGTGGGGCCGGTCATGGTCGCAGAGCGCGCCCCCGGCGCAAAGGGGCGGTCACATGCCACAAGACTGAACGGAGCAGAAAGCCCCCTTCGATTGGCCAGATCGCGCATGGTCCAGCGCCCGGGGAGAGGCGCATGATTTGTTACGGAGTAACACTTGCCAGGCCGGCCCCTCCTCCCATTGCCCAGCCAAGCCATCCTCATGAAGCCCTCCCTGCTTGCTACCGGTATTGCTGTTTCCCTGGCCCTGACCGGCCTGCCCGCCCTCGCCGCCGACCCTGCCGTCACCGATCTGGACGCAGTGACGGTCAGCGCCAAACTCGACCAGGCGCGCAATGCGCTGTCGCCGGATATCGGCAGCAGCCAGTACCAGATCACCGCCGAAGACATCCAGAACCTGCCACTGGGCGCCTCCACCCCGTTGAACCAGGTGCTGCTGCAGGCGCCTGGTGTGGTCCAGGATTCCTACGGCGGCGTGCACGTGCGCGGCGACCACGCCAACCTCCAGTACCGACTCAACGGCGTCCTGCTGCCCGAATCAATCTCCGGCTTCGGCCAGACCCTGGATGCCCGCGCGATCAAGAGCATCCGCCTGATGGACGGTGCGCTGCCGGCACAGTTCGGCGAGCGCACGGCGGCCGTGGTGGACATCACCACCCGCAGCGGCGCCGAGCTGGGCAATGGCGGCAGCGCCGGGCTCACCGCCGGCTCCTACGGCAAGGTCAACCCCAACGCCTCGTGGTGGGGCAGCCAGGGCCGCTGGAGCTGGTATCTGACCGGCAACTATGACCAGAACCAGATCGGCATGGAAAACCCCACCGCCTCGCGCCAGCCGGACCACGATGACACCCACCAGGGCAAGGCGTTCGCCGACCTGACCTACCTGGTCAACGACGACACCCGCCTGAGCCTGTTCGCCGGGTTCTCCAACAACCGCTTCCAGATCCCGGTCAACCCCGGCCAGACCCCGCAGTTCGGCTACCTGGATACGGTCACTGCGGACTCCGCCGCGCTGGACGAAACCCAGCGCGAGACCACCCGCTTCGGCATGCTGGTGCTGCAGGGCGCGCTGGGCAACACCGCCTACCAGGTCTCGGCCGGGCAGCGCTACAGCGACCTGTCCTTCAACCCGGACCTGCCCAGCGATCTGATCTTCAACGGCGTTGCCTCACAGGTGGAGCGCAGCAACCGCGCCAACACCGTGCAGGCCGATGTCTCCACCCCGATCGGTGAGAACCACACGCTGCGCTACGGCCTGTACGTCAACGCCGAGCGCGCCCGCGCCGGCAGCGACACCTGGGTGTTCCCGGTCGACGCCGACGGCCAGCAGGCCAGCAACACGCCGCTGCGCATTCCGGAGGCGAGCGCCTTCAACGCCACCACCACCGCGGTCTATCTGCAGGACGAATGGCGCCTGGGCGACGACTGGACCGTGAACTACGGCCTGCGCGGCGACCGCTACAAGGCGTTCGGCGGCACCGAGGGCCAGCTCAGCCCGCGCGTGGGCGTGGTCTGGAACGCCAGCGACAGCACCACCGTGCACGCCGGCTACTCGCGCTACTTCACCCCGCCGGCCAGCGAACTGGTGGCCAGCAGCGACATCGCACTCTACGACGGCACCACCAACCAGCAGCCGGCCGGGGACAGCACCACACCGCTGTCAGAGCGCAGCGACTACTACGACATCGGCGTCTCCCAGCAAGTGGGCGATCACCTCACCCTGGGCCTGGACGCTTACGACCGCAAGGTCGATCGCCTGCAGGACGAAGGCCAGTTCGGCGCCGCCTACATCTACTCCACCTTCAACTATCGCCTGGGCCACATCCACGGCGTGGAGTTCAGCGCCGACTACAGCAACGGCCCACTCAGCGCCTACGTCAACGCCGCCTACAACAAGGCCATGGGCAAGCAGGTCATCACCGGCCAGTACAACCTCGACCCCGAGGCATTGGCCTACGTCCAGAACAACTGGATCCATCTGGACCACGACCAGAAACTGACCTCGTCGGGCGGCATCAGCTACGCCTTCGCCGGCCACAACCGCCTGGGTGCGGACTACGTCTTCGGCAGCGGCCTGCGCTCGGACGCCGATGGCGTTCCCAATGGCGGCGAACTCCCCGCCTATCTGCAGCTCAACCTCAGCGCCGGCCATGACTTCAACGCCGACAGCGGCCACCCGCTGCACGCACAGCTGGCCCTGGTCAACGCACTGGACCGCAGCTATCAACTGCGCGACGGCGGCGGCATCGGCGTCTTCGCCCCGCAATGGGGTCCACGCCGCGGCGCCTACCTCAGCCTGCAGCAGGACTTCTGAGCTGCGCCAGCACGCCCTGTCATCCAATCAGGTCAGGAGCCTCCACAGCTGATCGCAGCACCCGGCCTGGCCGCGCAACGCGTGCCAGGCCGGGCCGGGTAACCGATGTTGGAAAGGCCTCAGTGGCGGCGACGCGCCCGGAACGCCGTCACCAGCGCCCACACCGCCAACGCCGCGAACCACACCAGGCTCCACATCGGCATCGTCAGCCCCAGGAACTGCCAATCGATGTTGCCGCAGTTGCCGGTACCGGTCAGCACCGTGCGGAACACCTCGAACGGTCCCATCGTTTCACTGAGGAAACTCAGCGGCGGCCCACAGCTCGAGCCCATGTCCTGCGGCAGCAACTGCACATACACATGGCGACCGGCAATGCCGATACCGACCGCGGCCGCGATGAAGGCCAGCACCCCATACGTCTTGCGCCCGGCCGGATCCCGCGGGCCATGCAGCGCCCCGATCAGGAAGAGCAGCCCCAGCGCCGCGAACGCAATCCGCTGGAAAATGCACAACGGACACGGCTCCAGCCCCATCTTCAACTGCAGGAAGATCGCATACCCCAGCAGTACCGCGCAGACCAGAAACCCCAACAGGAACTGGGCGCGGAAACCCCAACGCAATGGATTCATTGCCAACACTCGTGAAAGTCCAGGCGCCAAGATTAACAGGGCCGCGACCACCAACGTCCATGCGCACCTGCCGACCATCGGCGTAGCCGACCGGACAGCGTGTTCCGTGCAGTCGGCGCAGGAATCTACCCTAGCGAAGCGACCACGCGCCACGCAGCCGGCCAACGGCCGGCTCTACCTGTGCGGCGCACAGGCTCCGCTCTCCTCCAAGCGCGCCGACCCAGTGTGCAGGCGTCGGCGCGGGTGGGTTGTCGGGACCATGAGCGCCATGGATGGCGCGACATGAGCCTCCATGGACGGATTTACGGCGTGTCCCGCCAACCCACCCGCGCCGACGCCCCAGCCGCGCCCGCAGCGCCATGCTCTTGCCGTTGCCGTTGCCGTTGCCGTTATCACCCTGCAGAAACGGAAAAACCCGGCACAAGGCCGGGTTCTTCACCGAATAACGGGTGCAGCTCGAAGATTACTCTTCGACGGCTTCAGCCACAGCAGCCGGACGATCAACCAGCTCCACATAGGCCATCGGCGCATTGTCGCCAGCGCGGAAACCGCACTTCAGCAGACGCAGGTAGCCGCCCGGACGGTTCGCGTAACGCGGGCCCAGGGTGGTGAACAGATTGCCGACGGCTTCGTTGTCACGCAGGCGAGCGAACGCCAGACGACGGTTGGCAACCGAATCAACCTTGGCCAGGGTGATCAGCGGCTCAGCAACGCGGCGCAGTTCCTTGGCCTTCGGCAGGGTGGTCTTGATCAGCTCGTGCTTGAACAGCGACGCAGCCATGTTCTTGAACATTGCTTCGCGATGGGCGCTGGTGCGGTTGAACTTACGACCGGACTTCATATGACGCATGACGGTGATTCCTGAAGTGAATGTTGGATCGGTTGGGTAGCGCTGTCGCCATCCTGGCGTTGTTGCTTGGACTGCGGATGGTCCGGTGCCAGCCATCCTGGCTGGCCGTCACCGCAGGCTATCGACCTGTCGGTGCGGAGTGTTGCGGGTAAAGCCCCCGCACCAGAAGGTGCGGGGTCAAGCATCTTGCGTAGCGCTGGATCAGCCGAGCATGCCGTGCTGGGCGACACCGGCCGGCGGCCAGTTCTCCAGCTTCATGCCGAGCGAAAGACCGCGCTGTGCGAGGACTTCCTTGATCTCGGTCAGCGACTTCTTGCCGAGGTTCGGGGTCTTGAGCAGCTCCACTTCGGTCTTCTGGATCAGATCGCCGATGTAATAGATGCTCTCTGCCTTCAGGCAGTTGGCCGAACGCACGGTCAGTTCCAGATCGTCGATCGGGCGCAGCAGCACCGGATCCACGCCGTTGTTGGCCGGCTTGGCCGCACCGCGATCGCGGTGGGTGAAGTCACCGAAGACCGACAGCTGATCGCTGAGGATGTCGGCGGCAGTGCGCACGGCTTCCTCGGCATCGATCGTGCCGTTGGTTTCGATGTCCAGCACCAGCTTGTCCAGATCGGTACGCTGTTCAACGCGGGCCGCTTCCACCGAATAGGCGACGCGACGGACCGGCGAGAACGAGGCGTCCAGAACCAGACGGCCGATGGCACGGGTTTCTTCATCCGGACGACGACGAGCAGCGGCCGGCTGGTAGCCGAAACCACGCTCGATCTTCAAACGCATATTGATTGCCGTGTCCTTGGTCAGGTGGCAAATGATATGGTCGTTGTTGAGGACTTCGACGTTGTGGTCCAGCTTGATATCAGCAGCGGTCACAACACCCGGACCCTGCTTGGACAGCGACAACGTAGCGTTGTCACCGGTATGCATACGGATCGCCACGTCCTTCAGGTTGAGCAGGACTTCCAGCACGTCCTCCTGCAAGCCTTCGAGCGTGGTGTACTCGTGCAGTACGCCATCGATTTCGACTTCCGTGATGGCGAAGCCCGGGATGGACGACAGCAGCACGCGACGCAGGGCGTTGCCCAGCGTATGCCCGTAACCACGCTCCAAGGGTTCGATGACGACCTTGGCGCGGGTATCGGTAAGGCGTTCGATCTGCGGACCGCGAGGACGCAGAACCTGGTTGGCGGTAACCGTCATGTTGCGGGTTCTCCTGCGAACCTCCGGTGTGACCCGGAGGTTCTCCAATGTGAATTACTTCGAATACAACTCGACGATCAGCGCTTCGTTGATATCCGCAGGCAGGTCCGAACGATCCGGCACGGCCTTGAAGATGCCGGCGAACTTGCCGGAATCAACTTCAACCCACGACGGACGCAGGTCATGCGTAGCGGACACGGTCAGGGCTTCCTGAACGCGCAGCTGCTTGGCAGCCTTCTCGGACAGAGCGACGGCGTCGCCAGCCTTGACCTGGTACGAAGCCAGGTTGACCGACTTGCCGTTCACGGTGACACCGCGGTGCGAGACCAGCTGACGGGCAGCCGGACGGGTCACTGCGAAGCCCATGCGGTAAACGACGTTGTCAAGACGGGTTTCCAGCAACTGCAGCAGGTTCTCGCCGGTGTTGCCCTTCTTGGTCGAGGCCTTCTTGTAGTAGTTGCGGAACTGACGCTCCAGCAGACCGTAGATACGCTTGACCTTCTGCTTTTCACGCAGCTGGGTAGCGTAGTCGGAAAGCTTGCCCTTACGGGCAGTGGCGCCGTGCTGGCCGGGCTTCTGCTCCAGCTTGCACTTGGAGTCCAGCGCACGGGCCGGGCTCTTGAGGGAAAGGTCGGCGCCTTCGCGGCGGGCGAGCTTACAGGTAGGACCGATATAACGAGCCATTTCTTATCGCTCCTTTAGACGCGACGCTTCTTCGGCGGACGGCACCCGTTGTGCGGGATTGGCGTCACGTCGATGATGTTGGTGATCTTGTAGCCCACGTTGTTCAGCGAGCGCACGGCCGACTCACGACCCGGACCCGGGCCCTTGATGCGGACTTCCAGGGACTTGACGCCGTAGTCGAGCGCGGCACGGCCGGCCTTCTCGGCAGCCACCTGGGCAGCGAACGGGGTGGACTTACGCGAACCGCGGAAGCCAGCGCCACCGGAGGTCGCCCACGACAGAGCGTTGCCCTGACGGTCGGTGATGGTCACGATGGTGTTGTTGAAAGAAGCATGGACGTGGGCGACGCCGTCAGTGACGACGCGCTTGATCTTCTTCTTGGTCTTAGCGACGGGCTTAGCCATTTCTTAGGTCCCTTACTTCCTGATCGCCTTGCGCGGGCCCTTGCGGGTGCGGGCGTTGGTACGGGTGCGCTGGCCACGAAGCGGCAGACCGCGACGGTGACGCAGACCGCGGTAGCAGCCCAGGTCCATCAGGCGCTTGATCGCGATACCGATTTCACGGCGCAGATCGCCTTCCACGATGTACTTGCCGACTTCGAGACGCAGACGCTCGATTTCCGGCTCCGACAGATCGCGGATCTTGGTGGTCGAGGTCACGCCTGCGGCGTCGCAGACCTTCTTCGAACGGGTACGGCCGATGCCGTAAATGCTTTGCAACCCGACCCAGACGTGCTTCTGGGCTGGCAGGTTGACGCCTGCAATACGCGCCATGACGCGGTTCTCCAGCTGAGTGATGGCCGACAGCGCACCATGGGCGCGCCAATCCGGCAGGATGGATCAAAAAAGTGAACTAGCGATTCTATCAAGGTCTCGGTTTACTTGGAAGCCCGTGGAACCAAGAGGTTCCATGGACCCGGCGTGGGGAGTGTGCCCATGCTCCGGCGCCGGATGTCGTTGACTGCAGAGGTTGCCCTCGCCGCCGCCCGCGCTACTCCCGCGCAGGACCACCACATCACACCCCCACCCGAAACCGCTGCAGGGGCCGCCCTTCGATTTGGAAGGCCAGTCCGGGAACCGGAGGGCCTTCGCAACAAGAAGACTAGTGTAACAGGTCAATCAGCCGCGGGCAAAACCGCCGCGGTTGCCGCCCTTCAGGTTGGCCTTCTTCAACAGGCTCTCATACTGGTGCGACATCAGGTGCGCCTGGATCTGGGCAATGAAGTCCATCACCACCACCACCACGATCAGCAGCGAGGTGCCGCCGAAGTAGAACGAGGCGCCGAGCTGGGTGCGCAGGATTTCCGGCAGCAGACAGACGATCACCAGGTACAGCGAGCCGGCGGCGGTCAGACGGGTCAGCACGGCATCCACGTAGTCGGCGGTGGCCTTGCCCGGACGGATGCCCGGAATCAGCGCGCCCGACTTCTTGAGGTTGTCGGCCGTTTCCTGCGAGTTGAACACCAGCGCGGTGTAGAAGAACGCAAAACCACTGATCAGCGCGGCGAACACGATCATGTGCAGGGGCTCGCCCGGCCCGAGGGCGTTGGCGACCTTCTGCAGCCACGTGGCCGAACTGGCCTGGCCGGACCACATGGCCAGCGTCGTCGGGAATGCCAGGATGCTCGAGGCGAAGATGGCCGGGATCACGCCCGCCATGTTCAGCTTCAGCGGCAGGAACGAGGTCTGGTTCATGTACGCGTTGCGGCCACCCTGGCGACGTGCGTAGTTCACCGTGATGCGGCGTTGGCCGCGCTCGACGAACACCACGAAGTAGGTGAAGGCCAGCACCACCAGCACGATCAGCAGCAGGGCGATGAAGCTCATGTTGCCGTCGCGGTAGGCTTCCACGGTGTGGATGACCGCGCCCGGCAGACCGGCCACGATGCCGGCGAAGATGATCAGCGACACACCGTTGCCGATGCCGCGCTCGGTGACCTGCTCACCGACCCACATCAGGAAGATGGTACCGGCGGTCAGCGCGACGATGGCGGTGAGCACGAAGCCCATGCCCGGCGCGTAGACGACCGGAGCACCGCCCGGGGAGACCTGGTTCTGCAGCGCCAGCGCGATGCTGCCGCCCTGCACCACCGCCAGCAACACGGCGCCGATGCGGGAATATTGGGTGATCTTGCGACGACCCGACTCACCTTCCTTCTGCATCGACTTCAATGCCGGGAAGATGTGGACCGCCAGCTGCATCACGATGGATGCCGAGATGTACGGCATCACGTTCAGCGCGAAAATGCTGAAACGGTGCAGGGCGCCGCCCGAGAACATGTTGAACATGTCCACGATGCCGCCGCCCTGCGCCTGCATGAGCGCAAGCATGGCATCGGGATTGACCCCAGGCACCGGCACATAACAGCCGATGCGGTAGACGATCAATGCCCCGATGACGAACAGCAGTCGCTGGCGGAGTTCCGTGAACTTGCCGAGCCCGCCGCCGAGGTTACCAATGCCAGCTTGCGCCATGTCTTACTCCTGTACGCTGCCGCCGGCAGCTTCGATCGCGGCCTTGGCACTGGCCGTTGCAGCGACGCCCTTCAGGGTGAAGGCCTTGGTCAGGTCACCCTTCATGACGATCTTGGCACGCTTGGCAGTGCTCGGGACCAGCTTGGCAGCGCGCAGCGCGGCGAAGTCGATCTCGCCAGCTTCCAGACGCTCAAGCTGGTAGGACAGCACTTCAGCGGTGTCCTTGGCAATCTTGGAACGGAAACCGACCTTCGGCAGACGACGCTGCATGGGGGTCTGGCCGCCTTCGAAGCCTGCCTTGATCTTGCCGCCACCCTTACGGGCGAACGAACCCTTGTGGCCGCGGCCGCAGGTCTTGCCCAGGCCGGAGCCGATACCACGACCGACGCGGGTACGCTCTTTACGAGCGCCCGGTGCCGGGCTCAATTCATTCAGATGCATGGTCATTGGATTATTCCTCAACCTTGACGAGGTAGTGGACCTTGTTGATCAGACCGCGAACCTGCGGGCTGTCCTTCAGTTCACGCACATCGTTGAGCTTGTTCAGGCCCAGGGCACGCACCGACAGGCGGTGACGCGACTGGGTGCCACGCAGGCCAGCCACCAGGCGGACCTTGACGGTCTTGACGGTTTCATTAGCCATGGTTGAGATCCTCCACCTTCTTGCCGCGCTTGGCCGCGATGCGGGCCGGCGACTGCATTTCGCTCAGACCCTTCAGCGTGGCGCGAACCAGGTTGATCGGGTTACGCGAACCGACCGCCTTGGCCAGCACGTTCTTGACGCCAACGGCTTCCAGGACGGCGCGCATGGCACCACCGGCGATCACACCGGTACCTTCGGAGGCCGGCATCATGAACACGCGAGCTGCGCCGTGGCCGGACTTCACCGGGTGCCACAACGTGCCGTTGTTCAGATCGACATTGGCCAGGTTCTTGCGAGCCTGCTCCATCGACTTCTGGATGGCGACCGGCACTTCACGCGCCTTGCCGTAACCGAAACCGACCTTGCCTGCGCCGTCACCGACCACGGTCAGTGCGGTGAAGGTGAACTGACGACCGCCCTTGACGGTCTTGCTGACGCGGTTGACCGCGACCAGCTTCTCGATCATGCCGTCGTCGACTTTCTCTTCGCGGCGATCGCGATCGCGACCCCGCTGCTGACGTTCTTCTGCCATGTTGATTCCTTGATTGATTGAGTATGTACGGCTCAGGGCCGCTTATAGCTGTGAGATGGAGCGGTGATTCGAGCGCCCCTGCAGAAGAAGGACGTCGCCCGGCGCAACCCGCGCCGGCAGGCAGGCGGAAGCGGGGACCAGCCCCGCTTCCTTATCCCTTAGAACTGCAGGCCGCCTTCGCGGGCTGCATCAGCCAGAGCCTTGATGCGGCCGTGGTAGCGGTAGCCCGAGCGGTCGAAAGCGACCTTCTCGATGCCCGCAGCCTTGGCGCGCTCGGCGACCAGCTTGCCGACCTTGGTGGCGGCGTCGCTGTTCTTGCCGTTCTTCAGGCCTTCCTTGACGTCGGCCTGGGTGGTGTTGGCCGACGCCAGCACCTTGGAGCCATCGGCGGTGAAGACCTGGGCGTACAGGTGCTGGCCGGTGCGCAGCACCGACAGGCGCGGCACGCCGAGCACACGGATGTGTGCACGGGTCGACTTGGCACGACGCAGACGAGCGATGTTCTTGTTCATGATCTTTTTCCTTGGAAAGCTGAGGGCCTGAATTAGGCCTTCTTGGCTTCCTTACGAATGATGACTTCGCCGGCGTACTTCACACCCTTGCCCTTGTAGGGCTCCGGCGGACGGAAGCCACGGATCTTGGCGGCAACTTCGCCAACGCGCTGCTTGTCGGTGCCCTGGACCAGCACTTCGGTCTGGGTCGGGGTCGAGATGGTGATGCCTTCCGGCGCCACGAACAGGACCGGATGCGAGAACCCGAGCGACAGGTTCAGATCCTTGCCCTGCATGGCGGCACGGTAACCGACGCCGACCAGCTCAAGCTTGCGCTCGAAGCCTTCGGTGACGCCCTTGACCATGTTGGCCAGGATGGCACGCACGGTGCCGGTGAGGGCGACCAGCGAGGCATCGTTGGCGGCCAGGGTGGCAACGCCGTTGTCGACAGTGATTTCAACGCCAGCAACCTTGACAAGCGACAGGGTGCCCTTCGGGCCCTTCACGCTGACGGATTCCGGCTGGATGTTCAGTTCAACGCCCTTGGGCAGGTTGACTGGCTTCTTGGCTACGCGGGACATAGTTGGTTCCTTCTCGCCTTAGGCCACGAAGCACAGGACTTCGCCGCCGACGCCCAACTGGCGCGCCTGCGCATCAGTCATGATGCCCTTGGAGGTGGAGATGATGGAGATACCCAGGCCGTTGAGGACCTTCGGCAGCTCGGACTTGCCACGGTACTGGCGCAGACCCGAACGCGAGAAGCGCTTCAGGGTCTCGATGACCGGCTTGCCCTCGAAATACTTCAGGACGATTTCAAGCTCGGCCTTGTTGTTCTCGATCTTGGTCACGCGCAGATCGGTGATGTAGCCTTCGGCCTTCAACACCTCTGCGATTGCCACCTTGATCTTGGAGGACGGTGCTTTCACCGTCTGCTTGCCAACCGCGGCCGCATTCTTGATGCGTACCAGCAGGTCGGCGATGGGATCAGTCATGCTCATAGTCGATACCTTTGAGTGCACCGATATCCGCTTTCGCGAAAATCTTGTGTCTACCTGGAATGGGCCAGGGCCCGTCTTCACACACTGCTCACGCCTTGCGGGCGAGCAAGACGCGGGAGTATACGGCAAAAAGAGCCCGACTTGCGTCGGGCTCCCTTAATCCGGGATCAGAGCCGGGAAACCGGCTCCTCCCCCCTGCCCTGCACCGCGAAGGCACCGGGCAGTTGAAGGGACGAATCCCTTACCAGCTGGCCTTGCGCAGGCCCGGCACGTCACCACGCATGGTGGCTTCACGCAGCTTGTTACGGCCCAGGCCGAACTTGCTGTACACGCCACGCGGGCGGCCCGAGAGCTCGCAACGGTTGCGGTGACGGCTCGGCGACGAGTCGCGCGGCAGCTTCTGCAGCTTGATGACGGCCTCGGCCTTTTCGTCGTACGACGCGGTCGTGCTGGAGATGATCTTCTTCAGCTCTTCACGCTTGCCGGCGTACTTGACGGCCAGCTTCGCACGCTTGAGGTCGCGGTTGACCATGGAGGTCTTTGCCATTTCGGATTCCTCGACGTATCAGTTACGGAACGGGAACTTGAACGCTGCGAGCAGCGCCTTCGCTTCCGCATCGGTCTTGGCGGTGGTGGTGATGGCGATATCCATGCCGCGGATCGCGTCGACAGCGTCGAAGTCGATTTCCGGGAAGATGATCTGTTCCTTCACACCCATGTTGAAGTTGCCACGACCGTCGAAGGAACGACCCGAGACACCACGGAAGTCGCGCACGCGCGGCAACGAGATGTTGATCAGACGGTCCATGAACTCGTACATCTTTTCACGACGCAGCGTGGTCTTGCAGCCGATCGGCCAACCATCGCGGATCTTGAACGATGCCACCGAGACGCGGGACTTGGTCACGATCGGCTTCTGACCGGAGACCTTGGCCATATCGGCGACGGCATTTTCCAGGATCTTCTTGTTCGTGGCTGCTTCGCCGACACCCATGTTCAGGGTGACCTTGACCAGCTTCGGAACCTGCATCGGATTGGTGTAGCCGAACTGCTTCATCAGCGCCGGCACCACTTCTTCCTTGTAAAACTTTTCGAGACGGGAATTCATCTGCTCATTCCTCAGGCGTCGAGCGCCTCACCGCTGGAGCGGAACACACGCAGTTTGCGTCCATCCTCCAGCACCTTGAAGCCAACGCGCTCGCCCTTGCCCGAAGCCGGGTTCAGCACATTCACGTTGGAGATATGGATCGACGCTTCACGCTCGACCACGCCGCCGGCAACGCCTGCCTGCGGGTTCGGCTTGGTGTGGCGCTTGACGATGTTCACGTTGGCGACGATCACACGATCGCCGTCGACGCGGACGACTTCGCCCTGCTTGCCCTTGTCCTTGCCGGTGTTGACGACAACCTGGTCGCCCTTCTTGATACGGTTAGCCATGATTATCTCCTGTCGCTCACAGCACTTCGGGAGCGAGCGAGACGATCTTCATGAACTTCTCGGAACGAAGTTCACGCGTCACCGGTCCGAAGATGCGGGTACCGATCGGCTCTTGCTTGTTGTTGAGCAGGACCGCGGCGTTGGCATCGAAACGGATCAGCGAACCGTCGGCGCGACGCACACCCTTGCGGGTACGCACCACGACGGCGTCGAACACTTCACCCTTCTTGACCTTGCCGCGCGGGATTGCATCCTTCACGGTGACCTTGATGATGTCGCCAATGTGCGCGTAGCGGCGCTTGGAGCCGCCGAGCACCTTGATGCACATCACTTCCTTGGCACCGGAATTGTCCGCGACTTCGAGGTAGCTCTGCATCTGGATCATGAGTCAGATCTCCTTATTGAACCGCACGCGTGATGACTTCCACCACGCGCCAGTTCTTGGTCTTGGACATCGGAGCAATCTCGGTCACACGAACGACATCACCTTCGTTGCAGGTGTTGTCGGCGTCGTGTGCGTGCAGCTTGGTCGAACGCTTGATGTACTTGCCGTACAGGGCGTGCTTGACCAGGCGCTCCACCAACACGGTGACCGTCTTGTCCATCTTGTTGCTGACGACACGGCCTTCGACCGTGCGCAGCGTCTTGCTGTCGTTGTTATCGCTCATCGCGGCCATCCTTACTTGGTGCTGCCGAGCAGGGTCTTGACGCGAGCGATCTCGCGGCGAACCCGGCGGGTTTCGTGGGTCTTCGGCAGCTGGCCAGTGACCTGCTGCATACGGAGCGAGAACTGCTCCTTACGCAGGTCGATCAGGTGGCTCTTCAGGTCGTCAGCCGACTTTTCGCGAAGTTGTTTGATATCCATCAGAGCACCGTCCGGGTCACGAAAGTGGTGGTCACGGAGAGCTTGGCGGCAGCCAGGCGGAACGCCTCACGTGCCACGTCTTCTGCGACGCCTTCGATTTCATAGATCATGCGGCCGGGCTGGATCTGGGCTACCCAGTACTCCACGTTGCCCTTACCAGAACCCATTCGGACTTCGATGGGCTTCTTGGTGATCGGCTTGTCGGGGAACACTCGGATCCACATCTTGCCGCCGCGCTTGACGTAGCGGCTGATCGAGCGGCGGGCCGCTTCGATCTGACGCGCGGTCAGCTGACCATGAGCGGTTGCCTTCAGGCCGTATTCGCCGAAGCTGACAGCGTTGCCGCTCCAGCTCAGACCATCGTTACGGCCCTTGTGTACCTTGCGGTATTTGGTTCGCTTGGGTTGCAACATTGTCGTTACCTCGCTTCACGAGCCGGGCGCGACGGACGGTCACCGCGGTCGCCGCGATCGTTACGATCGTTGCGCGGGGAGTCGTCCTGCTTTTCCTGGCCAACCTGGGAGAAATCGAAGACTTCGCCCTTGTAGATCCAGACCTTGATGCCGATGATGCCGTAGGTCGTCTTGGCTTCAGCGAAACCATAGTCGATGTCGGCACGCAGCGTATGCAGCGGCACGCGGCCTTCGCGGTACCACTCCGAACGGGCGATTTCCGCGCCGTTCAAGCGGCCACCGACGTTGACCTTGATGCCCAGGGCACCGAGGCGCATCGCGTTGCCGACCGAACGCTTCATCGCGCGGCGGAACATGATGCGACGCTCCAGCTGCTGCGCGATCGACTCGGCAACCAGCTGTGCGTCCAGCTCGGGTTTACGCACTTCGGTGACGTTGATGTGCGCCGGGACGCCCATCATTTCGCTCACTTCCTTGCGCAGCTTCTCGATGTCCTCACCGCGCTTGCCGATCACCACGCCCGGACGGGCGGTGTGGATCGTCACGCGAGCGGTCTTTGCCGGACGCTCGATCAGGATCTTGCTGATGCCGGCCTGCGCAAGCTTCTTGCGCAGCATGTCCCGCACCTTCAGGTCGGCTGCCAGATAACCAGCGAACTCGGCCTTGTTGGCGTACCACTTGGAGTTCCAGTCCTTGGAAATGCCGAGGCGGATACCAATCGGATGAACTTTATGACCCATGGTGTTTTCCTTTCCGCTTACTTGCCGGCGCCCACAACCACAGTGATGTGGCTGGTGCGCTTGAGGATGCGGGTGCCGCGGCCTTTCGCCCGCGCCATGAAACGCTTCAGGGTCGGACCTTCATCTACCATGATGGTCTGTACCTTCAGCTCGTCGACGTCGGCGCCCTGGTTGTTCTCGGCATTTGCAATAGCCGACTCCACCACCTTCTTGATCAGGTGGGCAGCCTTCTTGTCCGAGAACTTCAGCAGGTTGACCGCACGCTCGGCCGGCAGGCCGCGCACCTGGTCAGCGACCAGGCGGGCTTTCTGCGCAGAGATGCGCGCGGAGCGCAGGATTGCTTTCGCTTCCATTGTCATCTCTCCTTACTTGCCGGACTTCTTGTCACCACCGTGACCCTTGAAGGTCCGGGTGATGGCAAATTCGCCAAGCTTGTGGCCGACCATGTTCTCGTTGACGAGCACCGGAACGTGGTTCTTACCGTTATGAACGGCGATGGTGACGCCTACCATTTCCGGCAGGATCATCGAACGGCGCGACCAGGTTTTGATCGGCTTCTTGCTACCCGCAGCGGCTTCCACCTTCTTGATGAGGTGGTGATCGACAAACGGGCCCTTCTTGAGTGAACGTGCCATGGTCGATTAGCCCCTACGATCGCGGACGATGAATTGCTGGGTGCGCTTGTTCTTGCGCGTCTTGTAACCCTTGGTCGGGACACCCCACGGGGTGACCGGATGCGGGTTGCCCTGGCCGGCCTTCGCCTCACCACCGCCGTGCGGATGGTCAACCGGGTTCATGGCAGCACCACGAACGGTCGGGCGGACACCACGCCAGCGCTTGGCGCCAGCCTTGCCCAGCTTTTCCAGGTTGTGTTCGTCGTTACCGACTTCACCGATGGTGGCGCGGCACTCGACCGGCACCTTACGCATTTCACCCGAGCGCAGGCGCAGGGTGGCGTAGATACCTTCACGAGCGACGAGCTGCACGGCAGCGCCGGCGGCACGCGCGATCTGAGCACCCTTGCCCGGCTTCAGTTCGATGCCGTGGACAGTGGTACCGACCGGGATGTTGCGCAGCGGCAGCGTGTTACCGGTCTTGATCGGCGCATCCGAACCCGCGATCACCTGGTCACCGGCCTTCAGGCCCTTCGGTGCGATGATGTAGCGGCGTTCGCCGTCGACGTAGCACAGCAGGGCGATATGGGCGGTGCGGTTCGGATCGTATTCGATGCGTTCCACGCGCGCCGGAATGCCTTCCTTGTTGCGCTTGAAGTCGATGACACGGTAGTGCTGCTTGTGACCACCGCCCACGTGACGGGTAGTGATGCGGCCGTGGTGGTTACGACCACCGGACTTGCTCTGCGGCTCCAGCAGCGCAGCATGCGGCGCGCCTTTGTGCAGATCGGGCGTGACCACGCGCACGGCCGAACGGCGGCCGGGAGAAGTGGGTTTGAATTTCATCAATGGCATGGGATGGACCTCAGGCCTTGGCCGTTACATCGATGGACTGGCCATCGGCGAGACGCACGTACGCCTTGCGCCAATCGCCGCGGCGGCCGGTGCGGTTACGGAAGGACTTGTTCTTGCCCTTCACGTTCAGCACGTTGACCGACTCGACCTTGACGTCGAACAGCTGCTCGACCGCGGCCTTTACATCGGCCTTGGTGGCTTCGTTCGAAACTTCGAAGACATACTGGTTGGAATGTTCCTGCAGGCGCGCGGTCTTTTCGGAGACTCGCGGAGCGCGCAGCACGCTGAAGACTTTTTCGTTGCTGCTCATGCCAGCCACTCCTCGACCTTCTTGACCGCATCCGCGGTGATGACGACCGTGTCGGCACCGACCAGCGACACCGGGTCCAGACCCTGCACGTCACGCACTTCCACGTAGGGAATGTTGCGGGCCGACAGGTACAGGTGCTCGGAAGCATCTTCGGTGACGATCAGCGGACGCTTGCCCACTTCCAGGCCGGCCAGCTTGGCGATCAACGACTTGGTGTTGGTCGCTTCGACATCGAAGGACTCCACGATCGTCAGACGGCCCTGGCGGTTCAGCTCGGACAGGATCGCGCACATGGCTGCACGGTACTGCTTACGGTTGACCTTCTGCTCGAAGCTGCGCGGCTTGGCCGCGAAGGTGACACCGCCGCCGATGAAGATCGGAGCCGTCAGTGCGCCATGACGCGCGCCGCCGCCCTTCTGCTTCTTCGACTTCTTGGTGGTACCAGCCACTTCAGAGCGAGTCTTCTGTGCCTTGGTGCCGGCGCGACCGGCGTTGCGGTAAGCAACGACGACCTGGTGAACCAGATCTTCGCTGAAATCGCGACCGAACACGGCATCGGAGACCGAGACCTTGTTGTTGCTACCCGTGATAACGAGTTCCATCGTCATCTCTCCTTATGCCTTGCTAGCCGGACGAACGATCACGTCACCACCCGCTGCGCCCGGAACGGCACCACGGATCGCGATCAGACCACGCTCGACATCGACCTTCACCACTTCAAGGTTCTGGGTGCTCTGCTGCACCGAACCCATGTGGCCGGACATCTTCTTACCCGGGAAAACGCGACCCGGGGTCTGGCGCTGACCCAAGGAACCCGGCGCGCGATGCGACAGCGAGTTACCGTGGGTTGCATCGCCCATACGGAAGTTGTAGCGCTTGATGGTGCCCTGGAAGCCCTTACCCTTGGTGACACCCTGGACGTCGACCTTCTGGCCAACTTCAAAGATGTCCGCCTTGACTTCGCCGCCGACGGCGAAATCGCCGAGCTGCGCGTCTTCAACGCGGAATTCCCACAGGCCACGGCCCGCGTCGACCTTCGCCTTGGCGAAGTGACCGGCTTCCGGCTTGTTGACCAGGGCAGCGCGACGCGCGCCGACGGTCACCTGCACGGCGCTGTAGCCGTCAGCTTCGACGGTCTTGATCTGCGCGATGCGGTTCGGGGTAGCTTCAATCAGGGTTACCGGGATGGCCTGGCCATCTTCGGTGAACACGCGGCTCATGCCAGCCTTGCGGCCCACGAAGCCCAACGAATATTTCTTCGTCATGGTCGTAGTCCTCAGGTCAGCTTGATCTGAACGTCGACGCCGGCAGCCAGTTCGAGCTTCATCAGCGCGTCCACGGTCTTGTCGTTCGGGTCAACGATATCGAGCACGCGCTTATGCGTGCGGGTCTCGTACTGGTCACGCGCGTCTTTGTCGACGTGCGGGGAGACGAGAATGGTGTAACGCTCGATCTTGGTCGGCAGGGGGATCGGGCCACGCACTTGCGCGCCGGTCCGCTTTGCCGTTTCTACGATCTCGCTGGCCGAACGGTCGATCAAACGATGATCGAACGCCTTCAGCCGAATCCGGATCTTTTGGTCCGCCATGACGGTGGGTTCCTTCGTTAAAAGAGCGACGGACAAGGCCTCTGGGTTGCCTTGTCCCATGAATATCCTGAATGCAGACGCCGCACATTCCTGCGCGGCGACAAGATCTTTCCATAGACCTCAAAAATCGAGGCAGACCGGTCTCCCGATCTGCCCAGACAAAAAGTATAGCGCGCATACAAGTTGGCAGTCAACAGGAAACCTATTGACAAAGCCTGAATGGCGCGACCCTTCCTGGTCTGGGGAACACGAGGAGCATCCTGCGCCTCTTTTCCCGTTTGGTTACGCCCCGATGCCCTACCCAGGCAACATCGGGGCGCAGATTCTAGCAGATTACGCGATGATCTTGGAGACCACGCCGGCGCCGACGGTACGGCCGCCTTCGCGGATCGCGAAGCGCAGGCCTTCATCCATGGCGACCGGGTTGATCAGGGTGACAACCA
>NZ_JBDJMW010000009.1:0-175806 GCF_039674145.1 Stenotrophomonas sp. TWI587 | reverse complement strand
CGCCTGGACACGACGCGGAGCCGGCCAGCGGCCGGCACTACCGGACCCCGTATAATCGGCGGGAGTCCAACCCAGGTTGCTGCCTTTGTCCGCCACGCACGAACCCGTCGTTTCCGAGCTGATCGACCTGCTCTCGCTCGAACGCCTGGAAGACAATCTGTTCCGCGGCCAGAGCCGCGATATCGGCACCAAGTACGTCTTTGGCGGCCAGGTGCTGGGCCAGGCGCTGTCGGCCGCCCAGAAGACGGTCGAGAACGGCCGTCACGTGCATTCGCTGCACGCCTACTTCCTGCGCGCCGGTAACATCGACCATCCCATCGTCTATGACGTGGATCGCACCCGCGATGGCGGCAGCTTCTCCGTGCGCCGGGTCACCGCGATCCAGCACGGCAAAGTGATCTTCTTCTGCGCCGCTTCGTTCCAGCAGGCCGAGACGGGCGCCGAACACCAGCACAAGATGCCGGAAGTGCCGCAGCCCGAAGACATCGAGCCGAACCAGCCGTTGCCGCAGGCCGTCCTGGATCGCCTGCCGATCAAGGTGCAGCGCTGGCTCTCACGCGGCGGCCCGTTCGAGTTCCGCCATGTGTACCCGCGTGACGAACTCAATCCTCCCAAGCGCCCGCCGTACCACCAGGTCTGGCTGCGCCTGAACGAGACCGTCGGCGATGCGCCCGAGCTGCATCAGGCGCTGCTCGCCTACGCCTCGGATTTCCACCTGCTCGGCACCGCGACCTTCCCGCACGGCATCAGCTACTACCAGCCGCATGTGCAGATGGCCTCGCTGGACCATGCGATCTGGTTCCACCGCCCGTTCCGCGCAGACGACTGGCTGCTGTACTCGCTGGACAGCCCCAGCGCGCAGGATTCGCGCGGCCTGGCGCGTGGCCAGTTCTTCACCCGCAACGGCATCCTGGTCGCCAGCACCGCGCAGGAAGGCCTGATCCGCGTGGTCGATGACAGTGCCGCAGCCGCCGCCGTGCCGGCCAAGGACTGACATGAGACAGATTTTCAACAGTCAGCGCGTCGAGACCGTGGAAGGCGTGGCCCAGCTGCTGCGCGACGCCGGCATCGAAGTGCGCATCACCAACGGGCGCTCGTACCACAGCAAGCGCGGCAGCCAGTTCAGCTATCTGGACAAGGAAAAGGCCACCACACACCCGACCCTGTGGGTGGTGCACGCCGACGACCAGCCGCGCGCCCGCGAGATCCTGCGCGATGCGCGCCTGCTGGAAACCACCCGGCGCGATCACCCGACCGCGCAGTTCGCGTTCCGCGATGAGGTCGCCCAGAACGATGCACCGCGCAACTGGGCCTGGCGCATCCGCATCGGCCTGCTGCTGGTGATTGCCGCCGTGGCGATGGTGGTGGTCATGCGCCACCGCGGCGCCCCCACCGTGGCGCCAGCGACGGCCCCGGCGGTACAGCCGGCCGCGTCGCCGGCCGCACCGGCGGCCACCCCACCGGAAGAAGAGGAAGTGCGGGTCCGGATCCAGCCCACCGAGTAATGGATAGTGCCGGCCGCTGGCCGGCTACCCGGTCACATTCCGGTTGAGGCATCGTCATACTCGGATCACCGCCGGGGAACGTGCCATGACGCATCCGCTGACCACTACGCTTGATCGCGAGCTGCCCGCAGCTGCGGGCGGCTGCCAGCGGTCCTACGGGCGCATCGTGCTGGCCTGCCAGAACACGGTCACTGCGATCGCGCTGGCGATCACCCGTGACGTGCACGCCAGCGAGGACATCGCACAGGAAGCTTTCATCAAGGCCTGGCAGCAGCTCAATCAGCTGCACAACCACGCCAGCTTCCTGCCCTGGCTGCGCCAGATCACCCGCAACCTCGCCCGTGACTGGCTGCGTGCCAACCGTGGCCGGCCGCTCTCCGGCGAAGCGGCGGAGATCGCGATCAACATGGCGGCCGATCCCAGCCCGAGTGCGCCCGATCATCTGCAGCGGGTGGAAGAAGAACTGGCCGCCGAAGACATCATCTCGGCGCTGCCGGAAGACAGTCGCGAAACCCTGCTGCTTTATTACCGCGAAGGCCAGAGCTCGCAGCAGGTCGCCGATCTGCTTGGCCTCAGTGATGCCGCGGTGCGCAAGCGCCTGTCGCGTGCCCGCGCCACCGTGCGCGAGGAGATGCTGCGTCGCTTCGGTGATTTCGCACGCAGCAGCGCGCCGAGCGCGGCATTTGCCACGACCGTCGTCTCGATGGTGCTGGTCGCCTCCCCGGGCACGGCCAGTGCTGCAATCCTGCTGGGCACTGGGCTGGGCACCGGCAAGCTCGGTCTGGGTGGTGCCAGTGTCTCCGGCGGTGCCGCAATGGGGTCATTGACGGCCGCGGCCAGCCAGACAAACGTGTTGCCGCCGGATCTCGCCTGGGGCGCGATCATCGGCAGCATGGTCGGCGGCGTGCTGGGCAGCTACCTGGGCGGCCGTTATCTGCTCTCGTATGCCGAGAACGAAAGCGAGCGCGCCGCCATCCGCAGGTTCGTCCACTACAGCACCTTCACTGCGATGCTGGTCTGCATGGGCGTGTTCGCGCTGGGCCTGCTGCCCCTTGTCTGGTACTGGCCAGTCGTGGCGCTGGCGATCGGGCTGGGTGTCGTCAACTATCAGTGCATGGTTCCGCTGCAGCGGATCATGGCGCCGATGGTCGCACGCGATGCAGCCCGCCACGGGCGCACCGGGGCGAACTGGAAATATCAGTCGTTGTACGGCCCCAAAGCACTGTGGGTCATGAATCTGCTGGTGGTCGGCACCATCGTCTGGGCGATGTACAAGAACGGCCGCATCTGACGCAGAAAAGCGCCGGTCGATGACCGGCGCTTTCGTTGTGCAATGCCTGCGTACCGCTTACTTCGCGGCCGGTGCCTTCGGCGGCATCGGCGGCTTGCCGTCGCGATGCTTGCCATCGCGATGATCGCCACGCGGGCCACCGAACGGCCCCTTGGCAGCATCGAACTCGGCCTTGCTCAGCTGGCCATCCTTGTTGGTATCGGCCGCGGCAAACCAGGCATCACGATGCTGCTTCATGCGCAGCTCGCGGTCGGCCTTGTCCAGATAGCCATCCTTGTTGACGTCCATCTCATCGAAGCGCGCGGCCAGGCGCGGGTCGGCCTTGGCCTCCTCGCGGCTGATGCGGCCGTCCTTGTTGGTGTCCAGCTTGGTCATCCAGTCGCCATGCCCACCCGGGCCACGGCCATGGCGCTTGCCGTGCCAGCGCGGCAGTTCCTCACGGGACAGCTTGCCGTCCTTGTTGGCATCCAGCGTGTCGAACTGCGCAGCCAGACGCGGCGACTTGGCCGCTTCGGTGCGGTCGATGAAGCCGTCGCCATTGGTGTCCAGCTTGGCGCGGGCAGGCTTGTCGGCGGCGGCGGGGGTATCGGCGGCGACCGCCAGGCCGGCAGCACCGGTGGACAGCAGCAGGGCCAGCAGCAGGAGGGATTTGCGGTTGCGCATGGGTAACTCCGGTTCGTAAGGGAAACTGCGTGCGGTGCGTGGCACCCACACCGGTAACAACGCGTGGACGCGGGAGGCGTTGACAGCCCGGCCGGCCATGTTCATGTGGCAGACAGTCGCGGCGGCTGCGACGGCACGGGGCTATGCTGTAGGCATGGCAATACACGGCGACCGCGACGACGAGCTGCGACTGTTCCAGACCGGCGACCACCCCTGTGGCTACTGGCCGGAGCGGGCCGCGCGCGATCTGGTGCTCGATCCCAACGATCCGCGCCTGGGCACGCTGTACCCGATGGCACTGGGCTGGGGCTTCCGCCGCTCCGGCGATCTGGTCTACCGCCCGCACTGCGCCGACTGCCACGCCTGCGTGGCCGTGCGCATCCCCGTGGCCCGCTTCGCACCGGACCGCAGCCAGCGCCGCTGCCTGGCCCGCAATGCGGATCTGGAAGTGCGCATCGTTGCCGCCGAACAGACCGAAGAGCAGTTCGCGCTGTATCACCGTTACCTGACCCATCGCCACGCGCAGGGCGGCATGGACGAACACGGCCCGCACGAGTTCGACCAGTTCCTGATCGGGCGCTGGTCGCAGGGCCGTTTCATCGAACTGCGCGGCCCGACAGTGGACGGCCATCGCGGCCCACTGCTCGGGGTGGCCGTGACCGATGTCACCCCGCAGGGACTCTCGGCGGTCTACACCTTCTTCGACCCGGAGCAGGCCCATCGCGGGCTGGGCACCTTCGCGATCCTGCAGCAGATCGCCTGGGCCCAGCGCGAACAGCTGCCGCACCTGTACCTGGGCTACTGGATCCGCGACCACCGCAAGATGGACTACAAGCGCCGGTTCCGCCCGCTGGAGGCCTACGATGGCCGCCGCTGGCATGCCTTCGATGACGAATTGGACGGCCGCTGACGCATCACTGACACCGTGACGGGTGCAAAATAGGCGGATGAAAGCCCATCCCCTTATCCTTGTCCTGGCTCTGCTCTGCGGCGCCTGCGCACAGAGCCCTGCCAAGACCGCCGCCATGCCGGATCCCGCTTCCGCACCGCTGCGGATCGCCACCTACAACACCTCCCTGTACAGCGACGAGACCGGCGGCCTGATCGCCGAGCTCGAAGGCGACAGCGAACACGCGCGCAAGATCGCCGCCGTCCTGCAGCAGGTCCGCCCGGATCTGGTCCTGCTCAACGAGTTCGATTACGACGACGCCCACCGCGCCGCCGACCTGTTCCAGAAGCGCTACCTGGAAGCCGCCCAGCCGGGCGGCGGTGAGCCGCTGCACTACGCCTATCGCTACCTCGCCCCGGTCAACACCGGCGTGCAGAGCGGCCTGGACCTGGACAACAACGGCGAGATCGGCGGCGAAGGCCGCGCCCGTGGCAACGATGCCTGGGGCTACGGCCTGCACCCGGGCCAGTACGGCATGCTGGTGCTGTCGCGCTACCCGATCGATGAAGCCAAGGTCCGCAGCTTCCAGCTGCTGAAGTGGAGCACGATGCCGGGCGCCCTGCGCCCGATCGACCCGCGCACCGGGAAATCCTTCTACAACGACCACGTGTGGTCGCAGCTGCGCCTGTCCTCCAAATCGCATTGGGACGTGCCGGTGACCACCCCGAACGGCACCGTGCACGCCCTGGTCTCGCACCCGACCCCGCCGGTCTTCGACGGCCCGGAAAAGCGCAACGCCGCCCGCAACCACGACGAACTGCGCCTGTGGCAGGACTACCTCAAGGACCGCGACACCGCGTGGCTGTGCGATGACCGCGGCCAGTGCGGCGGCCTCGCGCAGGACGCACGCTTCGTCATCCTCGGCGACCTCAACAACGACCCGGTCGACGGCGACGGCCGCCATGAGGCCATCCTCGAACTGATCGAAAACCCCCGCGTCCTGCGCTACCCCACCCCACGCAGCGTCGGCGCCGAGCAGACCAGCCTGGCCTACGCCGAAAAGGGCATCGTCCGCAAAGGCGCCCCCTTCCACGCCACCGGCGACTTCGGCCCCAAATCCGGCACCATGCGCCTGGACTACGTCCTGCCCTCGGTCGGCTTCAACTACATCGGCAGCGGTGTGTTCTGGCCATCCAAAGACCTTCCCGAAGCAAACATCGCCGACGGCAGCGACCACCACCTCGTATGGGTCGACCTGAAGTAAGGCCCGCGTCGCTCTCAACGAAAAAACGGCGAGCCAAGGCTCGCCGTTTTTCGTTTGCTCCGCTGTTCGAACCGCGCACCCGACCTTCCGCGAAGAGGTGATCGGGCAGCCCGATGAAGGACCGTGTGCGGCATGGATGCCGCACTACGAGCCCCCAGGGATGGGTTTACGGCGTGTCCTGCATCGGGCTGCCCGATCGCCTCAGACCGAGAGCAACCAAGGCGCCACCTTCGGCTTAGGCTTGGGCCTCAAACCCACCTCAAGACCGCAACTCGATCCCAATAGCCTCAGCCGCCTCACGCGCAATCTTCCGCGCCTCATCGACATCCGCCCCCCGCGCCAACGTCACCCCCACCCGGCGATGCCCGTGCACACTCGGCTTGCCGAACAGACGCAGCGCCGAATCCGGATGCACCAGCGCCGCCGCCACATTGCTGAAGAACGGCACGCCCTCGCCATGCGCCAACAGCGCGCACGACGCCGACGGACCACTCTGACGGATCACCGGAATCGGCAGCCCCAGGATGGCGCGCGCATGCAGCGCGAATTCACTCAACTCCTGCGATGCCAAGGTTACCAGACCCGTGTCATGCGGCCGCGGCGACACCTCGCTGAACCACACCTCATCGCCCTTCACGAACAACTCGACCCCGAACAGCCCCCAACCGCCCAGCTCATCGGTGATCGCCTGCGAAATCTCCTCCGCCCGCGCCAGCGCACGTGGCGACATCGGCTGCGGCTGCCAGCTCTCGCGGTAATCCCCATCCTTCTGCCAGTGCCCGATCGGCGCACAGAACGAGGTCCCGCCCGCATGACGCACGGTCAGTAGGGTGATCTCGTATTCGAAGTCGATGAAGCCCTCCACGATGCAGCGCCCGGCGCCGGCGCGGCCACCGGTCTGCGCGTACTCCCAGGCCGGCGCGATGTCCGCGTCCTGGCGCAGCGTGCTCTGGCCCTTGCCCGAGGAGGACATCACCGGCTTGACCACGCACGGCAGCCCGATCGCCGCCACGGCTGCACGGTACTCGGCGTCCGTATCGACGAAACGGTAGGGCGAGGTCGGCAGGCCCAGCGTCTCGGCGGCGAGCCGGCGGATGCCCTCGCGGTCCATGGTCAGCCGTGCCGCACGCGCAGTGGGCACCACGCGCAGGCCCTGCTCCTGTTCCAGCTGGACCAGCGTCTCGGTATGGATCGCCTCGATCTCCGGCACCACCAGATGCGGCTTTTCCAGTGCGATCAGCGCGCGCAGCGCCATGGCGTCGAGCATGTCGATCACGTGCGAACGGTGCGCCACCTGCATGGCCGGCGCGTCGGCATAGCGGTCGGCGGCAATCACCTCCACGCCCAGCCGCTGCAGTTCGATGGCGACCTCCTTGCCAAGTTCACCGGACCCCAGCAGCAGCACACGGGTGGCGGAAGGAGACAGCGGCGTACCGAGCGTGGACATGGCGGTGTTCCGGGCAACAGGGGCGGGAGGGCATTTTAGCCGGTGCGCCCCCTCCATGACCGGCCCGCCCGGCACTTGCGGACTGATATCAATTTGATATCGTCCACTCAACTACCCAAGGACGCCCCGCCATGAAAGAGAAGTCGATCCGCTCGCTGTCCGGCCTGCCCTTCCTGCTGCTGGTGCTGGCTCTGACCGCGGTGGCCGTGTGGATGTTCGTGGTCGGGGTGGACAAGGGCAACCGCAACCCGGCGCTGATCATCGGCAGCCTCCTGCTCGCCACCACCGCCCTGCTCAGCCTGGTCGGCCTGTATACGGTGCAGCCCAACCAGGCGGTGGTCGTCAGCCTGTTCGGCAAGTACGTCGGCACCGTCAAGGAGAACGGCCTGCGCTGGAACAACCCGTTCTTCACCAAGGTCAAGGTGAGCCAGCGCGTGCGCAACTTCGAAAGTGGCAAGCTCAAGGTCAATGAGCTGGACGGCAGCCCGATCGAGATCGCCGCGGTGATCGTGTGGCAGGTGGTGGATGCTTCCGAGGCTGTCTACAACGTGGATGACTACGAGAGCTTTGTGCACATCCAGTCCGAGTCGGCGCTGCGCGCGATGGCGACCAGCTATCCGTATGACCAGCACGAAGAAGGCCAGCTCTCGCTGCGCAGCCATGCTGCGGAGATTTCCCAGCACCTCAAGGACGAGCTGGCCGAGCGCCTGGCCGATGCCGGCGTGCAGGTGATCGATGCGCGCATCAGCCACCTCGCCTATGCGCCGGAAATCGCCCAGGCGATGCTGCAGCGCCAGCAGGCGAACGCCGTCATCGCCGCGCGTACGCGGATCGTCGCTGGTGCGGTCGGCATGGTCGAAATGGCCCTGGCCGAACTGCAGAAGAACGGCGTGGTCCAGCTCGATGAAGAGCGCAAGGCGCACATGGTGAGCAACCTGCTGACTGTGCTGTGCTCGGACCGTGGCACCCAGCCGGTGGTCAACGCCGGTTCGCTGTATTGATGCACCAGCGTGCCGGCCCTTGGTCGGCACCTGCCAACGCAACCCGGCGCCGAGGGGACGGCACGGGGTGTAGATAAAGGACCCCCGCATGACCGAAAAGAAAGCGTACCCGCTGCGTATCAATGCCGACGTTCTGGCGGCGGCGCAGCGCTGGGCCGACGACGACCTGCGCAGCCTCAACGCGCAGATCGAGTATGTGCTGCGTGATGCACTGCGCAAGGCCGGACGCCTTCCCAGGCCCACCACCGACAAGGAGAGCAAATCATGAGCAGGCGCTGGAGCTACCTGACCGTTGAAGTGAAGCCGGGCATGATGGGCATTGTGAAACCCAAAGACATACAGGACGAACTGACCCGGCATGGCAACCTGGGCTGGGAACTGGTCAACCTTGTCTTCGCACCGCCCCTCAATACGGCGCTGCTGATCTTCAAGAAGGAGGATTGAGATGCCTGCAGCTCAATCCTTCGAGGTTGCCCCATCGCCGGTCTGGCGACTGCTGTGGCTGTGGATTCCGCTACTGCTCGTCGCTGGCCTGATGGTCGGCACCGCGCTGGACGCACCGGAGCGTTCGCACACCGAGCTGATGATCACGTTGCCTTTCCTGGCCGTACTGGCAGCCGTACTGACCTGGGCCTACAGCCGGCGTCGCATCGTGCTGCATGAGGACACCCTGGAGGTGTTGTCGACCTTCTACCGCAAGCGCGTGGCGGTCAGCGCGATGCGGCTGGACGAGGCGCGTATCGTCGACTTCGCCGAGCATGGCCGGTACAAGCCCTCGATCAAGACCAACGGCTACGGCGTACCGGGATTCCAGTCCGGGCACTACCGCATGGCCGATCGCAGCAAGGCGTTCTGCCTGATCACCGACAGCAGCCGCGTGCTGTACGTGCCGCTGCGCGATGGCAGCGCCCTGGTGATCAGCCCGGACCGCCCACGTGCACTGCTCGATGCCCTGCAGGCGCTGGCCGGACCGCCGCGCGCGCACTAAGCTGGTGACATGCGCCGATCCCCTGCCCTGCTGATCAACACCGCCGAGATCGAACTGTGGCCCGGCGGCCTGCTGCGTGCGCGCAGCTCCGCCGACGCACGCGCGCTGGCCCGTGCGCGGTGGGTCCTGCGGCGCAAACGCGATGGGCGCTACCTCGCCGTGGCCACCGCGCACGGCATGTTGCCGCTGGTACCGCGCCTGATGCGCGAGCCGGGCATCGAGGAGGCACTGGATGCGCTGGACCGCCAGCTGCTGGATCGCCGCCGTGGCAGCGCGCCCGATGCGGTGCTGCCCCTGAGTGGACTGCAGCATCGCCTCGAAACCCTCGGGATTGGTGCCGATGCTTACGAGGCCGCGACCGGTCTGGCGCTGGAAGCCGAACCGGCTCAGCTGCACCTGGCCGGCTTCGACCGCTACCGGCGGCCACTCTGGCTGCAGCGTGACGCCGCCCGCAGCTGGCAACGCCTGCGCGCGCGGGCCGCTGCCGATGGCATCGCGCTGGATGCGATCTCCGGTTACCGCAGCCACGACTATCAGCTGGGCATCTTCGCGCGCAAACGCAGCCGCGGACTGAGTGTGGAGGACATCCTGAAGGTCAACGCCGCGCCCGGTTACAGCGAGCATCACAGCGGCCTTGCGCTGGACATCGGCACGCCGGGCGAACCGCCGGCTGAAGAATCGTTTGAGTCGACGGCCGCGTTCGCGTGGCTGGCCGAGCATGCGGGCCGCTTTGGCTTCCAGCTGAGCTACCCGCGCGACAACCCGCACGGAATTGTCTACGAACCGTGGCATTGGTGCTGGCGCCAGGCTACGGCCTGAGCAGCGCTAGCAAGCAGGAACATGTTCATGGACGATCAGAATCCCTATCAAGCCGGCGCGGTCATCCCTACCGCGATCTCACCACCCCATTGGGAACAGGTGCCCAGCCGGATCACCGCGCCGATCACGCAGCTTGCCCTGATGGGCTTGTCACTGGCCCTGTTCGCATTCGGATTGGGCGGCTGGCGGCTGATCAGCAGCGGATCGCTGTTTTTCGCCATCGATGCTGTTGGCGCGGGGGTTGGTGGTTGCATCTACTTATCCCTGGCTTTCGGTGTCTACCGGCGCAGCAGAGTCGTGGTCTGCCTCGCAGGGGCTATCTGGGTGACCGTCGTTACGGGGCGCTTGCTGCGCGACGATCCCGGATTCGTAGACCGCCCATTCCAGACTGCCGTGATTCTCGTCGTCGGCGTGCTCATCGTCCGCGCCACCATCGCCACGTTCCGCTACCACCGCCACCTCGCCACACAGAAGCGCCAGCCGCCACGGGCACGCATCAGTGACGACCCCATCTTCGCGCCGAGGCCGCCAGCCGCGTAGGCCTCACCCCTGCGAGCGGTTGGTCTCAGCCTTCGGATCCACCATGAAATCGGCGATCCGCCACAGGTACAGGCTGGCGTAGGTCCGGAACGGGCCCCATTTCTCGCCGCGGGCGAGCAGTTCCTTCGGGGTCGGCATCCGCTCGGCCTTGTCCACGCGCTGCGCGCCCTTGCGGACACCGAGGTCGTCCACCGGCAGGATATCCGGGCGGCCGAGCCGGAACATCAGCATCATTTCCACCGTCCAGCGGCCGATGCCGCGGATCGGCACCAGGGCGTCGATGATCGCGCCGTGGTCCATCACCGACATCCGGCGCAGGTCGGGAATCTCGCCGGCCGCCTCGCGGCGCGCCAGGTCGCGCAGGGCCAGCGCCTTGTTGCCCGAGACGCCGCACACCCGCAGCGCCGCATCGTCGATGAGCGACAGCGTATCGGCATGCAGCCGGCTGCTCCCGATCGCGGTTTCCACCCGCCCGACAATGGTCGAGGCGGCCTTGCCGCTGAGCTGCTGGAACAGGATCGCCCGTGCCAGCGCATCGACCGGGTCGAAGGTCTTGGCCCAGCCCGGCTGCGCCTGGATGGGGCCAAGCCGCTTCATCCACGTGCCCAGCCGCCGGTCGCGTCGGCTCAGCCAGTCATGCGCCTGATCGACATCGAAGCCACGGCGGTAACGGGGCATGTCAGCGCTTCAGCGCGTTCAGCCCGTAGGCCAGCCACCCCACCATCAGGGCCGTGCCGCCGATCGGTGCCAGCTGGGTGCTGAGCTTCCACAGCGCGCCCGCCACCAGGCTGCCGGAGAACAGCAGCGTGCCGATCAGCAGGACGTACAGGGCCAGCCGGCCCAGCGTGTTCTGCTGGGTCGGACCAAGGACGGCCAAGGCCACACCGTGCCCGAACGCGTACAGCGCCGCGGTGGTCACATGCGACTGCGCCAGCGGGTCGGCGATGCCATGGGAGGCGTAAGCCGACAGGCCCACCGCCGTGGCCGCGAGCAGGCCGCCCAGGCCGGCCAGCAGGGAGGGTTTGCGCGTGCGTCGTTCCAGGTTGAGCATGCTTGCGTCCTTCAGACAGTGCCCCGTGGCCGGAGCCAAAAAAAAACGCGCCGCAGGAAGCGGCGCGTTTCAGGTCGTGCGTTACATCACGGCAACCGTCGGATTACTTGACGGCCCAGTAGATGTCGTACGTGCCTTCCGGAGTGAACGACTTGTCCACGCCGTCCTTCCAGGACTCGTACGGACGATCGATCACTTCGTTGCCGCCGGTCACCGACCACGCACGCAGTGCGTTACGGGCGATGTCCAGGCCGGCCATGTGGCCGGTGTAGGCCGCGTGGGCCGAACGATGCGGAGCCACATGCACGTACTTGACCGGTGCGCCATCGTCGATCTTCACCGTCAGGGCTTCGGCCGTCGCGGCCTCGGCACCCTTCTTCTTGACCGGCTGGGCCACGTCGAAGGCGTACTTCTCGGCGCCGAAATCGGTGGTGATGATGCGGAACGGACCGGCGGCTTCGAGGTTGTTGGCCTCCATGACGCGCTTGATCCACTCCTGGTTGTCCTTGATGGACTTGGTGATGGTCTCCTGGCCGCGGTCCACGTTGCCGGCGGTGACGACCAGCAGGTCCTCGGCCGGGACGTCCACGATGGCCAGATCGGTCAGCGGGGCTTCGGCAGTGCGGTAGTCCACGTTCGGCACGGTGGCCAGCATGTTGGCCATGCGCGACAGACCCAGCTTCAGGTCGTCACCCGCGTGACGGCTGACGTACAGGCCAGCGTAGCGACCGAACAGGTTGAACCCGTACTTGACGCTGTAGTCCTGCGTGATCTTGACGTTGCGGCCACCCTTGCCGGTCGGCTCCAGGGTGAAGTTGGTCACCTTGTCGTGGCCCTTGGTCTGGTCCTCGATGGCGATGGCAACGTGCTTGTTCTGCTCGGACTCGGTGATCACCCAGCTACCCTGGCCCAAGGAACCTTCCTTGGAGGAGTATTCCAGGCGTGCGCCGACACCGGCAGCCGGGCCGGAGTGCTTCAGTTCAACGGCGGGATCGCGCAGCAAGAGCGGGTTCCAGTCCTTGAAGCGGCGCAGGCTGTTGACCGTGTCGTACACGATCGTCATCTTGCGGTTGGTCTCGATGCTTTCGGAAATATGGCGCTCGCCCGGCAGACATACGCCAATGATGACGAACAGGCCAGCCACGATCCCCAAGGCGATCAGGAACTCGATAATACGGGTCATTCAGGAGTCTCCGGGGCCGATCCCACGGCCGGGTTGATTGAAGCGAAGCGCCAATCCTAGCAGGCTTCGCCGGTGTTGTTGATCAGGGTTGGCACACCGGTTTCCATGTCGGCAGCGGTTTTGCATAGACAAGGAGCGGAAAGATAACGCATCGCGCGTGTCAGCACGTAGCGTATGGGCAATATTTCTTTGCCGGATTCGGCCGCCAGGGCCGAAAATTCCCTTGCATCGCTTGCGCTGCAAGGGTTTCGAAGGATTCAGAAATTACCTGTGAACCCGTGGCCGTCCGAGGGCCGCCGCCGGGCGCGCGGGCTCACACCAGCTGCAGTTCGAAGGCCTTGAGCACCGCCCGGGTGCGGTCGCGCACCCCCAGCTTGGACAGGATGTTGGACACATGGTTCTTGATCGTGCCCTCGGCTACGCCCAATGAATTGGCGATCTCCTTGTTGGAGAAGCCGCTGGCCATCAGGCGCAGGATCTCGGTCTCGCGGTCGGTCAACGGGTCCGGCCGGTCCAGGCTCACAAACTCGTTGCGCATGTGCTCCAGGCCGGAGAGCAGCCGCTGGGTGACCGCCGGCTGCACCAGCGACCCGCCATCGGCCACGGTGCGGATCGCACCCACGAGCTGGTCCAGGGTCACGTCCTTGAGCAGGTAGCCCTTCGCCCCAGCCTTCAGCCCGGCCAGCACCAGCTGGTCGTCATCGAAGGTAGTCAGGATGATGGTCGGCGGCAGCTGGTTCAGACGCGACAGCATCTGCAGTGCCTCCAGCCCGGACATCACCGGCATGCGCATGTCCATCAGGACCACGTCCGGGCGGACCTGCGGAACCACCTCGACTGCCTGGCGGCCATCGGCGGCCTCGGCGACCACCTCGATGCCGTCATCGAGTGCCAGCAGCGAGCGGATCCCCTGCCGCACCAGGGTTTGGTCGTCGACCAGGCAGACGCGAATCATCAACGCACTCCTTCAATGACAGCGGACAGCATCAATACTGGCACGCCGGGTACCGAGGCGCGCAGGCGGAAGCCCTGACCCCGGCGGGTTTCGATCTGCAGCTCACCACCGCATTGTTGCAGCCGCTCGCGCATCCCGCGCAATCCGTTGCCGACCACGATGCCGTCCGCGCCGACCCCATCATCATGCGCCTCCAGCACCACGACGCCCGGCGGCTCGCGCCGGACCTTGATCCACAGGTTGCGCGCGCCGGCGTGCCGTACCGCATTGGTGATGATTTCCTGAGTGCAGCGCAGCAGCACGTGGGCCCGTTCGGGGTCCTCCACGCTCAGCGGCTCGTCGATGTCCAGGTGGATGTCCAGCGAGGGCACCTGCTCGGTCAGCGGGCGCAGGGCTGCGGCCAGATCGATGGCACCACTGTCGCGCAGCTGGCTGACCGCCTCGCGCACGTCGGTCAACAGCAGCTTGGCCAGGGTATGGGCCTGATGCACATGTTCCTGGGCCTGGCCCTCGGTGATGTGGCCTGCCACCTCCAGGTTGAGGCTGAGCGCGGTCAGGTGGTGGCCCAGCAGGTCGTGCAGCTCGCGGGAGATGCGGGTGCGCTCGTTGACCCGGGCGCTCTCGGCCAGCAGCACGCGGGTGGCGCGCAGCTCGGTATTGAGCCGTCGCTGTTCTTCCCGGGCATCGGTCTGCTGCCGTGCAACCAAGCTGGTCACGAAGATGAACATGGAGAAGCCGCCGTACAGCAGCGACTGCATCACCGCCTCGAACAGCGAGAAATTCAGGATCAGGTAGTAGACCGGAAGCACCGCCAGCTGACTCAGCAGCAGCCAGATCACGCCACCGCGCACGGGGAGCATCCACGGAATGACGCCGGCAGCGACCATCATCAGGATGCTGCCCAGCCCGGACCCGCTCAGGTAGCTCACGCCCAGCGCCGAGGCGGTGAGCAGCACCAGCATGACGCGGTCGTACCAGCGCGAGTGGCCGCCGTTGCGCAGCCCGCGCGTCAGCCAGAAATAGCCCGCACCGAAGGCCAGGTACGCAGCGAACAGCCACAGCGCCCAGGCATCGACGCCACCGCCGCGCCGCAGCAGCGCTTCGTACTGTGAGTAGACCAGAGGGAGTCCGACCATGACCCAGGTGAACAGGCCGGCCAGTCGCAGTACTCGAGTGTGGCTGAGGTATACCAACATGGACGCATAGTAGGCTGAACCCGTGCCCCTGCACTCCCACAGAAGTCATGCCTGTCGGCTCGCGGGGGAAGGCCACCCATGCAATAATCGGACCGAACGGCCCCTCGATGGGCCAACCGCGTTACCCCACGGAGTCACAATGTCGATTGTCATCCGCGACGTGCGCGAGCACGAGCTCGATTCCGTCCTGGCCCTGAACAACAATGCCGGCCTGGCCATCCTGCCGTTGGATGCCGCCCGCCTGCGTCTGTTCTATGAAAGCGCTGAGTATTTCCGCGTCGCCGAGCGCGACGGCAACCTGGCCGGTTTCCTGATCGGCTTCGGCAGCGACAGCCAGCACGACAGCAGCAACTTCGCCTGGTTCAAGCAGCAGCTGGGCAGCAAATTCTTCTATATCGACCGCATCGTGGTCGCCAGCCGCCGTCGCGGCGGTGGCGTCGGCCGTGCGTTCTATGCCGATGCGCAGAGCTACGCCGAGCTGCGCTACCCGCAGCTGACCTGCGAAGTGTTCCTGGACCACGGCGCCGATGCCGCCCTGCTCTTCCACGGCAGCTTCGGCTTCCGCGAAGTCGGGCAGAACACCATGGCCCACGTTGACGTGCGCGCCAGCATGCTGCTCAAGGACCTGTGCAGTTACCAGTGGGTGCACGACACCTACGGCGACCAGTTGCCGGATGTGCCCTGGGTGGGCCATCGCCGCGAGCCGCTGCGCGTCCAGCAGCAGACGGGGACCTGATCGGTGGCAGCGAACATGGATTTTGAACAGGCCGGTGAGCTGAAGATCGGCCAGGTGGGCATCGCCAATCTGCGTATCCGCACCCTCGACGTCGACCGCCTCACCCGTGAAATGCAGGAACGTGTCGCGCGTGCCCCCAAGCTGTTCGGGCGTGCCGCGGTCATCCTGGATTTCGGCGGACTCAGCAGGATCCCGGACGTGGCCACCGCCAAGGCGCTGCTGGACGGCCTGCGCAAGGCCGGCGTGCTGCCGGTGGCGCTGGCCTACGGCACCACCGAAACCGACCTGCTGTCCCAGCAGCTCGGCTTGCCGCTGCTGGCCAAGTTCCGCGCCCAGTACGAGCGCGCCGAGGCCGAGCCGGCCCCTGCGCCCCTGCCGGTCGCCGAACCGCCGCCGCGCCGTGCGCGTGCCGCCGCTGCCGTGCCTGCGGCGCCGGCGCCCAGCGCTGTGGCCACCGGTGGCGCGCCCAAGCCGGGCCGCATGCAGACCGCCAACGTCCGCTCGGGCCAGCAGCTGTATGCGGAAAACTGCGACCTGACCGTCATGGCCACCGTCGGCGCGGGCGCCGAAGTGATCGCCGACGGCAGCATCCACATCTACGGTACGCTGCGGGGCCGTGCCCTGGCAGGTGCCCAAGGCAACACCACGGCGCGCATTTTCTGCCGTGAATTCCACGCTGAACTGGTCGCCATCGCCGGCCATTACAAGGTACTGGACGATGTCCCGGACTCCCTGCGCGGCAAGGCCGTGCAGGTGTGGCTGGAACAGGACCAGATCAAGATCGCTGCGCTGGACTGACGCAGCCCCCAAACAGAAGAATCAGGAGAAATCCTTTGGCTGAAATCATCGTAGTCACCTCCGGCAAGGGCGGCGTCGGCAAGACCACCAGCAGCGCCAGCCTGGCCTGCGGGTTGGCACGTCGTGGCAAAAAGGTGGCGGTGATCGACTTCGACGTCGGCCTGCGCAACCTGGACCTGATCATGGGCTGCGAGCGCCGCGTGGTGTACGACTTCGTCAATGTCGTGCACGGCGAAGCGACCCTCAAGCAGGCCCTGATCAAGGACAAGCGCTTCGACAACCTGTACGTGCTGGCTGCCTCGCAGACCCGCGACAAGGATGCGCTGACCCAGGAAGGCGTGCGCAAGGTGCTCGACGACCTCATCGCCGACGGCTTCGAATACGTCATCTGCGACTCCCCGGCCGGCATCGAGAAGGGTGCGTTCCTGGCGATGTACTACGCCGACCGTGCGGTCGTGGTGGTGAACCCGGAAGTGTCCTCGGTGCGCGACTCGGACCGCATCATCGGTCTGCTCGATTCGAAGACCCACAAGGCCGAATCCGGCAAGAACGTGCCGGCTTTCCTGCTGCTCACGCGCTACAGCCCGGTACGGGTGGAAAGTGGCGAGATGCTCAGCATCACCGACGTGGAAGAAGTGTTGGGCCTGAAGGCCATTGGCGTGGTGCCCGAATCGGGCGACGTGCTCAATGCGTCCAACAAGGGTGAGCCGGTCATTCTGGACCCCGAATCGGCGGCGGGCCAGGCATACGAAGATGCGGTGGGCCGCATCCTTGGCGAAGAGCGTCCGATGCGCTTCACCACCGTGGAGAAGAAAGGCTTCTTCAGCAAGCTGTTCGGAGGGTAAGCATGGGACTGTTCGATTTCCTGAACCGAAAGAAGACCACTGCCGAAACGGCCAAGAACCGCCTGCAGATCATCATCGCGCAGGAACGCAGCCACCGCGGCGGCCCGGACTACCTGCCCCTGCTGCAGCGCGAGCTGCTGGAAGTGATCAAGAAGTACGTCAACATCGACGCTGATGCGGTCAAGGTCGATCTGGTCAAGGACGGGGAGCACGATGTGCTCGATATCTCCGTCGCCTTGCCGGAAGGCCCGCAGCAGCCCTGATCGACATCGCCCCTTCCGCGTTGGAAGGGGCGGTTGAGCGGTAACCCATGAACGACGCTGCCCCCACCGCCGAACCGCAGGTCACCTGTGTCGGCGATATCCGTTTCGACGATGCCCTCGCCCTGCTCGCCACCCACGATCTGCACCTGCATCGTGTGGCCGACGGCGCGCCGATTCCGGGCAGCTATTGGGGTGAACCCGAAGCCGGCATCATCGGCAGCGACGTATATGTCCGCGATGACACCCCCGTGCACTCGATGCTGCACGAAGCCTGCCACCTGATCGTGCTGCCGCCGGAGCGGCGTGCGCTGGTGCATACCGATGCCACCGATTCGGTGCCCGAAGAAGACGCCACCTGTTACCTGCAGATCGTGCTGGCCGGCAGATTGCTTGGTGTGGGCAGCGCGCAGTTGATGGCCGACATGGATGCGTGGGGGTATACGTATCGGTTGGGGTCGACGAGGGCGTGGTTCGAGCAGGATGCGGAAGATGCAAAAGCCTGGCTGGTCGAACGCGGCCTTCTTACCGCGTAAATCTGCACGTGCGGTAACTCCCGGGCTTCCTGATTTCCGGTAGTGCCGGCCGCTGGCCGGCAACCTCCTGGACACCTGACGCATCGCCTGGTTGCCGGCCAAGGGCCGACATTGCCCGGATCAGCCCTGCCCTGCCATCGCGCGGAGTGTAATGCCCACGATGTACGCCAGATACGTGCCCGTCGCGTAGCCCATCGTGCCCAGCAGCACGCCGACCGGCGCCAGCGAGGGATGGAACGCCGCTGCGACCACGGGCGCGGAGGCCGGCCCGCCGATGTTGGACTGCGAGCCGATCGCGAAGTAGAAGAACGGCACCTTCAGCGCGCGTGCCAGCGCCCACAGCAGCACGATGTGCACCGCGATCCAGATCAGCCCCAGCGCGAACAGCCACGGGCGGTCCAGCAACGCGAGCAGGTCCATCTGCATGCCGATGCAGGCAATCAGGAAGTACAGCAGCAGCGAGCCGAGCTTGGAAGCACCGGCGCCTTCCAGGTTGCGCGCACGAGTGAAGCTCAGCGCCAGGCCGCAGGTGGTGGAGATCACCACGACCCACACGAACGGCGCGTCCAGACTGAACTGCGAGGCCCAGGCGACATGGCCCTTGAACCATGCCGAGACCGGCCCGGCGATCGCATGCGACAGGCCCACCACGCCGAAGGCAACGGCGACGATCAGCATCAGGTCGGTCAGGCTGGCCACACGCTCATGCTTGGCCTGGAAGGCCTCGATGCGCAACTTGAGTTGGTCGATGCCCGAGGTGTCGGCGCCGCTGCGCGCATCGATCTTCGCCGCGCGCCCGGCCATGAAGATCAGCACGGCCATCCACACATATCCCACGCCGACATCGACCACCGCGAACTGCCCGAAGGTGGTCGCGTTGACATCGAACACTTCGCGCATGGCCAGCATGTTGGCGCCGCCACCGATCCAGCTTCCCGCGAGTGCGGCCATACCCGCCCAGGTATCGCCGGCGACGGTTGCCGGATGCAGCCACTTCATCAACTGGAACGCGACCACCGCGCCGATCATGATGCTGAGCGAGGCGCCCAGGTACATCACGATCAGTTTCGGGCCCAGCCGCAGGATGCCTTTGATGTCCACGGCCAGGGTGAGCAGCACCAGGGCAGCGGGCAGCAGGATGTCACGGGCGACCGGGTTGTAGAGCTGTGTGTTCTGGCCGTCGATCAGACCGACCGTGTTGTACACACCGGGAATCATGTAGCAGAGCAGCAACGCGGGCACGTAGGTGTAGAAGCGCTTCCACAGCCCCTGCTCGCGCGAGGCGGTCCAGAACACGGCACCAAGGGTGGCGGCGATCAGGCCGAAGACGACGATGTCGTTCTGGATCAGGGCGGGTGCTTTCACGGGGATGGGGTGCCTGGGTCGTGCCGGCTGCGGGCCGGCAACCTCATGAATACTGAAAGCGCGGTGCAGATGCCGACCGGCGGCCGGCACTACCGATGTAAAAGCGCCGCCCCTCGGGGCGGCGCCTCAAACCGGCTTATTCGCCGATGTGCTGCTTCAACCAGCCGTTGACGGTGTCGTGCCACTGCACGCTGTTCTGCGGCTTGAGCACCCAGTGGTTCTCATCCGGGAAGTACAGGAACTTCGACTCGATGCCCTGGCGCTGCGCAGCAGTGAACGCGGCCAGGCCCTGCTCCACCGGAATGCGGTAGTCGAGCTGGCCGTGCACGATCAGGATCGGCTTCTTCCAGTCGGCCACGTGGTTGACCGGGTTGAACTTCTCGTAGTTGGCGGCCTTCTCGTACGGCGTGCCACCCTGCTCCCACTCGGTGAACCACAGCTCTTCGGTGGCGTAGCCCATCATGCGCTGATCGAACACGCCGTCATGGTTGACCAGGCACTTCCACGGCTCGTTCCAGTTGCCGGCGATCCAGTTGACCATGAAGCCGCCATAGCTGGCGCCCAGGGCACACGCCTTGTCGCCGTTGAGGAACGGGTACTGCTTCTGTGCCGCGGCCCAGCCCTTCTGCAGATCTTCGAGCGGGCGGTCGCCCCAGTGCTGGCTGATCGCATCGGTGAAGGCCTGGCCGTAGCCAGTGGAGCCGTGGAAGTCGATCATGACCACCGCGTAGCCCTGGCCGGCGTAGGTCTGCGGATTCCAGCGGTAGCTCCAGCCGTTGCCGAAGCTGCCCTGCGGGCCACCGTGGATCAGGAACGCGACCGGGTAGCTCTTGCCTTCCTGGTAGTTGTACGGCTTGACCACGTAACCGTGCACGGTCTCGTTGTTCCAGCCCTTGAACTGGAACTGCTCGTAATCGCCGAAGGCGACGTCGGGCAGCATTTCACCGGCGCTCGGGGTGATCTCACGCGGGTTGGCGCCGTCGAAGGCGGCCACGATGATCTGATCGCCGCTCTTCAGACTGTTCTTCGTATACGCCAGGGTGGTGCCGGCGATCACCGGCGAGCCGATGCTGCCGCCGTCGGCGACCACTTCGGCGGTGCCGGTGGCGATATCGACGCCGAACAGGCGGTGCTCGCCCATGTCGTCGGCGCTGGTGTAGATCAGCGTGCCGTCACCGGACAGCACGATCTCGCCGGCCGAACGATCCCACTTGGGTGCGATCTCGCGGGTCTTGCCGGTGGCCACGTCCATGGCCATCAGGCCGAAGCGATCCGCTTCGAAGCCCGGGCGCTTCATGGCGCGGTAGTACAGGGTCTTGCCGTCGGCGCTGAACACCGGGCCGGCATCCCAGGCCGGGTTGGCCGCGGTCAGGTTGACCGGGGCCTGCTTGCCCTCGGCATCCAGACGGTACAGATCGAAATTGGTCGACCACGGCTCCTGCTTGCCGGCCACGCGGATCGCGGCGACCACGCTCTTGCCATCCGGCGACCAGGTGAAGTCGTCATTGCCGCCGAACGGCTTGGACGGCGCATCGCCGGCCAGCGTCGCGCTGATCGCCGAAGCACCCTTCACCGCGGCGGCCTTGCCTGCCGGCAGCGGCGCCACGAACAGCGTATTGCGGCGGCCATCGGCCCAGGTATCCCAATGGCGCACGAACAGGTTATCGAACACCTCACCGGTGTTCTTGCGCGCCTTGTGCGCGTCCAGCTTCTTGCTGGTGCACGCCAGGTCCGAACCGCAGTCCTGGAACACGCCGCTGCTGAAGGCCACGCGGTCGCCCTGCGGGGAGACGTGGAAGCTGTCCACATCGACGGGGAAGTCGGTCAGCTGGCGCGGCGTGCCGCCGGTGGTCGGCTGCGCGTAGAGCTGCTGGCTGCCGTTCTTGGCGCTCAGGAAGTACACCGTCTGGCCATCGGCCGACAGCGCTGCGGAATTGACGTTCCAACCGGCCGGAGTCAGCGGCTTGGGCGGGGCCAGGTCACGCGTGCGCAGGTTGCGGATGTACAGGCCGGTGCTGGCCTTGCTGTCGGTACCGACCACGCGCTTGGCGAAGATCACGTTGCCGCCATCGGCGGTGAGCAGCGGGCTGGAGACCCGATCCAGCGCGATCATGTCGCGCACATCCAGGCCACGCGTGGCCGCCAGCGAGGGCATCGCGGTCAGCAGGCACAACGGCAGCAGGGCGTAACGAAGTTTCATCGGGGTCTCCGCGGAACGGCAAAACGCCGATGGTAGGGCCGAGGGGTGGCCCATGCAAAGGCCATCGGTCATGCCGTGCCCTGGGCGCTCCAGAAACGACAAACCCCGCCGGAGCGGGGTTTGTCGTGACGCACACCGGGGTCGCTGGTTAGACCGAACCCACCGCGCGCTTGCCGGTGCGGTAGATCAGCCAACCAACCAGGAACAGCACGGCCAGCCCGATCCACTGCGCGCCCGGCAGGTGGAACGGCAGCGCCAGCACGTCGGCGCGGCTGCTGATCACGATCGGCACTGCGATCGCGATACCCATCAGGGCTTCACCGGTGATCAGGCCGGCAGCGAACAGCACGCCCGGCTTGTGCACGCGGTCGCGGCCTTCTTCGTCATCGGCGCGGATCTTGTGGAAGCGCTCCACCAGATAGGCGATCAGACCGCCCAGGAAGATCGGCACCATCAGCTCCAGCGGCAGATAGATGCCGATCGCGGCGGCCAGCACCGGCACGCGGAAGCGGGCGTTGCGCGACTTCAACCAGTTGTCGAAGGCAATGATCGCCGCGCCGACCACGGCACCGATGCCAATGAAGGTCCACGGCAGCTCGCCGCCGAACAGGCCCTTGGCCACGGAGGCCATGAGGTTGGCCTGCGGTGCGGCCAGCGCATTGGGATGCAGCTCGGACTTCACGCCGATGCCATACGCGGTCGCCAGCAGGTTCAGCACCGGGGCCATGATCAGCGCACACGAGAACGCACCGATGCCCAGCATCAGCTGCTGCTTCCACGGGGTGGCGCCGACGATGTAGCCGGCCTTGAGATCCTGCAGGTTGTCACCGCCGACCGCGGCCGCGCAGCACACCACCGCACCGATCATGATCGCGGCCACCGCACCCAGCGGTGCCCCGCCAACGCCCACCGGCTTCAGACCGTCGGCGCCGAGCAGCACCACCAGCACCGCCGAGGCGAACAGGATGGTGGAGATGGTGATGCCCGAGACCGGGTTGTTGGAGGAGCCGATCAGGCCGGCCAGGTAGGCCGACACCGAGACGAACAGGAAGCCGGCGACGATCATGATGAGCGTCATCGGGATCGAGACGTGCCACTGGCCCACGATGGCCTGGTACAGCGCCAGCAGCGGCAGGGTGAACACCACCAGGGCCACCAGCATCCACTTCATCGGCAGGTCGCGCTCGGTGTGCGCCAGCGCCGGGCCACCGCTCTTGCGGGCCGCGGCAAAGCCACTCTTGACGCCATTGAGCAGCGACTTGCGCAGCGAGATCAGGGTCCAGACGCCGCCGATCAGCATCGCGCCCACACCCAGGTAACGCATCTTCGCGCCCCAGATGGCGAACGCCGCCTCGGTGGAGGTGGCCGTGGCGATCGAGGCGGCCAGGGCCGGATCGGTGTTCATGAAGAACGACTGGTACAGCGGAATGGCGATATGCCAGGTCAGGATCGAGCCGGACACCACCACGATGCCGACATTCAGGCCGACGATGTAGCCCACACCCAGCAGCGCCGGGGACAGGTTGGTGCCGATGAAGGCGGTGATCTTCGAGCTGCCCACGTAGGCCGAGGTGGCCCAGGCATCCGGAATCAGGCGCAGGCCGCTTTCGGCGGCCAGCTTCACGAAGGCGCCGATCACCGCCGACACAGCCAGGATCTTCAGGCCCGGGCCGGGGTTTTCACCGGCCTTGAGCACTTCGGCGGCCGCCTTGCCTTCCGGGAACGGCAGCGGATCTTCGACGATCATCGAACGGCGCAGCGGCACCGAGAACAGCACGCCCAGCAGGCCACCCAGACCGGCGATGCCCAGCACCCACCAGTACTTGAAGTCCGGCCAGTACCCCATGATCACCAGCGCGGGGATGGTGAAGATCACGCCGGCGGCGATCGACGAGCCGGCCGAAGCACCGGTCTGGACGATGTTGTTTTCCAGGATGGTGCCACCGCCGAGCAGGCGCAGCACGCCCATGGAGATGACGGCCGCGGGAATCGCGGTGGCGATGGTCAGGCCTGCGAACAGACCGAGGTAGGCGTTGGCGGCCGACAGAATCACCGCCAGCACGATGGCAAGCACCACCGCGCGGAAAGTGAGCTGGCGTGGCGCAGCGTCGTTGTTCATGGAAGCCCCTGCTGGCAAAAAATCCCTGCCACGCTAGCGTTCATGTACGGGCAAGTCCAGTAGTGCCGGCCGCCGGCCGGCAACCCCGCACCACCTGATCGAGGCCCCTGTTGACCTACGCGGGCCGCCGCCGCTGCGACACGCCGGACTCGGCAACGTCCAAGGCCGGGCCCATCCACTTTAGTTATGTTATATCCTATCGCACCGAGCAACCGGCGCTGCTGTGACGCATTCCCCCACCTCCCGCCTGACCTCCATCGACCAGCTGCGCGGCACCGTCATTGTGCTGATGCTGCTCGACCACGTGCGCGAAACCTTCTACATGCACCAGCAGGTCGGCGACCCCATGGTGGTGGACCAGGTCGAGCCGGCGCTGTTCGTCAGCCGGCTGCTGGCGCATCTGTGTGCCCCGGTGTTCGTGCTGCTGACCGGCCTGTCGGCCTGGTTGTACGCCAGTGGCAAGCCGGATGGGCGCCGGGCCGCGTCGGCTTTCCTGCTCAAGCGCGGCCTGTTCCTGGTGGTGCTGGAGCTGCTGGTGGTCAACTTCGCGTGGACGCTGCAGTTCCCGCCCAGCGTGATGTACCTGCAGGTGATCTGGGCGATCGGCATCAGCATGATCGCGCTGGCCGGGCTGTTGTGGCTGCCACGCGGCGCACTGGCGGTGCTGGCGCTGGCCGTGATCGCCGGGCACAACCTGCTCGATGGCGTCCGCGTGCAGGGCGACGGGGTGCTGGCCGTGCTGTGGAAGGTGCTGCACCAGCGCGACTGGATCGCCGTGACCGATGGGCTGCGCCTGCGCACCTCGTATCCGGTGCTGCCGTGGATCGGCGTCATCGCGCTGGGCTGGGTGATCGGCCCGTGGTTCGCGCGCGGTGGTGACACGCTGCTGCGTCAGCGCCGCCTGTGGATGGCCGGTGCTGGTGCGCTGCTGGCCTTCGTGGCGCTGCGGGCGGTCAACGTCTACGGCGACAGCCCGTGGCAGTCCTTTGCCACGCTGGGCAGCACGCTGATGAGCGTCTTCAACGTGACCAAGTACCCGCCCTCGCTGCTGTTCCTGCTGTTGACCCTGGGCATCGGCCTGCTGGTGCTGCGCCTGTACGAACAGCCGCGCGTGGCCCGGGCGCTGGCGCCATTGGCCGACATCGGCGCGGCACCGATGTTCTTCTACCTGCTGCACCTGTATGTGCTGAAGCTGCTGTACGTGCTGGCCGACGCACGCTGGGGCCAGACCCACGGCAGCTACTTCGCGGTGGACCACGTGGCGAGCCTGTGGGTGATCACCGCCGTGCTGGCACTGGCGCTGTATTGGCCGACACGGGCATTCGCCCGGTTCAAGGCACGGCGGCGGGATCTGGCCTGGCTTCGCTATCTGTAAGCGAGCGATGCCGGGCTGCTGAGGCTGCCGGCCGGCGGCCGGCACTACGACAGCGGAGCGGCCAGACCCGGCACGGCTGACCCTTCGCCCCGGGCCTATACTCGCCCCCTTGTCCGCCCTGCCCGATCCCTCGATGACCGCAGCCGCCCTGCCCGCCTCCGCTACCTCCACCGCTACCGACGACTTCCTCGGCCATCCCAAGGGCGTCTACATCTGCTTCTTCACCGAGATGTGGGAGCGGTTCTCGTTCTACGGGATGAAGGCGCTGCTGCTGCTGTATCTCACCAAGTACCACCTGTTCGGCGACAAGGCCGGCCTGGATCTGCTCGGTGCCTACGGTGGCCTGGTCTACTGCATCCCGGTGTTCGGCGGCCTGCTCGCCGATCGCTGGCTGGGCATGCGCAAGGCGGTGGTGTTCGGTGGCGTGCTGCTGGTGCTCGGGCATCTGGGCATGGCGTTCGAAGGGCATGCCGCCGTCCGCATCGATGGCGCGATCGTGCGCGATGACGCGGCCCTGGGCATCACCTACCTTTCGCTGGCCCTGATCATCATGGGCGTGGGCTTCCTCAAGCCGAACATCTCCACCATCGTCGGCAAGCTCTACCCGGAAAACGATCCGCGCCGCGATTCGGGCTTCTCGCTGTTCTACGCCGGCATCAATCTGGGCGCGCTGTTCGCCTCGCTGGTGTGCGGCTTCCTCGGCGAAGCTTATGGCTGGAAGTACGGCTTCGGCGCGGCCGGCATCGGCATGGTGATCGGCCTGGGCATGTTCCTGTGGGGCCAGAAGTATCTGCAGGGCCACGCCGAACCGTCCGATCTGCCGGCCCTGCGCCAGCGCGTGCTGGGCATCCGCCGCGAGTGGCTGATCTATGCGGTGGCCGTGCTCGGCGTGATCCCCGTCGCTGCCCTGATGTGGGCCGCGGCCAATGGCGCGTTCGCACTCGGCGGTGAAATCAGCCTGGCCCTGATGCTGATGATCGTCGTGCTCGGCGGCGTGCTGGTCTGGTTCGCGTGGTTTACCGGTACCCGCTGCACGCCGGTGCAGCGCCAGCAGATGATCGCGCTGATGGCGCTGATCTTCATGGCGCTGGTGTTCTTCACCCTGTACGAGCAGACCTACGGCTCGTGGGTCACCTTTACCGATCGCCTGCTGACCAAGGATCTGGTGCCGTCGCTGGTGATCCAGGGTGGTACCCCGCTGCCCTGGTCGATCGCGTCGCTGCTGCTGGCGCCGTTGGGCTTCGTGGTGGCTGCACGCCTGTCGGAGCGGAACCCTGGCTCGTCTGCGCCCCGCAACCTGTTCATCGCCATCGTCGCGGCGATGCTGGTGATGCTGATCCGCGACTGCCTGGTGATTCCGCAAACGGCCGGCTCGCTGACTTACCTCGGCGGCCTGTTCCTGGTGGTACTCGCGCCACTGTTCGCGATGCTGTGGGCGTGGTTGGACCGTCGCCGCATGGACCCGTCCAAGCCGGTCAAATCCTCAATCGGGCTGATCTTCGCCGCACTGTCGTTCGTGCCCTTGGCCCTGGCCGCCCAGCACGTCGGCGCGACCGGACAGATGGCCAGTGTGTGGTGGCTGGTGCTGGCCTACCTGATCCTGGAGATCGGCGAGATGTGCCTGTCGCCGGTCGGCCTGTCGGCGGTCACCCAGCTGGCCGCACCGCGCGTGGTCAGTCTGATGATGGGCACCTGGTTCCTGGCCACCGCGTTCTCTGAAACGCTGGCGGCGCTGTTCGGCAAGCTCGCCGCGATCGAGGTACCGGAAGGCCAGACCATGGATATCGCCGGCGCCGCCGCCAGTTACGAACACCTGTTCTGGCTGCTGATGTGGATCGGCCTGGGTTGCGCGGTGGTAGCGCTGATCTGTTCGCCGCTGCTGAAGCGGATGATGCACGGGGTGAAGTAACTGCTGGGCGACGGCCACACGGCCGTCGCCCATCGATCACGGTGCGTTGTCCTTGCCGGCCACGGTGCTGGCCGATGCGGTTTTGCCTCCCAGGCTGCGTGACAGGAACGCCAGCAGCCTGGTGTAGTACTCACGCTGGTGCGCCTGCGTGTAGAAACCATGGCCTTCGGTAGGGTAGTACAGGCTTTCCACCGGCGTACCCGCTCGCTTGAGCGCGGCTTCCATCTTCTTCGTGTGCAGGATCGGCGCGCGCTAGTCTTCGCCACCGGCCGCCAGGAACACCGGCACACGGACCTGATCGGCCAAGTTGACCGGTGAACGTGCCGCCAGTGCATCGGGCGCGCCAAGCCACTCACGCAGGTACGTGCGGCCGGACCTGGCGTCGCGGATATCTCCACGCGCATGCATCATCGGCAGGTCGTAGACACCCACGTAGCCGGCGGCGCACTGGTACAGGCCGGGCTCGCGGATCGTCCCCATCAGCGCCGCGTAGGCGCCATAGCTGGCACCGTAGATGCAGATGCGGCTCTTGTCGGCCACCCCCTGCGCGATCGCCCAGCGGGTGGCATCGGTGACATCGTCCTGCATTGCCGCGCCCCACTGCTGCCGGCCCGCCTGGGTGTGCGCACGACCATAATTGGCAGAACCGCGGAAATTGACCTGCAGCACCGCATACCCCGCCGCCGCGAGCAGCTGCGTCTCGCGGTCATAGCTGCCGTCATCGAACACACCGATCGGGCCGCCATGCGGGAGCACCACCATCGGCAGATCCTTACCCGTGCTTCCGTGTGGAATCGTGAGGAAGCCGTGCAGGGGCAACCCGTCGCGCGCGGTCAGCGCCACAGGACGCACGTCTGCACTCTCCCTCGGATCGATCCACTGGCTGCGGCTGGTCAGGTGCTTGGCCACTTTTCCAACCGTGTCATACAGGTAGAAGTCGCCCGGATTACGGCCCGACCACGTTTCCACCAGCACGGTGCGTGCGTCGCGGGTGCTGGAGGTCACGTACACCGGACCATCGAAGGCCGCCTGCAGGCTGCGGTACAAGCGCGCGGTGCTCGATGCAGGATCAAAAAAACGCGTCGTCGGCACATCGCCCAGATACAGCGCGCCCACCGGCACGCGCGACCCCGGCTGGTAGATCACCCGGGCAGGATCGACCACATCATCACGTAGAAGCGTCTTCCGCTCGCGGGTCTGCGGGTTCCAGCTGACGATCGCATCGGGTCCCTTGGGCTGCTCGATCCACAGATAGGCCAGGCTGCCATCGGCGGAGAAGCCCAAGGGAATCTCCACGCGCTGGTTGACGGCCTCATCGTTGAGCATTTCCCAATCGGTCCCGCCGCGGGTGCGGTAGTACAGCTTCTTGACGTTGTCCGAACCGGCACCCAGCGCGAACCGGACCTCGCCAGCATTGTCAGTGACGAAGTCGGCGCGCTGCACAGGCGATCGCGCCACGACGATACGTCGCCCGGTGACTACATCCAGGCGTTCGATCCGGGTGTGTGGATTCTCGGTAAAAGGCCAGACCGCAATCAGCGCGTTGCGATCATCGTCCACCAGTTCATCGGTGAGGAATGCCGCAACCGATCCCTGGTTGTAGCCCTGGACGCGATACCCGACCAACAGCTCGCCGCCCTTGCCATCGGCATTGATGCCATACAGCTCGCCCGTGGCCTGCGGCTCATCCAACCGGCCGGATTTCTGCGCCAGGCCGATCACGAGCCGCTCATTGCTGACCCAATCGAAGCTGCCGGCATGGTTGTTGCGCGGTGGCCGGAACGACCCGATCAACGTCATGTCCGCCGCACGCAGGATGGCAACGGCGGTGGCATCCTCAAGCGGAATCGTCGCCGCGACATACTCCCCGCCCGGCGAAATCTTGATGCTGTTGAACGCGTCCTCACGCAGAAAACGGTCCAGCTCCACCGCGCCGCCCCCCGCCGACAGCCACGCACCTCCCACGCCCAACAGCGCGGCCAACCATTGCTTGCGCATCCTTCCCCCGGTCCCGAACACCCTGTCCAGCTGGCCGATTCTAGGCAGAACGTCGCTCTCTCGACCAGTGACCTGCCAGGACCGTAAAAACAGCATCGGCACCCGAAGGTGCCGTTGCCGTTTCAGCACACTGCGCTGGCCGGGATTACGGCTGCGCCGCCGCTGCCGCCGTGGCGGCGGTCTCACCACCCAGACTGTTGGACAGGAACGCCAGCAACTTCGTGTAGTACTCGCGGCGATGCGGATCGGTGTAGAAACCGTGCCCTTCGGTGGGGTAGTACAGCGCCTCCACCGGCACGCCCGCCTTCTTCAGTGCCGCCTCCATCCGCTTGGTGTGCTGGATCGGTGCGCGCTGGTCTTCTCCGCCCGCCGCCAGGAACACCGGCACCTTGATCCGGTCGGCCAGGTTCACCGGCGATACCGCGGCAAGCTGCGAGCGGTCACCGATCCATTCCTTCAGATAGGTTTCGCCCGAGCCACGGCGCTGGATGTCGCCGGTGGTGAACATCATCGGCAGGTCGTAGACGCCCACATAGCCCGCTGCACATTTGTACAGCGTCGGCTCTTTGGCCACGCCCATCAGCGCCGCGTAGCCACCGTAGCTCGCACCGTACATGCAGATCTTCGATCCATCGGCAATCCCCTCGGCCACCGCCCAGCGTGTGGCATCAGTGAGGTCGTCCTGCATCGTACCGCCCCACTCCCGGCCACCGGCGTGGGCGTGCGCCCGACCGTAATTGGACGAGCCGCGGAAGTTGACCTGCAGCACCGCGTAACCGGCCGCCGCCAGCAGTTGGCTTTCCATGTCGTAGGCACCGTCGTCATGGACGAAGAACGGCCCGCCATGCGGCATCACCACCATCGGCAGCCGCTTGCCCTCACTGCCCCTGGCCCGGGTGACGAACCCATGCAACGGCAGACCGTCACGGGCTTTCAGCGCGATCGGTTGGACCACCGCCGATTGGGCCGGGTCCACCCACTGGCTGCGGCTGACCACCAGATCGGCCTTCTTGGTCTGCGTATCGAAGACATAGAAATCGCCGGGATTGCTGCCGGACCAGACCCGCACCATCGCCAGCTTGCCGTCGCGCGAGGACGAGGTCACGAACACGGCCTCTCCCGGGAAGGCCTGCTCGAGACTGCGCTGCAGGCGCGCATCGGCCGAGGCTTCATCGAAGAAGCGGGTACGCGGCTTTTCCCCTTGGTATAGCGCACCGATCGGCACGGAGGTACCGCGTTTGTAAATTACCCTGGCCGGATCGACCACCTCATCGCGCAGCAGCTCACGGCGCTCGTCGGTCACCGGGTTCCAGGACACGATCGCATCCGGACCACGCGGCTTCTCCACCAGCAGGTAGGCCACGCTGCCATCTTCCGAAAAGCCGAGAGGCTGCTCGATCCGCTTGCTGACATTCTGGTCGTTGATCATCTTCCAGGGCGCGCCCGCACCCTCGCGGTAGTACAGTTTGTTGACGTTGTCCGAACCCGCACCGCGGGCGAATCGCACCTCGCCCTTGCCATCGGCGACGAAGTCGGCGCGCTGCACCGGCGCGCGCGCCACGGTGTTGCGCTGGCCGCTGATCACGTCCAGCCGTTCGGCCGTGGTGAACGGATCGTCGGAAAACGGCATCACCTTGACCAGCACACGGCGGTCATGATCCGGCAGCGCATCGATCACGAACGCGGCAACCGCTTCGACCTTTTTCGGCTGGATGCGGGTACCCAGGCCACGACCCTGCACACGGTAGCCGATCAGCAGGTCGCCCCCGCGACCATCGGCATTGATGCCGAACAACTCACCGGTCAGCTGTGGCTGATCCAGCGATCCGAACTTCTCGGCCAGGCCGATCAGCACGCGCTGGTCGTTGACCCAGTCGAAGTCATTGGCATGATTGTTCTTGGGCGGTACGAACGACCCCACCAGCTGGCTGTCGGCGCGGCGCATGATCGCCAGGCCGGTGCGGTCCTCCATCGGAATGGTGGCCGCATAGAACTCGCCCGTGGGCGAAATCTTGATATCCGTAAAGGCATCGCGGCGCAGATAGTGCTCCAGATCCACCGCACTGGCCTGGCCGGCCACCAGCAATACACACAGTCCCCAAACGCATCCCCGCTTCATCCTTCCCCCATGCTCCGTTGGACGTCATGTCCGGAACGTGGATTCTAGGCAAAAAAATGGCACCGCGAACGGTGCCATTTCCCGGACCTGCATCGAGGAGAGAGTTCAATGCATGCCGCGGAACGCGAGGCTGAGCGCCAGGATCGACAGGATCACCGCGATGGTGCCGTCCAGGATGCGCCAGGTCTTGGGCTTGGTGAACAACGGGGCCAGCAGGCGTGCGCCCAGGCCCTGGGCGGTCAGCCACATGCAGCTGGCGGTGAACACGCCGGCCGCGAAGGCCATGCGTGCGTTGCCGAAGTTCTCGGCGATGCCGCCGATGACCATCATGTCCAGCCAGAAGTGCGGGTTGATCAGCGAGAAGCCGACCGCCGACATCAGCACCGCGCGGCGTGAGCTGCTGTCGCCATCGTCCACGTGCATGCCGCCGCCACCGGCCAGCGCGCGGCGCGCCGACTGCCAGGCATACCAGGCCAGGAAGGCGACACCGCCCCACAGCACCACGGTGGTCAGCCACGGCAGCGCCTGGGTGAGCGTGCGCAGGCCGGCCACGCTGGCGAAGATGAAGATGCCATCGATGGCGGCGCAGGTCGCCACCACGGGCACGATGTGCTTGCGCAGAATGCCCTGGCGCAGGATGAACGCGCTCTGCGCGCCGACCACCGCGAACAGGCCGATGCCGGTTGCGGCACCGCTGAGCCACGCGCTGAGACCGGCACCGCCGGCAATGATCGAAAACATGGGATACCACCTGTGTATTACTGGGGGGCGGTGCCTCGCCAAGGCGTACAGCACCGGATGGCGCGTATTGTCGCGCCGCAACATTAAAAAGTAGAGCTAAACTTACTTAACCATCTTTAGCGGAACTTAAGATCATGCGCATCGACCATGCCCAGCTCCGCGCCTTGGCGGCGGTGATCCGCGAAGGCAGCTTCGAACGGGCGGCGCAGTCGCTCAATGTCACCGCCTCGGCGGTCTCCCAGCGGGTCAAGGCGCTGGAGGACCGGGTCGGGCGCCTGCTGGTCAAGCGCTCCTCCCCGGCGGTGGCCACCACTGAAGGCCAGGTGCTGGTGCAGCTGGCCGAGCAGACCGCCCTGCTCGAGCACGACGCGCTGCACCGGATGGGCATCGCCGATGAGGACCTGCCCCACGCCAGCATCCCGGTGGCGGTCAACCACGACAGCCTGGAAACCTGGTTCCCCGAGGCCGCCCTGCAGTTCGCGCGGCAGACCGGCACCACGCTGGACCTGCGCTCGGAAGACCAGGACCACACCGTGGCCCTGCTCCGGCAAGGGGCCGTGCTGGGCGCGGTGACCACCCTGGATGAGCCGGTGCAGGGCTGCCAGATCCACGCGCTGGGCAGCATCCGCTATGCCGCCACCTGCACCCCGGCCTTCCATGAGCAGCACTTCGCCAAGGGCGTCAACGCGCAGTCGCTGGCCCAGGCCCCGGTGCTGGTGTTCAACCGAAAGGACGACATGCAGGCCCGTTTCGCCCGCCGCTTGGCCGGCAACGACCTGCCGCTGACCGCACCAACCTGGTGGATCCCCTCCACCCGCGCGTTCGTGCAGGCCAATCTAGGCGGGCTGGGCTGGACCATGAACCCGCTGCCGCTGGTCAAACGCCACCTGGACGCCGGCCGGCTGGTGCACATGAAGCAGCGCGCGTGGGAAGACGTGCCGCTGTACTGGCAGCACTGGAAGGGCGATGTGCAGACCATGGCGCTGCTGACCCGGGCAGTGCTGGCGGCCTCGGCGACCCTGGTGCGCAAGAAGCGATAAACCCGACCGGTAGAGCCGACCGTTGGTCGGCTGTCGTACCGGGGCCGCATGCAGCCCTACACGACCCGACGACCCGCCCCGTTGCAGCATCGGTGCATTCCAGCCGCGGGCACGTCGATGGACACCGATCCGGTCTACCTGCACATCCGCGTGGTGCTGAGCATCATCCTCGGCCTGAGCATCACCACCCTGCTGCGCGGGCTAGCGGGCATCATCGAGCACCCCCAGCGCCGCGGCTGGTCATGGATCCACCTGTGCTGGGTGGTCTGGGCGCTGATCTCGGTGGTGACCTTCTGGTGGTGGGAGTTCCGGCTGGGCGAGGTCCGGCAGTGGACCTTCGAGTTGTATCTGTTCGTGATCGCCTACTGCGCCGCGTGGTACCTGCTGTGCGTGCTGCTGTTTCCGGACGATGTGCGCGAGTACGGCAGCTATGAGAATTACCTGCTGCAGCGGCGCGGTGGCTTCTTCGGGATGCTGGCGCTGGTCACCCTGCTGGATCTGGTCGACACCGCCATCAAGGGCCACAGCCGCTGGCAGATGCTCGGCGATGCCTACTGGGTCCACACCGTGATGATGCTGGTCATTGCCGGGCTGGGCTTCGCTCTTCGTCAGCGCCGCGCGCATCTGGCTCTGGCCCTGCTGGCACTGGCCTATCAAGCCGGCTATTTCCTCCTTGAATACTTCACCTTGGCCAGTGACTGACCCGGTCGGGCACACCCACCGGATGCTGCGTTGCACCAAATCCGTACCGGAAAGGGCTAAAATAGCGATCAAGGTACCGCTGTGACGCCCGTCTTCACGGGCGTTCCCGGCAGCGGCGGCATCCTTCCCATGTCTCCCTACCTGAGATCCCCATGAAAAAACTAGCGAAGGTCGTCCTCGGCCTGTTCGTGGTGTTGCTGTTGGCAGCGGCACTGTTCCTGTACTGGCCGCTGCATCAGCGCTCGGTCCCGGCCGCCGGCAACGACAAGCCGGTCGACGTCGTCCTGGTCGGCGGCGGCATCATGAGCATCACGCTCGCCACCTTCCTGCAGGAGCTGCAGCCAGACTGGAACATCCAGGTCTATGAGCGCCTGGACGGGGTTGCACTGGAAAGTTCGGACGGCTGGAACAACGCCGGCACCGGCCATTCCGCGTTCGCCGAGCTGAACTACACCCCGGAGCTGCCCGATGGCAGCATCGAGACCAAGCGGGCGGTCGGCATCGCCGAGCAGTTCGAGATCTCGCGCCAGTTCTGGTCGCACCAGATCCGCGAAGGCCGCCTGAGCCAGCCCAGCGATTTCATCAACCCGACCCCGCACATGAGCTTCGTCTGGGGCGATGAGAACATCGCCTACCTGCACAAGCGCCAGCAGGCACTGGTCAAGAACCCGCTGTTCTACGGCATGCAGTATTCCGAGGATCCTGCCCAGATCACGCAGTGGGCACCGCTGTTGATGGAAGGCCGCGACCCGAAGCAGAAGGTCGCCGCCACGTGGATGCCGCTGGGCACCGACGTGAACTTCGGCGTGATCACCCGCCAGCTCACCGCTGGCCTGGAACGCAGCCCGAACTTCAAACTTCATCTCAACCATGAAGTGCGTGCCCTTCGCCAGAACGATGACAAGAGCTGGAACGTGACCGTCAAGGATCTGAAGTCCGACAACGAGACCACGGTCAAGTCGCGCTTCGTGTTCATCGGTGCCGGTGGCGCCGCGCTCAAGCTGCTGCAGCTGTCGGGCATTCCGGAATCGAAGAACTACGCCGGCTTCCCGGTCGGTGGCCAGTTCCTGGCCTTCCAGGACCCGGCGATCGCCAACCGTCATTCGGTCAAAGCCTACGGCATGGCCGAAACCGGCTCGCCGCCGATGTCGGTTCCGCATCTGGATGCGCGCAAGCTGGATGGCAAGCCGGTCGTACTGTTCGGGCCGTTCGCGCTGTACAGCACCAAGTTCCTCAAGCACGGCTCGTGGTTCGATCTGTATTCCTCGGTCAACCACAACAACGTGGCCGGGATGATCGACGTAGGTCTGGAGAACCTGGACCTGGTGAAGTACCTGATGGGCCAGGCGCGTCTGAACGATGACGACCGCCAGGCCGAGCTGGTCAAGTACTTCCCCCACGCCAAGCGCGAGGACTGGAAACTGGTCACCGCCGGCCAGCGCGTGCAGATCATCAAGAAGGACCCGGAAAAGGGCTCGATCCTGCAGTTCGGTACCGAGATCGTGACCGACCAGGACCACACCCTGGCCGCCCTGCTAGGCGCCTCGCCGGGTGCCTCCACCTCGCCGCCGATCATGCTGGACCTGCTCAAGAAGGCGTTCCCCGAGCAGATGGCGGCCGGCTGGGAAGCGCGCCTGAAGGAAATCGTGCCGTCGTATGGCCGCAAGCTCAACGACAGCCCCGCGCTGACCAATGAGATCCGCCGCCTGACCAGCGAAACCCTCAAGCTGCCGTACCTGGATGTGCCGGTCGAGACCAGCCCGGCGGTAATGCTGACCCCGCCGCCGGCCGCCAAGCCGGCCGAGGCCAAGCGCAACGCCAACGAAGAACTGCAGGCCCTGTAAGCCTGCACAGGCACGGGGCTTCCGTCCCTTGCCATTGTTCCCCCCCTCCGGCCACCCTCGCGGTGGCCGGATGCGTTGCGGGATCTGGTGACGCTGAATGTTCATCATTTGTAAAGCGAATGAGAACGCTTTACATTTGCACCCCGCCGGGCTTGGGGCCCGGCCACGTCCCCCAGATCATCACGAGACCCGCATGTACGCCTGCGCTGCTTCGCTTCGCCTCCCCCGCCGTGCCCCGCTGGGCTTGGCCCTGCTTTCCGTGCTGGTGCTGAGCGCGCCGCAGGCCTTCGCCGATGCGCCGGCAGACGCCAGCAGCAACGCCGATGCCAAGACCCTGGACAAGGTCAGCGTGGTCGGTGCGCGGGCGATGCCGTCGAGCACCACGCGCCTGCCCATCAGCCTGCAGGAAACCCCGCAGTCGGCCTCCTCGATCGGCCTGCAGCGGCTGCAGGACGAATCGCTGTTCAGCATCAACGATGTGATGCGCAACGTCACCGGCGTCAGCGTCTCCTTCTATGACACCCAGCGCCCGCTGTACTACGCACGCGGCTTTGCCATCACCGATTTCCAGGTGGACGGCATCCCCACCTACAGCGGCTCGACCAACCAGGAATACGACACCGCCTTCTACGATCGCGTCGAAGTGATCCGCGGTGCCAACGGCCTGCTGAGCGGTGCCGGCGTGCCGTCGGCCACGGTCAACCTGCTGCGCAAGCGCCCGGGCAAGGAATTCGATGCCTCCTTCGCGGTGAGCGCCGGCAGCTGGGACTACCAGCGCATGGAAGCCGACGTGACCGCGCCGCTGACCGCAGATGGCCGGTTCCGCAGCCGCGTGGTCGCCGCCTACACCGACCGTGACCTGTATTACGACCGGTACCACGAGAACAAGATGGCCGGCATGGCCGTGCTGGAAGGCGACCTGACCGACAGCACCACCTTGACCGTGGGTTACCAGACCCAGGACAACAACCCGGTGGGTTCGACCTGGGGCACGGTGCCGTTCTTCAACAGCCAGGGCGACTTCGCGCACTTGCCGCGCTCGACCAACGTGGCGCCGAAGTGGAGCTACTGGCAGCGCGAGACCAGCACCGCGTTCGCGAACCTGGAACAGCGCTTCGGTGAGAACTGGCTGCTGAAGATCAATACCGCCTACACCCAGGGCAACGTGCAGAACGTGCGCGTGTACGGCAGCGGCTACCCCGATCCGGCCACCGGTGCGGGCATTTTCCTGCGCACCGCCGCCGGCGATTCGGAAGACACCCGCCGCAACGTCGATGCCTATCTGAGCGGCACATTCTCCCTGTTCGGCCGCGAGCACGACCTGACCGTGGGTGGGCAGTGGGCGGATCTGGAAGGCACCACCAACACCATCGCGCTGCGCTACCCCACCGATTGGGCGCGTTGCGGGACCGAGCGCTGCTATTACATTCCGGATATCCGCGCCTGGGATGGCGACATTTCCGAAGTGACCTACGCGCGTACCGGCGCACGCCGCGTCGCCAAGACCACGCAGAGCGGCGTCTACGTGGCTGCCCGCCTGCGCCTGGCCGATCCGCTGGCGCTGATCGCCGGTGCACGCATGAGCCGCTGGGAAACGCGGACCCGTGCCTACAACGCGGCCGGTGCGTATACGGGTACGAGCGGCGCTTACAAAGTGACGGATGAAGTCACGCCTTACGTGGGCCTGGTGTACGACATCACCCCGCAGGTGGCGGCGTATGCCAGCTACACCGAAATCTTCAACCCGCAGAACTTCAAGGACCGCAACGAAAATCTGCTGGCACCGGTTGAAGGCTCCAATCTGGAGGCGGGCATCAAGTCGCAGTGGTTCGATGGTCGCCTGACTGCCAATGCTGCGGTGTTCGAGGCCAAGCAGGACAACTATGCGGTGCTCGACACGAGCGTGCCGGAGCGTTCGCTCAGCGATGGCAGCTCGGCCTACATCGGTATCAACGGCACCAAGGCACGCGGCTGGGAAGTGGACGTCAACGGCGAGATCCTGCCGGGCTGGACGGTCAATGCCGGCTTCACCCATGTCAAGGTGACCCGTGCCGCCACCGATCTGCTGTACGCCAACCCGGCCGAAGATCTGCTGCAGCTCAACACCCAAGTGCGGCTGCGCGGCGCACTGGAGCGCCTGAGCGTGGGTGCCGGCGTGCAGTGGCAGAGCAAGGTGCAGGGTTACAACATCCCCTATCCGCTCGGCGGCACGGTGACGGTGAACCAGCCCGCGTATGCGCTCGTGCAGTTCAACGCCAACTACCGCATCAGCGACAGCTGGACGGCGACCTTGAGCGTGCGCAACGCGCTGGACAAGACCTACTGGGCCAACCTGGACTACAACAATTACGGCGAGCCGCGCTTCGTCGCGTTGAGCCTGCGCTGGAAGTACTGAGGACATCCGGTGGTGCCGGCCAGCGGCCGGCACTACCTGGGGCGCGTTTCGCGCAGGGTCCACATCACCGGCAGCACCAGTATCGCCACCACCGCAATCATCGCGCCAGGCGCCGACGACCAGCCGGTATGCCGCACCAGCAGTTCGGCCAGCAACGGCGTGGCACCACCAAAGAACGCAGTGGCCATGGTGACGCCCAGTGCCAGCCCGCTGAGCCGCCCTTCGCCGGGAAACTGCTCGGCCGTGGCCGGTGCCGCCACCGCACTCACTCCACCGGCCAGACACGCCAGCACCACCGCCGCCAGACCGATGGCCACGGTGCTGCCGCCGGCCATCACCGAGAACATCGTCAACGGCAGCAGCGCCGACAGCGCGGCCAACGCGATCAGCACCGGGCGACGCCCGACCCGATCGGACAACGCACCGGCCAATGGCGTCACCACGATCACCGCCACCGCCGCGACCGTGGACAGCCACAGCGCCTCCGATTCGCTCACCTGGCCGACCGAACCAAGAAACGCAGGTACATAGGTAATGCCGACGTAATAGGTGATCGAGCCGAGCGCGGAGATCGCGAAGGTGCGCGCAATCGCAGCCTTGTGGTGGCGCCAGGTATCGCGGATCGGCGATTCCGGCACGGTGCCCTCGGCCTGCTGTCGCTCGAACTCGGGCGACTCGTGCATGGTCGAGCGCGCCAGCAGAATCGCACCGGCCAGCGCAGCGCCGATGAAGAACGGAATCCGCCAGCCCCAGCCATCCAGCTGCGCCGTGCTGAGCAGGGCGACCGTCAGCGCTGACAACGCCACCGCCAACAGGGCGCCCACCTCGCTGGCAGCCGAGGCCAATGAGGTCACCAGCCCGCGCCTGCGCACGGGCGCGGTCTCCAGCAGATACGCCACCACCCCGGTGTATTCGCCGCCGACGGAGAAGGCCATCAGGCAACGCAGCAGCAACAGCAGCACGCCGGCGGCCGCACCGATGCTCTCGAAGGTGGGCAGCAGCGCGGTGGCAAGCATTGCCACCGTCATCAGCAACATCGAGGCCAGCAGCATGTAGCGCCGGCCGAAGCGGTCGCCAAGATGGCCGAAGACCAGTGCCCCCAACGGGCGCATCAGATACGAGACCGCAAAGCCGGCCAAGGTGGCCAGCAGCGCGTTCTCACCACCACCGAAGAACACCCGCGACAGCACCGTGGCCAGATACAGATAGAGGGTGAAGTCATACCACTCCACCACCGTGGAGAGGCCGGCGATGATCATCGAGCGCGTCTGCGGGCGCGCCGCGGGCGCCGTGACGGCCGCGCTCAAGCGTGCATCCTGGAAACACACGGGCCATCGCGGCGCGGCAGGGGACGAGATCGCATCGAGATACTCCCGGCCGCCTCGGCCGCAACTGGACGGCGACAGCCTACGTCAGTCGATCTGCACGCCGCGTCACGGGACGACGCGCCGGTAGCTCAGCAGACGGCCGTTGCCGGGCGCATTGCCTTCGTCTTCGAACAACCCCAGCTCTTCGGTCACATCGAAGCCCTGCAGCGCCATGCCACGTGAAAACGAGCCCACGTTGCCGCGACCAGGATCGGTGATGAGCAGTTCGGCATCGGGCTTGGCGTGCCGCTGCATCATGGCCGCGATCTGGTGGGCGTGGCCCCGCTCGTACAGGATGTCACTGCCGATGATGAGATCGAACCGCCCCAGCGAGCCATCGGGGACTTCCCAGGGCAGGTCCCGGTAGGTCACCGCGGGCAGGTCATTGAGTCCGGCGTTGTAGGCCAGGAAGGATTCGGCCAGCGGATGGTGGTCGGTCGCCACGACATCCGCGCCGCGATGCGCCAGCACCAGGCTGGACAGGCCCAGACCGCAGCCCAGTTCCAGGATGCGCTTACCGGCCACGTCGAAGTGACTCATGGTGTCGGCCAGCGCGCGGCCGGCCGGCCAGATCTGGCCGAACAGGCTCCACAGCGAGGAATGGATGCCGGCGCGCTCGGCGCGGCCGGTGGGGTCGGAGAACTGCTGCAGATCGCTGAGCGCGCGGATACGGAAGTCGTGGCCGCCGACCGGGATGGTGAGGATGCGGGTGGTATAGCCCGGCATGAGCGCTCCGTGGGACACGGGAGCCTTCATCCCGATCACGGCATGAAGGACTCGAAAGAAGGAGCGAGGGCGACCGGACGTCGATCGCGCAGGACGCGCGTAACTGCGTGTGACGCCCCATCCTACGCCATGCGCGTGGATCTGGCTGAACGCCTCGGAGCGGCCTTTCGCGTGGTCGCGGCAGCCTTGCGGGCAGGGGGCGCATCACCGTAACGCAGCTGGCAGACCGGGCAGAAGAACGCGCGCCGCCGGGTAGTGCCCGGGTAGGTCTTGCTGATCGGCCCGCCGCAATGCGGGCAGGTGCGCTTGGTGTGCACGAGCCACTGCTGGCGCAGCACGCCTTGCCGCTTCCAGTCCAGGAAATCGAAGCTGTATTGCCGCGCCTGTTTGATGATCTCGCCCAGCTTGCGCGGCGGCAGCGCACCGACCGTGGATTCGGGATGCACGCGGGTGCGGAACAGCACTTCGTTCTTGATGATGTTGCCCACCCCGGCAAAGAGGTCCTGGTCCAGCAGCGCGTCGCAGATCAACGTTTCCGGCTGCTGCTTGAGTTTCCTGCGCGCCAGCCTGGGATCCCAGGCCGGGTCCATCACGTCGCCGCGCCAGTCGTAGGTGTCGTCCAGCGCACCCTCGATGTACTTCACCGACGAGGCATAGATGTTGAGCTCACCGTTGTCGAACTGCAGCGATACCCGCGGTGGGGATGGCTTGCGCTCGTCGATGCGGTAGCTGCCGAACATCAGCATGTGCACACGCAGGCTGAAACCGCGGAATTCGATCAGGAAGTGTTTGCCCCAGCTGCGCAGGGCGACCACACGCCGCCCTTCCATGCGGGTCAGATCAAGCGAGCTGTTGCCGGTGGCCAGACGCACGGTCTTGCCGCGGAACTTGGCAGCGGCCTCGCGCAGGATGACGATGGAGGGACCTTCAGGCATGTCCGGGCTCCTGGAGGGCAGCGCCGCTCAGGATGTCCTGCAGCCGGGCAGCGTTGGCGATGGCGAACCCATGGGCGGTGTTGTCGAAGATCACCCAGCGCGCACCTCCCTTCCGCGCGGCGACCGTCTTCGCGACCGCATGCAGCGCCGCGTCGTCATACGCGCTGTAGTACGTGCGTGGCGCGCCATGCCATCGCCAGTAGCGCCATGCGTTGTCACCGCCCGGCTGCGCGGCCTCGGGCACACGCGCAGGGTCCGCCCCCACTCGCCCGATCCCATGGCGCTGCAGCAGCGCGTCGGCCTGCGGCGTGAACCAGCTGGCGTGGCGTGGCTCGCAGACCACGTGCACAGGGGTGCGACGGCGCAGCATGCCGAAGAAGGCGGCCGCCACGCGCGCATCGAAGACATGGCTCGGCGGCAGCTGCAACAGCAACCCGCCTAGGGTGCAGCCCAGACCGCCTACCGCGTCCAGAAAGCTGTCCAACGCGGGGCCGCACCCACGGAGTCCCGCCTCATGCGAGATCGCCTTGGGCACCTTCACAGAGAACCGGAACGCGGTCGGCACGCTCGCCGCCCAGCGTTCGTAGGTGCGCTGCTGGTGCGGCCGGTAGAAAGACGAGTTGATCTCCACTATCGGGAACCGCGTGGCGTAGCGCGCCAGCATGCTCTCGCCCTGCCCGGCCAATGCGGCGTAACGGCCGGGAATGGACCAGCCTGCACATCCGATCCTGATCGATTGGGCGGGCATTGCTTACAGGCGGATCTCGCCGTCGTCCTCGCCCGACCAGTAGTGGATGCGGGTCGCCTTGACCTGGATCAGCACGATCCCCGGCGTGTCCACACCCTGCTTGAACCAGCGCTCCAGGTCCTCCACCCAGTGTGCCTGCAGCGTCGCGCGGTCACGGCTGAGGGTGGCATGGCCTTCCACTGCCACGAACAGCGGCGGCTTGCCGAGCAGCGATTTGCTGCCGGTGAAGGACAGCGCCACTTTGGGATCGCGTTCGATCTCGGCCACCATGTCGGCACTGTCGAAGGCGAAGAAGTAGCTGTCGCCGTTGTAGTCGACGTCGCCGTTGTTGCTCATTGGCCGGCCGGCGATCTCCCCGCTGGCGGTGTGGGTCTGCAGCATGGCGAAATCGATGCCGGCCATCTTCTTGGCCAGTTCGGGCAGGGTCAGGGTGGTCATGGAATCTCCGGGGGTCAGGGCTCGTGCGCCCAGCCTCCGCGCAGCCCGGTGACCGAGGCGTGCACACCCACTTGCGGAAATTTCACATGGTCCTGGCCGTGGTCCCGCTGGGGAACAGCGCCAGCAGCGCGCGGGTGAGCATCGCCGGGTAGACCGTCAGGTGGTCCTCGTCCGGGACGACCCGCGTCTCCAACTGCAATCCCCGATAGCCGCGCCCGCGCAGCCGGTCGGCGAAGCGCAGGGTGTGGGCGACCATGTCGTTGCGCGCGGCGAACGGCGCATCGGACGCCGGAGTTTCATGTGCACCAATCGACATCCACACGCGCGCGTGCATATCCGCATGTGCCGCTGCGTAATCCGCCTCGATACGGTCAATCACATGCTGATCGAACCACAGCGAGGGGCTGGACAGGATGTACCGCTGGAACATCGCCGGGCAGGTCAGCAGCACGTACATGCCGAACAGCCCGCCATAGGAGTGCCCGGCAAAGGCACGTTGCGCTGGATCGGCCCGGTAGCGCGCCTCGACCTGCGGCAGCACATGCTGCGCCAGGAAATCGCGGTAGTGCGCCGCGCCGCCGTAGGCGATGCCATCGGTGTAGTCGTCGCCCGCACGGCGGACCGGCTCGGTCGGTGTGTAATCGCGTGAGCGGCTCTGCTGCGAGCTCAGGCCCTGCTGCGGCGGCAGCCCGACCAGGATGAAGGGCGCCAGGTGCGCGCCCCCCTGCCCGACCATGTTGCGCACGCTGCGCGCGAGCGGAAAGCTGTACAGCGCATCGGTGACATACAGCACCGGATAGCGCAGGTGCGCATCCCGCTCATACCCGGCGGGCAGCGCCACCCACACCGGATCGTCCCGGCCGGTGGGATCGCGCACCATCCACGCTTCGGTATCCGGCAGCACGACGCCGGGCATGACGCATCCACACTCCATCAGCGCGGCCGCAGCGTGATGAGGGTGATCTCCGAGGGCACGCCGATCCGTGCGGCAAAGCCGGGCCACAAGCCGGCACCGTTGCTGACATACAAGGTCATGCCATCCACCTCATAGCGGCCGGACACAAAGCCGCCATTGGCGCGCTTGACCAGCTGGTCCATGCCGATGATGTGACCGCCATGAGTGTGGCCGGAGAGCTGCAGCGCCACGCCCTTCGCGGCATTGGCGCGTGCCTCCACCGGGCGATGGTCGAGCAGGATCACCGGCGCCTGCGGATCCGCACCGGCCAGCGCCGCGCCCAGGTCCGGCATGGGCAGGCCATAACGCGCCGCCACCGGATCGGTGACGCCGGCGATGGTCAGGGTGCCGCCTTGGCGCTGCACCTGGGTGTGGCTGTTCTCCAGCACCTGCATGCCCTGCCCACGGAAGGCCTGCATCCAGTCGGCGTACTGCGCGTAGTACTCGTGATTCCCAGTGATGGCGATGACGCCATCGGGCGCGCGCAGTCTGGCCAGCGGCGCGAAGTCGTTGGCGCGGGCGCTGACCGTGCCGTCAATCAGATCGCCGGTGATGACCACCAGGTCAGGATGCAGCGCGTTGCTCTCGGCTACCACCTTCTCCACCCAGGCACCGGTGAGCAGGCGGCTGGCGTGAATATCGGTGAGCTGCAGCACGCGGTAGCCGTCGAATGCGGTGGGCAGCCCGTCGATCGCCACCTCGATCTGGCGCGGCTTGGGCACCGCCATGCCCTGCCAGATGCCATAGGCGGACAGCAGCAGCGCCAGCGTCCCCGCTGCCGGTCGCAGCCACGCCGCCCGTAGTAGCGGCAGCACGCGCTGCGCGCGGACCAGGCGTGCGATCAGCAGCAGCGCATCCAGCGCCAGCACGAATACGGCACTGAGCAGCAACGTGGTGAACCCGGTCGCGAGCACCGCGATCACCGCCTTGGGAATCTCGGGCGAGGCCATGGTCCCGGCGAACTGGGCCACGATCCGGTGGTGCAGCGCCAGCGCCACCACCAGCAAGCCCAGCACGATCCTGACCGGACGCGACACTCGCAGCGGCCAGATCAGCCGCCACACCAGATACAACGCAAGCAAACAGCCGATCACACTCAGCACAGGCAGATCCTGGAAACGTGGGGGAACAAACCCCGCCATCGTTCCTGATTCAGGCCGCGCATTCCAGTGCGGGCGTTCGGGATGATTCAGGCAGAGCGCGGCGGCGATGTGTGCCGCCCCGACGGCTGTGGGAAAATGTCGTCCGTTGTACCCGCCGTTGATACGCTGCACCTGCACGCTGCCCGGTCTTGCGAGTGCACGCCGGCACTCCCAGGACAAGGAATACAAGGATGGCGTCATTGCGCGGCCCGTTGCTGGGCATCTTCTTCATAAGCGGCATCAGCGGTATCAGCGCTGCCGCTGCACCACCCAGCAGACCGGTGGAAGCGGTGTATGTCATCCGCCAGCAGGTCAGCGTGGACGGCAGCGAGATGCCCGCGCTACGCAAGCGCATGTTGAGCGGCGTGACGCTGGAGCCTGGGCGCAGTCTTCGCACACGCCTGCTCTGGTCCGCACCGATCGGCAGCGGCGCTGGCCAAAGCGCGCTGGCGCTGGATCCGGACAATCCCGATGCGCAGGCGCTACTGGAGGTCATGGCCGCCGGCATCGACATGCGTCTGGACGACCAGGGCGGTGTCACCGAGGTGCGTTCAGTGGCGCCACAGGCATGGCAGACACTCACTGCCCGGCAGCCTTACCTCGCGCAGGTGCTGACCTCCTCGGAGCAGTCGCTTGGCCTGCGGCCACGGCGGCTGCCCGCATCGCTTGCAGTAGGCCAGCACATCGTGCAGCACGATGCCACGCAGGGACTTGGCGCGATTGTGTGGCGCATGCAGGTCCGCGCGGTGACGGCCGATGCCGTGGTGCTGGACACCACCGTGGAGGGTGACACCCTGCGCGGCACCGGGCGCCAGGCATTGCGCCGTACCGACGGCATGCCGTTGGAAGCGCGCTTCGAATTCCACGTGGCCGCCGGGAAGAGCGGCACGCCCGCCAGCACGCACCGTCTGCACCTGGCGGACCTTGCCGAGATCGCCACGCTGGACGTGCTCTCGGATGAGGACAGTCCGTCTGTCCATGACGCTACCGACGAAGCCCTGCGACATCCCCCCTTCTCGGCACCATCGCGTGATCCGGCAGATTACGTTGTGGATGCGCAGGTCGATGGCGAACTGGAGCCCTGGATGCTCGATGCGGCCGCACTGCCCGACATCGAAAGCAGCCTGCTGTTCGGGCTCAGGCGTGACGCCCGCGCATCGCGCCCCCTGCTCCGCCTGGGGGGTGAGATGCGCTCGGCGCGCGACATTGCGGGTAACGACGAGACGGCGCCGCCCCGGGTGGTGTCGGTGCGGCTGCGCGGGGTTGAGCTGCTCGACCGTACCGGGCAGGCGCTCCCCCGCCTGCGGGCGGTGCCGGTGCCACACACGTGGATGCTGATGGAGAACTACCAGATCGGCGAGAACGACCTTGAGTTTCCGTTGCGGCTGCCGCTCGATACGCGCGCCGCGGAACTGGACGCGCTCGATACCCTTCGCGCGACAGTCGATGTGGAAACCTACCAGTGGGACGGCAGTGAGGCACTTGCTCAGGGGCAACCGTCGCAACGCAATGCCCACGCGCGGATCGTCTGGACCTCGGCCCAACGCGTCACCCTGTTGCAGGACCTGCCGCCGCCCGCGCAGACCCGCGGTGTCTGGACGACAGCGGTCCCGGTGGATTCGGCCGGCCGCCCGATCGCCGCCGCAACGCAGATCGTGGGGCGCGCCGCTGGCACGGGCACAGTGAAGGGCAGCGAGCGGCCATTGAGCTGGGAGCTGGATCGCCTGCCGCTGCGGCTTGAGATCGCCACGGCCCAGCCGATCGCCGCCCTGAAGCTGCGGCATTACCGTTGGGAGACCGTGTCGCGGCAGTGGGTCTTCCAGAACGCGAGCACGCTGACCGGCGCAGCTCCGCACTGACATCCCACGCTTGTGCCCGCTCGAGCGCAGGCCTTTTCTGCAACTTGGACAGGGGGGATCCGTCGGGCTGCCGCATTCCCCAGCGCGGCCCTCACCGGACGGATGACCGCACCCAATGCAATGTTATATTATTTCTTTTTAACAACACGCCCGGAAAGGCACGACCCGATGAGAACCAAGGCAATGGTGTCCGCCGTATTGGCGACCCTGTGCGCAGGCGAAGCGCGCGCACAGTCCGGCGATGCGGCGATCACACTGGGCAGCGTGCACGTGCGCGAAGGCTCGCACCGCCCCTTGGCCGCCAGCCGTGTGCTGACCTCCGTGGATGTGATGGGCGGCGACCAGGTACACGAGAAGAACGTGTCCAACAGCTGGGAGCTGCTCGGCCAGATGCCGGGTATGCAGCTCACCGAAACCCGCCAGGGCGCGGAATCCGGCAAGGCCACCTTCCGGGCGTTCAATGGCGAGGGTTACCTCAACGGCATCAAGATCCTGATCGACGGCATCCCCAGCAACGTCAACAGCGGCAACCAGCGCTTCATCGACATGGTGTTCCCGCTGGACATCGACTACATCGAGGTCGTGCGCGGTACCAACGACCCGCGCTACGGTCTGCACAACATCGGCGGCAACATCAACCTCGGCACCCGCCAGGGCGGCAACTACACCGATGCGCGGCTCACCTACGGCAGCTACAACACCCGCGAAGCGCAGGTCGCGATTGGTCGTGAAGCGAACGGTCTCGCCCAGAACTACTTCCTGGCCTCGCAGGCTTCCGATGGCTACCGCGACCATGACCGGTCGAAGAAGTACTCCCTCGGCGGCAAGTGGTTCTACAGCGGCGACGATGAGCTGTTCAATATTGGCCTTATCGCACGCGTGTACCACCACGAGGCGGATGAGCCCGGCTTCATGACCGCCGATGAGTTGGCCACCGACCGTCGCGGATCCGCGCTCAAGAATGCCAACGATGTCGACGACCGCGACATGCGCCATCTGAGCACCCATCTGGACCTGCAGCTGAGCGACACCGTGCATGTCAGCAACAATCTGTACTACAACCGCTACGAGGACGATCGGCAGGTGACCTTCACCAGTTACGTTCCCGGCAACGCGCCGCGCCAGCGCCGCCAGTGGGATGAGAAACAGACCGGCCTGGTCAGTACGCTGACCTGGGCGGCCACGCCTGCGCTGACGGTCGAGGGCGGTCTCAACGCCGAGCACCAGGACAACACGTATCGCCGCCTGCGCTACAACCACGCCGTTCCGACCGACTTCTCGACCCCGGCGCGTATCCAGAACGACGACCGTTACACCTTGGACAACCTCGGTGCTTACGTGCAGGCCGTGTATCAGCCCACCTCCGCGTTGAAGATCGTGCCGGCCTACCGCGTGGATCGCTTCTCCGGCAGCACCCGCCTGCCCGGTGGCGTCACCGCCCCGCTGCAGCACTACGGCACGATCGAGCAGCCCAAGCTGAGCGTGGTCTATGCCATCACCCCGGCCCTCAATGTGTATGCCAACTGGGGCCGGACGTTCCAGGTGCTGACCGGTTCCACCGCACCGGCCTACCTCACCGCCGGCCAGGCGACCTTCCGGCCTTCGATCAATACCGGCAAGGAGGTGGGCATCAAGTTCAGCCCGGCCGTCGGCACCGACGCGCGCATCGCGGTGTGGCGCCAGGATGCGACCGATGAAGTCGCCAACATGCCCGCCACCGGCACCTCGGTCGGCCTGGGCCAGACCCGTCGCGAAGGTGTCGATCTGCAGCTCACCGCACGCCTGGGCGACCACTGGACGCTGTGGGGCTCGCACGCCATCCAACAGGCCAAGGTGGTCAGCGCCTTCACTACCGACGGTACCGCCCTGGCCGGCAACGAAGTCATCGCCACACCGCGCTACATCAGCAACATCGGCGTGGACTACCGTACCAACGAGCGCTGGACCTTCGGCCTGCAGGGCCGGATGCAGGGTGACTACTACATTGAAGAGCGCAACACGCAAGGCAAGTTCGGTGCCTTCGCGGTGCTCGATGCCAGCGCGTCGTATCGGCTGTCCGAGCGGCTGAGCGTGGACGTGCAGGTGAAGAACCTGACCGGCCGTGATTACGCGTATGCGTGGTACGACAACTTCTTCTGGGGCGGTGCTGACCAGCCGATGTTCTCACCGGCACCGGGGCGCTCGGCGTATGTGTCGTTGAACCTGAAGCTCTAGGGCGGCCCGGCCCTCAGATCCAGCGCTGATCCAGCAGTTCGCGCTTGATGTAGGCGTAGAACACCGGCGCCGCGACCAGTCCCGGCAGCCCGAACGCAGCTTCCATCACCAGCATCGCCAGCAGCAGTTCCCACGCGCGTGCCTGGATCTCCCCTCCGACGATGCGCGCGTTGAGGAAGTACTCCAGCTTGTGGATCACCACCAGATACAGCAGCGCGACCACGGCCACGTAGAACGACACCGACAACGCAACGATGGTGATGACGGTATTGGAGATGATGTTGCCCACCACCGGCAGCAGGCCGGCGAGGAAAGTGATCAGCACGAGGGTTTTCGCCAGCGGCAGATGCACCCCGAACAGCGGCAGCACGCCCAGCAGGAAGATGGCGGTGAACAGCGTGTTGAGCAGGGAGATCTTCACCTGTGCGAACACCACCTGCCGGAACGCCGTGGCCATGCGGCTGGTGCGGCCGATCAGCTCCTGGGCCAGCGGCCCCATCTTCGGCAAGGGCAGCTCGTCGTAGAGCGCGATCATCGCGCCCAGCACCATGCCGATCAGGATCCGCACGCTGATCTGCACCGCCGAGGTGCCGGCGATGCCGAGCTGCTGGCGGTGGGTTGCCGCCCAGTCGTTCATGGCCGTTCGCAGCGCCTCCAGGTCTTCCGGGATATAGGGCTGCAGCAGATCCGGCACCTGGTGGCGGGAGGTGTTGAGGATGTCCATCAGGCGCATCAGCAGCGCGTCGGGGCCACCGGTCTCGTTGCGGAAGAACGAGGCGATGCCGATCGCTGCCAGGGTCAACGCGCCGATGATCAGGGCTGACAGCACGATCACCGAGTAGGCCCGTGCGCGCCCCGGCGGCAGCTTGCCTTCGACGGTGGAGGCCAGCAGATGGGTCAGGTGGAACACCAACAGGCCGGACAGCAGTGTCACGACCAGCCCGAGTTTGAGCGCCAGCCACATGCCCAGCAGCATCAGCAACCACGCCGCGATGCGGGCAGTGGGCGGTTTGGGCAACGCGGGGATCACTGTGGACATGCGGGCGCATCCTGACGGGTGGCCCATGGTAGTGGATGCAATGCGGGCGCTGCAGTCGAGCCTCGCACCATCAAACTGAAATCCAGCGTCTGCTGAAGCGGCACATCGACACGTTCGATGATGGCGAGCAGCAGATGGACCGCGCGGGCACCGATCTCCCGCATCGGTTGCTGGATCGTCGTCAGCGGAGGCGTGAGATACCGCGAGGATGCCAGGTCGTCGAAGCCGACGACAGACAGACCATCGGGCACACCGATGCCCAGATCCCGACAGGCCGCCAGGACGCCCAGCGCCATCTGGTCGCTGAAGCAGAACACCGCGGTCGGCACCGACGCGCGGGCCAGCAGTTCCATCCCGGCCGCATGGCCGGATTGCACCGAGAAGTCACCCGGGACAATGCTCAGCTGACGCAGGCGACCGCGCGCCTTGCCGGCAGCACGAACCCCTTCAAGCCGTTGCTGGTGCAGGGGATTGTCCGGCGGCCCACCGACCACGGCGATGCGCTCGTGTCCCAGGCCATACAAGTGGTCCATCACGGCGCGCGCGGCGGCCGCGTTGTCGATGTGGACGCTGGGAATACCCAGCGCAGGATCGAACTCGCAGCCGTTGACCACCGGCGCGGCACTGCCCTGCTGCTGGACGATGTCACGTGCCGTAGGCGGGAGGCGATGCCCCAGCACGATCAGACCATCGGCCTCGTTGCGCCGGAGCATCTGCGCATAGCGCTCCTCGCGCTCGGGCAGGTTCTGGGTATCGCCCAGCAGGACGGCATAACCCACGGCCTGCGCCGCGTCCTCGGCGCCCTGCAGGATCTGGGCGAAGAACGGGTTGGCGATGTCCGGCACGGTGACCAGGATCTTGCCGCTGCGCTGGGTCTTGAGGGTTCTGGCCACCGTGTTGGGGACATAGCCCAGCGCGGCGGCCGCCTGCTCGATGCGCGCGCGCGTGGCCGGCAGCACTTTCTCCGGCCGGGACAGCGCCCGCGACACCGTGCCGGCCGAGACGCCGACGTGCTTTGCGATGTCGTAGATGGTGGCCATGAGGTTACTTCTTCCTTCCGCTGTGCAGTGCACAACGGATCTTTCGAATGCCCCTGCTAGGATAATGCAATCGATTGCATGGAGGGCGAATCCTCTTGAAAACGCTCAAGGGTCCAGCACTGTTCCTGGCGCAGTTCATTGGCGACACACCTCCGTTCGATCGGCTGGACACGCTGGCCGGCTGGGCCGCGGGGCTGGGGTATTCTGGCGTACAAGTGCCTACCAGCGCTCCCGCGCTGTTCGATCTGGCCGAAGCTGCGCGCAGCCAGACGTACTGCGACGATGTGGCCGGCATGCTGGAGGCACACGGCCTGCAGATCACTGAGCTGTCCACCCACCTGCAGGGGCAACTGGTTGCCGTCCACCCCGCCTACGACAGCTTGTTCGACGGATTCGCACCGCCGGACAAACGGGGTGATCCCGCGGCCCGCCAGGCCTGGGCGGTGGAGCAGCTGCTGCTGGCCGCCAAGGCCAGCCAGCGCCTGGGCCTGACGGCGCATGCCACGTTCTCCGGCGCGCTGGCCTGGCCCTACTTCTATCCCTGGCCGCAACGCCCGCCCGGGCTGGTGGACGAAGCGTTCGCCGAACTTGGTCGCCGCTGGCGTCCGATCCTGGATGCGTTCGACACCTGCGGCGTGGATCTGTGTTTCGAGATCCATCCGGGTGAGGACCTGCATGACGGCGCGACGTTCGAGCGCTTCCTGGACGTGGTGGGCCATCACCCCCGCGCAAAGATCCTGTACGACCCCAGCCATCTGCTGCTGCAGCAGATGGATTACCTCGGCTTCATCGACCGCTACCACGCGCGCATCGGCATCTTCCACGTCAAGGACGCGGAGTATCACCCCAGCGCGCGCAGTGGCGTGTATGGCGGTTACCAGGACTGGATAGATCGTCCGGGCCGGTTCCGCTCGCTCGGCGATGGGCAGATCGACTTCAAGGCGATCTTCTCGAAATTCGCGCAGTACGACTTTCCCGGATGGGCGGTGCTGGAGTGGGAGTGCTGCCTGAAGCACCCGGAAGACGGCGCGCGCGAAGGGGCCGCCTTCATCCGCGACCACATCATCCGCGTGACCGGGCGCGCCTTCGACGACTTTGCCGACAGCGGCACCGATTCTGGATCACTGCGCCGCATGCTGGGGATCTGAGCCATCACTGCCTGGGAGGGCAAGCCATGACGCACACCATGTCGCGCTTGGGCGCGATGATGTTTCTGCAGTTCTTCATCTGGGGGGCATGGTTCGTCACCCTGGGGACCTACCTGGTGCAGGGGCCGTTGCAGGCCAGCGCGAGCCAGGTCGCGACGGCGTTCCTCAGCCAATCGATCGGCGCCATCGTCGCGCCCTTCCTGGTCGGCCTGATCGCGGATCGCTACTTCGCAGCGCAGCGCATCCTCGCGGTGCTCCACCTCGCTGGCGCGGCGCTGATGTGGCTGGCGTCCACGGCGACGGACTTCAGCACCTTCTCCGTCTATGTCATGGGATACATGCTGCTGTTCATGCCAACGCTGGCACTGGCCAACAGCGTGGCGATGCGGCACATGCAATCGCCCGAGAAACAGTTCCCGTTGGTGCGGGTGGCCGGCAGCGTCGGCTGGATCGTGGCCGGCGTGCTGATCGGCTGGCTGGGCTGGGAACAGGCGCATCGGCTCGAGCTGACGTTCCGGATGGCGGCGATGGCGTCGCTGGCGCTGGGCCTGTATGCGTTCACGCTGCCGCACACGCCGCCGCTGGCGCAACAGCGCGACGCCGGGCTGGGACAGATCCTGGGGCTGGATTCGCTGCGGCTTCTGAAGTCGCGCGCCTACCTGGTGTTCTTCCTGGCCTCCATCGCCATCTGCATCCCGCTGGCGTTCTACTACAACTTCACCAACCCGTACCTCAACGATCTGGGCGTGCGCGGCGCGGCCGGCCTGCAATCGCTGGGCCAGGTCTCCGAAGTGCTGCTGATGCTGGCCATGCCGTTGCTGTTCGTGCGGCTGGGAGTGAAGACGATGCTGGCGGTGGGCATGGCGGCGTGGGTAGTGCGCTATGCGATGTTCGCCTTCGGCGATGCAGGCAGCGGCTTCTCTCTGCTGGTTATCGGCATCGTGCTGCACGGCATCTGCTACGACTTCTTCTTCGTCACCGGCCAGATCTACACCGATGCGCATGCCGGCCCCGCCGCGCGCAGCAGCGCGCAGGGGTTCATCACCCTGGCCACGTACGGCGTGGGCATGTTGATCGGCACGTTCCTGTCCGGCGCGGTGGTGGAGCACTACACCACGGCAGCTGGCCCGGACTGGCAGCAGATCTGGCTGTTCCCGGCGGGCGTCGCGCTGGTCGTGCTGATCGCCTTCCTGTTGCTGTTCCGCGACCGGCCAGTGGTGACGGCCGCACCGTCCACACCTTGAGGACCGCACCCGATGCCAACGCTTGGAATCGCCATCATCGGCACCGGCATGATCGGCGCGGTGCATCGTCGCGCAGCGCTGCTGGCGGGAGCAGATATCCGGGGCGTGGCCGCCTCGTCACCGCAACGCGCACGCGACGTGGCGCAGGCATGGAATGTCCCGCGCGCCTATCGTGACATCGAAGAGGTGGTCACCGATCCGCAGGTACAGGTGGTGCACGTCTGCACGCCCAACCATCTGCACCGCGCCATGGCGCAGGCGGCGCTGGAAGCCGGCAAGCATGTGGTCTGCGAGAAACCGCTGGCCACCACACGGGAGGACGCCCAGGCGCTGGCCGCCTTGGCCGCCTCGACCGGGCTGGTCGCCACGGTGCCGTTCGTCTACCGCTACCACCCGGTGGTGCGTGAGGCGCGCGCACGCATCGCGCAGGGCGAGCTGGGCCCGCTGCACCTGATCCACGGCAGCTACCTGCAGGACTGGCTGCTGGACCCGGCCAGCAACAACTGGCGCGTGGACCCGGCATTGGGCGGCGCATCGCGCGTGTTCGCCGACATCGGCTCGCACTGGTGCGACCTGGTGGAATGGGTCACTGGCGAGCGCTTCGTCGACGTCAGTGCGGCGTTCGCCACCGTGCTCGCCGAGCGCGGCGCCCTCACCGGCCAGAGCTTCACCACGCCGGCGGCGGGTGGCGCGATGCAGGCCGTATCCAGCGAAGATGTGGCTGCGGCGATGTTCAAGACCGGCGCAGGCACGCTGGCGTCATTGACGGTCAGCCAGGTGTCGGCCGGACGCCACAATCGCCTCTGGTTCGAGATCGACGGCGCCCGGGCCAGCGTGGCGTTCAACCAGGAGGACGCCGAACGGCTGTGGATCGGCCGGCCCGACCAGCGCGAGGAAACCTTCGTGCGTGGGCCGGGTGCCGGCAGTGCCGAACAACGGCGGCTGTCGGTGCTGCCGCCCGGCCATGCGCAGGGCTACGGCCACTGCTTCGAGGCGTTCGTCGCCGACACCTATCACGCCATCGACGGCGAGCGGCCGCAGGGTCTGCCCACCTTCGAGGACGGCCTGCGTTCGGCGTTGATCGTCGACCGCGTGATTGCATCGGCCAGGTCACGCGCCTGGACCACCATCGGTTGAATCCCGGGAGGATGTGTTGATGAACATCGCTACGCGCAGGTCCACTACCCTCGCACTGCTGCTGCTCGTTGCCCTGCCCGCCTTCGCAGGCGACCCCGCCGGTTCACAGCCGCCCATCGCAGTGCAGATGTACACGCTGCGCGACGCCGGCACGCTCGACCAGCAGTTGAAGATCGTTCATGACGCGGGCGTCGGCGCGGTGGAGACCGTCGGTACCCAGAACGTCAGCGCCGCCGAACTCAAGCAACTGCTGGAGCGCTACTCGATCAAGGTCATTTCCTCCCACGTGCAACTGGCCGATCTACGCAGCGACCTGGACGGGGTGGTGGCCTTCAACCGCTCGATAGGTAACACCACCCTGGTGGTGCCGTACCTGGACAAAAAAGATCGGCCGACCGATGCCGCAGGCTGGACTGCACTGGGCCAGGAACTGGGCCGCATCGCGGTGCTGGCAAAAGCCCAGGGGATGCGCCTGGCGTACCACAACCATGACTTCGAGCTGATCGACGTCAACGGCAAAACCGGCCTGGAACTGCTGTTCGCTGCAGCTGGGCCCGACCTGCAGACCGAACTGGACCTGGCCTGGGTGGCCCGTGCGGGCCACGACCCGGTGGTGATGCTGGGCAAATTCCGTGGCCACGTGTTCGCGGTACACGCCAAGGACAACGCACCCAGAGGCCAGGCCGACGACGAGGGCGGCTTCGCCGCCGTTGGCCAGGGCGTGCTGGACTGGAACGCGATCCTGCATGCCGCCGCGGCGGCAGGCGTGCAGTGGTACATCGTCGAGCACGACCACCCCCGTGATCCGGCCAAGGTCATCAAGACGGGCACGGACTACCTGCGTCAGCGACTCACCACCACGCTGCCCGCCAGCGCCCCGCGCTAACCCGCCAAGGAGCCTCTCGTGAACAAGATCCTGATACTGGCCCTGACGCTCTGCGGCACGGTGCTGCCCCCCGCAGCGTGGTCCAAGGACGACCCGGCCGCTGGCGCCCAACTCTATGCCGTGCACTGCACGGCCTGCCACGGCGCGAATCGGGCCGGTATTCCCCCGACGTTCCCCGCACTCACCGATGTCGCCAAGCGGTTGCAGCCGGCGCAGATCAAGGAAAAGATCAGCAAGGGCGGCGGCTTGATGCCGCCGTTTTCCCAGCTGTCGCCACAGGAAATCGACAATCTCGCCAGTTACCTGGCGAAATAAGCGGCCGGCGACCACGCCGGCCGTGTGCCCCTACAGCTCCCGCACCCAGATATTGCGGTAGCTGACCGTTGAATCGTGTTCCTGCAGGTACAGCGGCGCACACCCATGCGGCGAATACGAGGGCGCGCCGATGTACTCGGTCTTGCCCGCCAGCACGGTGTCGTCCTGCACCAGAACGCCGTTGTGCAGCACGGTGATGCGCGCCGGTGAAGTGAGCCCGCCCCCCGGCGAGAAGCGCGGCGCCTTCCAGAGGATGTCGTAGGCCTGCCACTCACCCGGCGCGCGCGCGGCGTTCACCAGTGGCATGGCCTGCTTGTAGATCGATCCGGCCTGGCCGTTGGCATAGGTCGGGTTGTTGTAACTGTCGAGCACCTGCAGCTCGTAGCGTTCCTGCAGGAAGACGCCACTGTTGCCGCGGTCCTGGCCCTCGAAGCCCTTGGTCTCGACAGGCGTGCGCCACTCGACATGCAGCTGGATGTCGCAGAAGTGCTGCCTGGTGCGGATGCCCTTGCTGCCCGGAACCACCGTCAGTGCGCCATCGGCGACGCGCCAGGGCACGCGCCCGCCCTGCTCCGACTCCCAGGCGGAAACATCGTTGCCATTGAACAGCACGATCGCGTCGGAGGGTGCCTTTCCTGGGGGCGTGGCCACGCTCGCGGGCACCGGCGTCCAGACCTCGGTCTTCTTCGGATCGCGCGCAGGGTCGGCACCGGCCTGCGCGAGCGCAGGTATGGCAACCAGCACTGCAGCGGCGATCAGCCCGGGCGTGATCATTCTGTTGCGCTCCATCAGCTGGTCCCCCATGCAGGCGTGCCAGGAACATAGGCCAGGTCGCCATCGTAGCGCCCCGGCACCGCGACGTACTGCAGCACCTCGGTCGCGCCCACCTTCGAAGTGAAGAAACCGAAGATGGCCAGCTGCTTGAACATCGTGAAGTAATGCGGCATCGCTTCGCCTTCCTCGGCCGTGCCGGTCTCGGTCACCTCGACCGCGTGCTTCCTGGCCTCTGCATCCAGCGCGCGCAGCAGCTCGGCGCGGGCCTGCGGTGCGAGCGAATCAAAGCGGCCGCCGGCGCGTTTGTTGATGTCGACCAGCCCGGCACGGAACGTCGCCTGCTGCCGGGCGGTGTAGCAGTCGCTGACGAACGTCGCCATGAACAAGCCGGCGCCTGCGTCTTTCGCCCCCGGCGTCTTCGTCCGCGGCAGGATGGTCTCGGCAATCTCATCCAGCGTGCCGACATCCGCGTCGGAGAAGCGCGACTTCGCCCCTGCGGCAGGAGCCTGTGCCTGACCGAGTGCGGGCAGACCGATCATGGCCGCACCGGTGGCGGCGACGATCATCTTCAGCAGTTCGCGGCGGTCCATCAGAGATTCCCCGCTTTCAGTTCGCGCACGGCATGGTCGGCAGCGCGTGCCGTCAGCGCCATGTAGGTCAATGAAGGATTCACGCACGCGCTGGAGGTCATGCACGCCCCGTCGGTCACATAGACGTTGGGCGCATCCCAGACCTGGTTGTGCTGGTTCAGCACGGAGGTGCTGCGGTCACGGCCCATGCGCGCAGTCCCCATTTCGTGGATGCCCTTGCCCGGGGCGTAGTCATTGTCATGCATCTCCACGTCCTTGACGCCGGCGGCCTCGAGCATCTCGGCGGCATCGGCGGCCATGTCCTTGCGCATGGCCAGTTCGTTGGCGCGCATGGAGACATCCATCGCCAGCACCGGCAGTCCCCACTTGTCCTTGCGGTCGCTGTCCAGGCGGATCGTGTTGTCGTGGTGCGGCAGCATCTCGCCGAAGCCCGTCATGCCGATGCGCCAGTCACCGGGCACGGTCAGCGCCTCTTTCAGGTCGGCACCGATATTCAGCTCGGCGATCTCGCGCGACCATCCCATGCGGCTGGCACCGCCCTGGTAGCCGAAGCCACGCAGGTAGCGGCGCTTGTCCGCAGCCACGTTGCGGAAGCGGGGAATGTAGAAGCCGCAGGGACGACGGCCGAAGTAGTACTTGTCTTCATACCCTTCGACCCGGCCGGAGGCGCCCGCACCGAAATGATGGTCCATCACGTTGTGGCCAAGCTCGCCCGACGATGCGCCCAGCCCGCCCTCCCACACATCGGTAGCCGAGTTCATCAGCAGCCAGGTCGAGTTGAAGGAGGACGCGTTGAGGAAGATGACCTTGGCCGTGTACTCATAGGTCTGCCCCGTCTCGGCATCGATGACCTCCACCCCGCGCGCACGCTTGCGGTCCTTGTCGTAGAGCACTTCCTTGACGATCGAGAACGGCCGCAACGTCAGGTTGCCGGTTTTCATGGCCGCCGGCAGCGTCGCCGCCTGTGTCGAGAAATACGCGCCGAAGGGACAGCCGAGGATGCACTTGTTGCGGTACTGGCAGTTGACCCGACCCTGCTCGGGCAATGGCTGGGTGATGTTGGCAGTGCGCGAGTGGATCATGTGCCGCGTTCCGCCGAAGGCCTTCCTGATCCGCGCGGCCACGTCCTTCTCGACGATATTGAGCGGGATCGGCGGCAGGAACTGGCCGTCCGGCAGCACGTCCAGCCCTTCGCGGGTGCCGGCGATGCCGGCGAACTTCTCCACATGGTCGTACCAGGGTGCGATGTCGGCGTACCGGATCGGCCAGTCGGTGGCGAGGCCGTCCTTGAGGTTCGCCTCAAAATCCAGGTCGGAGAAGCGATAGCTCTGCCGGCCCCACATGAGCGAACGCCCGCCGACGTGGTAGCCGCGGAACCAGTCGAAGCGTTTGGTCTCGATGTAGGGCGATTCCTGTTCGTCGGCCCACATGCCCTGGAGGTTCTCGGCCAGCGCGTAGTCGCGCATCAGCACCGGAAAAGCGGCCTTCATCGCCTGGGTTGGCCGGTTGCGGTGCGGGAAGTCCCACGGCTCCTTCATCGCATTGACGTAGTCCTTCACGTGCTCGATGTTGCGGCCACGTTCCAGCATCAGCACCTTGAGGCCCTTCTCGGTCAGTTCCTTCGCCGCCCAACCGCCACTGATTCCCGAGCCAACGACGATCGCGTCGTAATGATTGTCTGCCATGGATTTCTCACCTGGTGGATATCGTTTCAGACGTCGCAGAGGCCGATGGCCTCGCGCAGCGAGCCGACGGGATCTGGTGCCGCAGGCATGAATTCCTGCGCCAGATACCCATCGAAACCGGTGTCGCGGATCGCGCGACAGATGGCGGGGTAGTTGAGTTCCTGCTGGTCTCCGATCTCGTGTCGGCCAGGCACCCCCGCGGTGTGGTAATGCTTGAAGCAGTCGTGATGCCTGCCAATGGTGGCGATGATGTCGCCCTCCATGATCTGCATGTGATAGATGTCGTAGAGCAGGCCGAAGTGGTCCGAGCCGAGCCGCTGGCACAGCGCCACGCCCCAGGCGGAGGTGTCACAGAGGTAGTCGGGGTGATCGACCCTGGAGTTCAGCAGTTCCATCACCAACACGACGTTGCGTTTCTCGGCGTGCCGGAGGATGCGCTTGAGCCCCGCTTCGGCATGGGCCAGGCCTTCCTCGGGGTCCATGCCGTTGCGATTGCCGGAGAAGCAGATGAGGTTGCGGTAGCCGGCATCGGCGACCAGATCGATGTGCTGCGTGTAGCGCTCGACCAATTGGTCGTGGAACTCGCGGCCGGCAAAGCCCTTGGTCAAGCCCAGCTCCGCACCGTTGCACATCGAGCTGTCCACGCCATGGGCCTTCAGCGTGGGCCAGTCTTCCGGGCCGACCAGATCGATGGCGGCGAACCCGATGTCTTTCACCGTTCTGCACAGTTGCGCAACCGACTGCTGCGGAAAGGTCCAGCGGGCGACGGAGTGCTTCAGGTTGCCCTTGAGCGGCGCGGCCGCGGCAAACGCCGGTAGCACGCCCGCAGCACCCAGCCCAAGGCTCGCGGCGGCCGCCAGGCGCAGTGCATCGCGCCGCGTGAGCCCCGGTGCCGATGCCGGCGCCGGTCTGATCGAATGGATGGACATCCGTCTTCCGGCCTCCCAACCGGTATCAAACGCTGACGATCCGCTGCAATGCAATCGATTGCACCATAGAGGAGGACATCATTTTTTTGCAAGACGCGGTGCACGAAAACGCATGCTGCAGGGCACCACGCGCGTGATGGCTGTCGCCCGCAGGCACCCGCTCATCGCCGGCGATGCATCGCTTGCCGCAGCTGCTCGCGCGCCTCCGGGTCGGCGTCGATCATGCGGCGCAACGAGTGATAGACGTACGCGCGGCAGAGTCCGGCCAGGCGACCAGCAGGTAGACCGCGCCGGCGATCAGCCACGCATTCGGTGCCTGCTTCATCAGGCCGGTGTAACCGCCGGTCGCGGCCACTGCCAGGATGACCAGCAGGACCCAGCGGAACCAGCGCCAGAACCGCATTCCCCACTCGACGTTGAGCACATGCTTGAGTTCCTGGTCCGTCAGCAGCATGCCGTCACTCCTTCCTTGAGTCGAGACCCATCGTGCACGACCAAGAGCAGAAGACCGGCGCCAGACCAGCGGAAATAGAGCTTCCCGCGCAAAAAAGAAAAACCCCAGCAAGCACAGTGGCTTACTGGGGTTTCATTTACATCCGTAAAAATCAGAAATCAGAACGGTTGTGCCTACCAAAAAGGTAAACAACTGCCACATGCGCTGGCATGCAATGCATCCAGCGTACTACTGCCTCGCGAGTGTCAACAACTTCGCGTACCAGATAAACGTGTTGGCATCCTTGCCCCCTATCCACTGGAAGCCAGATCGCACCCTTCCCTTCTGCTGGCATACGACCCAACGGGACGCGTTCGACGCCACCTTGTGAACTCTGAACGGGACGGTCGGATTGACTCAATCATCTGGATCGTCGTGCAGCGGCCGGAACGTTTTGGGATCGCTGGGGATTCTGCCTGCCGACGCGTTTCCTGTTGTTCAACGACTCGACTGCGCTCCGCTTCGGTGCGCGCCAACCTTCCGATCCAGAAACTCCCGGATCACCGGAATGATCTCGTCCGCATGCGTCTCCAGCGCGAAGTGCCCGGTATCGAAAAAGTGGATTTCGGCATCGGGAATGTCGCGCTTCCACGCCTCCGCACCGGCGGGCAGGAAGTACGGATCGTTTCGCCCCCACACGGCAAGCAGCGGCGGTTGATGCGTCCGGAAGTAGGCCTGGAAGGCGGGGTATAGCCGCACATTGGAGGCGTAGTCCAGCAGCAGGTCCAGCTGGATATCCGCGTTGCCGGGCCTGGATACATGCAGCCCCTCAAGGGTGTAGCCATCCGGCGCCACCAGGCTGGGGTCGCGCACGCCTTCCAGATACTGCCATTTGATCGCAGCGGCCGTGGGGAACTCGGCCAGGGCAGCGCGGTTCTGCGCACTGGGATCGTTCCAGTAGGCGCGGATCGGATCCCACCCCTTCGCCAGGCCGTCCTCGTAAGCGTTGCCGTTCTGCGAGATCAGGGCGGTGATCCGCTCTGGATGCGCGCTGGCGAGACGCCATCCCACCGGGGCGCCGTAGTCGTGCACCACCAGCGCGTAGCGCTCCAGCTTCAACCGCTCGGTGAAGCGCTGCAGGGTCGCGGCCAGGGTGTCGAAGGTGTAGTCATACGCGCCACGCGCAGGTGCCTCGGTGTAACCGAAGGAGGGCAGGTCCGGGGCGATGACGTGGTATCTGTCCGACAGCGCCTCGATGACGTCCCGGTACATGTACGACGACGCCGCGAACCCATGCAGCAGGAGCACGGTGGGGCCCGAACGGGGGCCGGCCTCCCGATAGAACACCTTGACCTCGCCCACCTGTTCGTAGCGGTACTGGACCTGGGCGTGCGCGGTGGCGGTGGCGGCGAGCAGGGCAGCCGTCGCGCCGAATCGGGCGAGCGTATTCGAAGTAGTCATGAGCGTTTTATGTAACCACATTGGAGTTGATTTGAAGGTTACGTGCGGCGGTGGTAACCTGTCAACAACATTTACAGGGGTTACGCATGATCGACTCAGCTCCATCCCCCGCATTGTTCGTGGCCAATGATCTGGCGCTCGACTTCATCAACTCGGCCTACGGCCCCAGTACGGCCCCGGTGGACGTGCTTCAGGGCGACCAGGCGGCAATCGACTGGCTGGCCGCGGCGGGCGTCCTGGACGCAGGCGCGGTCCCCATCCCGAACGGCGTGGCGGAGCTGGCCGCCGCCTTGCGCGACGAAGCACGCGAACTGCTGACGGCTGCACGGGCAGGGCGCCCGTTCCAGGCACCGATAGTGAACAAGGTGCTGGAGGCTGGCCGACCGATCGTTCAACTGCAGTCGTCCACTGACGGTGCAGGCCCTTGCGTGGTCGAACGCCGCCGCGATGACAGCGCAGAAAGCCTGCTGGAGCCCATCGCAGTGGCGCTGAGCCGGCTCCTCGCCGGTGGCGACCTGCAGCACGTACGCGAGTGTGAAGCGCATGACTGCACACTGCTGTTCCATGACACGACCAAGTCGCGAAAGCGCCGTTGGTGCAGCATGGCGCTCTGCGGGAACCGGATGAAAGTGGCGGCGTTCCGGTCTCGCAAACTGAATCCCCCCGGGTTCGGTGGAGGCAAGTAGGGTTACGTCAGGCCGCCACCGCGGCGGCTTGACTGGCTAGTTGCCGATAGTAGTTTGCCTCAGCTTCGGCAGGCGGGATCGACGTCCCCCCGAGATTGAGTAGCGAAGCGGTTTGGAGTCCAATTCTCAATGACAAGGAGATTGGACGTGAAGAAGCGCTTTTCCGAAGAGCAGATCATCGGCTTCCTACGCGAAGCTGAGGCCGGCATGCCCATCAAGGACCTCTGCCGCCAGCATGGCTTTAGCGAGGCCTCGTACTACCTGTAGCGCAGCAAGTTCGGCGGCATGAGCGTGCCCGACGCCAAGCGGCTCAAGGACCTAGATACGCTGCAACGGCCTCGTCAGGATGAACCAAACAAAGTGGCCCCTGTGCATTTGAGAAGGTCTCAATGCCAATGTCGTCTCGCCGGCGGCGCTTGACCTGCGCCAAGTTCCCGTCAGCTGTGCACAGCCAGAGGAACTCGAGCAAAGCTCTCGCGTGAACAAAGCCAGCCTCGATCATAGGATTGGCGATGGTGGCGACATTTCCTCTAAGGATGCTCTGAGCAGATCACCCGCGATGTTGGATTCATGAGCCGAACGCGTCCCGCGCCCACCTGCTGCGGTTTATTTCGCTGGAAATAGGGTTTTGAGGCCCCGTTGGGCGCCTCCAGACGGATTTATCCTTGGGCCGGCACGAACTGCCAGCGGGTCATCCACAGATTGGACAGCGCAAACAGGGTCAGCACCTCCGAGCTGTTCTTTGCCAGCCCGCGATAGCGCACCTTGGTGTAACCAAACTGGCGCTTGATCACCCGGAAGGAGTGTCCACCTTCGCGCGCATGCTGGCTTTGCAACGCTCCCAGCGCTCGTGCTGCCGACGGTCGCGCGCGTTCTTGATCGCCTTCACTTTGCCCCGCTTCCTGGCGGTTAAGAACGCCGCCTTGGCGTCCTGTAGCTCTGGCCGCGAGTCCGCCCCGGTATAGCCACTGTCGCCCAGCACGCAATCCTCGTTACCGTGCAGAAGTTCGTGCGTGACTGTGACATCGCCTACATTGGCAGCGATGCATGTCACATGGTGCACAAGGCCCGAAAACTGATCCACACCGATGTGCGCCTTCATGCCGAAGTACCACTGATTGCCCTTCCTGGTCTGGTGCATTTCCGGATCAGGCCTTCGGCACCACCGAATGTCAGCTGCATGGAGGGTCCTTCAACGTGGTCTGATGGACCTCAAGCTTGCCGGCCAGCGGCCGGCACTACCATCGGATTTCGCGCAGATTTGTTCAGACCATCCCTAGCAGTGATGCCAGTTCACTTTCCTCTGCACGCCCATCACCTGCTTGGCGGCTGCATGAACTCGATTGTGATGTGATCGGGGCCGGAGACGTAGGCCGCTAGTGTCCCCTTGCGTGGACCGCCTGGAATTGGTTGTGGACTGCCCTTCGCCTTCCATCCCGCAGCCTCTACACGGGCGATGGCGGAGTGAATATCCTCCACGGTCAAAGCCAGGTGTGCAGCTCCGATCGCGCCGGCACTCTCCGGCGCGGCTCCATGCTGGCGACCTCCAGAGTACTGCAGCAGCTCAACCATGAACCCATTCGGCGCCAAGACGATTGCCGTGCGCACGTTCGGATCATCAACGCCTGTAACCTGATACAGGAAATCGCCACCCATCTCCGATTGGCGTTGCAGCTCGAAACCCAGTGCCTGGGTCCAAAAGTGGATGGATTCGTCCAAGGAGGAAACCGTAAAGCCGGCGTGATCAACGCCAACGAGGTGCGTCGTCTTAGTCATGGCTGCATGATCATAGGGGCCGACTCGGCATGTAGGCCGTCTTTGGGGTTACGGCGAGATAGTTGGTTTCATCAGGAAATCTAGGTGGCGCGGCTTGTTCGGTCAAGTGAATGCGCAAAGGCGGCCTCGGCACCTTCACCATCATCACCGGCGACAGCAGCGGCGTGTCAGCCGATATCCACGACCGGATGCCGGCGTGGCTGCAGCCTGGCCAGGTCGACGACTGGATGGCCGCCGAGCCCGACGACGCCGTGGCGATTCTGCTGGCCAGCGAGCCCCCCACTTCAATCGCACGCAGCACGTTGCTGATCGTGTTAGTTGAAAGATTCCTACCCCGAACCTGAGTAAGCGCAAACACGGTGGGGCGAAAGAGCGGGCACCCATGCTCATCCAGCAGTACCGGAAAGCGTCGCCAGAGGCGAACAAGACGATCCGAACGCGAAATGCCGGCCTCATCGTTTACATCCTCTACTAGTAGAAGATTGGCCTCAGACTAGCAGGATGCAGAAATCCATGCGTAAACAAGAAAACCCCAGTAAGTACAATGACTTACTGGGGCTTTTTTTGTATGAAGGAAGTGCTAAAAATTAGAACGGGATGTCGTCATCGGCGAAGTCGTCCATCGGCGGCGCCGACTGCTGCGGCGCCTGCTGCTGCGGGCGCTGCTGACCGTAGCCACCGCCGCCGCCGCGCTGACCACCACCGCCACCACCACCACCACCGCCGTACTCCTGGCGCGGGGCCTGCTGGCGCTGCGGACGTTCGCCGCCGCCACCGCCACCGCCACCGCCGCCTTCACGGCCGCCGAGCATCTGCATCTCATCGGCGATGATGTCGGTGGAGTACTTCTCCACGCCATCCTGACCGGTGTACTTGTCGTAACGCAGGCTGCCTTCGACGTAGACCGAGCTGCCCTTGCGCAGGTATTCACCGGCGATTTCGCCGAGCTTGCCGAAGAACACCACGCGGTGCCATTCAGTACGCTCCTGCTGGTTGCCATCCTTGTCCTTGCGGACGCTGGTGGTGGCCAGGCTGATGCGGGTGATCGCCATACCGCCCTGGGTGTACTTCACGTCCGGGTCGTTGCCGAGGTTGCCGACCAGGATGACTTTATTGATGCCGCGCGCCATAGGGTTGCTCTTCCGTTGTCCGAGGGCAGGCCCCAGTCATATCACAGCCCCGAGCGGGGTGCAGATCTGCCGGGCCGCCCTTGGGAAAATTGGGGGGATCCAGATTGCACCATCTTATCATCGCCGCCGTCCCCGACCCTGTCGGAATTCCGGCCGGAAACGACCGGAAACCTGCTCGAGCCATATGCCGCAACGGTGACGGCGGTTCCGTCCAAGGGCTGCAGGCCACTGGCCGCCCGCCCAGCGCCCGACCCGGCCCCGCCCCGGCGGCGCATGGCATGATGTCCCTTCACTGCCTCACCCCCTGTTGAAATGACCATCCGCGGCAAAGCCACCTCCCTCGATATCGCCCACCTGGCCGGCGTCTCCCAGCCCACGGTGTCGCGGGCGCTGCGCGGCAGCCCGATGGTCAACGCCGAGACCCGGGAGCGGATCCTGGCCATTGCCCGGGAGCTGAACTACAAGGTCGACAAGAACGCCTCCAGCCTGCGCCTGCGCAATGCCGGCACGCTGGCCCTGCTGTTCTTCGAAGACCCCACCAATGACGACTCGCTGATCAACCCGTTCTTCCACGCCATGCTCGGCTCGATCACCCGCGCCTGCGCGCTGCGCGGTTACGACCTGCTGGTCTCCTTCCAGCAGCTCTCCACCGACTGGCAGGCCGATTACGAGGACAGCAACAAGGCCGACGGCATCATCCTGCTGGGCTATGGCGACTACCACGAGTCGCGCGAGCGGCTGCAGCGGCTGGTCGAACAAGGCACCCACTTCGTGCGCTGGGGCGCTTCCCTGCCCGACCAGCCCGGCGTCTCGATCGGCAGCGACAATTTCCAGGGCGGCTTCGACATCACTGCGCACCTGCTCGACCAGGGCTGCCGCCGGATCGCCTTCGTCGGCCATGCCTCCAGCCACTATCCCGAGTTCGAACAGCGCTACCGCGGCCACGTCGAGGCGATGCAGGCGCGTGGCCTCACCGCCGAGCCGTCCCTGCAGCACGATGCGATCACCACCGAGCAGTCCGGTTTCGATGCCTGCCAGGCGCTGCTGGCGCGCGGCGAGCGCATTGACGGGCTGTGCGCGGCCAGCGACCTGATCGCGATCGGTGCGATGCGCGCCCTGCGCGAGCATGGCCTGCGCGTGCCCGAGGACGTGGCGGTCACTGGCTTCGATGACATCCCGCTGGCCGCCTCTGTCTCTCCGCCGCTGTCCACCGTGCAGCAGGACACCAAGCAGGCCGGGCACCTGCTGGTGGAAAAGCTGCTGGCACTGATCGAGGGTCAGCCGGTGGAAGGCCAGAGCATCGCGGTGAAACAGGTGCTGCGGGACTCCTCGCTGCGCGGCTGAGCGACGCGCGCGCGGCCTTACTTCAGGCGACGATCCAGCACGAAGTACACCACGTTGCCCAGCCCGGTCGCACCGAGCAGCAGGGCGATCGCGCCAGGCGTGACCCGGTCGATACCGAGCAGATCGACCAGGCCGAATGCCAGCGCCAGGGTCAGCAACACGCAGCCCCAATGCAGCGAGGCCAGCCGCCGCTTGGTGGTATCGCCGGCCAGCAGCGAGCGCACCAGCTCTTCCGAGCCACGGGCTTCAACGATCCGACGGCGCGTGTGGCCATCGACCACGCTCTTGATGGCATACACGATGCCGAGAATCAGGACGACAGGCAGAATCAGGTTGTAATCCATGGTGCGTTCGTTCCGTTGAGGGGCTTGTCCACTGAGATACGGCCAGGGCGGGATCGGTTGCACGGCGCCTGGTTGCAACCAAGGGCGCACTCGACGTATCCCTATGGTGATGCATACGTCGCCGCCCTCCCCTGCTGACTGTCTGGACGCCGACCGTGCCTTGGTCGCTGCCATTCTGTCGCAGCAGCCCGGTGCGTTCGAGCAGCTGGTGCGCGAGTACCAGGGTCTGTGCTGGCGTGTGGTCGACCGCATGGTCCGCCACCCCGACGACACTCGCGAGCTGTGCCAGGAAGCCTTCCTGCGCATCCATCAGACGCTGCATCAGTACCGCGGCGAAAGCGCGTTGAAATCCTGGGTGGCACAGGTCGCCTATTCCATCGCCAAGCGCCACCTGGAACGGTGCCGCATTCCGCTGGTGGAGAACACCATGGGTGAGGACGGCACCGCATTGATCGAACAGATCGGCGATGGCATCGATCTGGAAGCACGTACCAGCGAGCAGGACATCAACGCGCACCTGCATGCGGCGATCGACGCCCTGCCGCCGCTGCAGCGCACCCTGCTCACGCTTTATCACCTGGAGGAGATCTCCATCGCCGAGATCGCCACCCTGACCGAGCTGGCCGAAGGCACCATCAAGAGCCATCTGTTCCGCAGCCGCAAGCGGTTGCGCGAGTTGCTTGAATCCCGCATTGGAGTCCCCGCATGAGCAGCGCAGAGGATCCCCGCATCGATCCGGAGGAATGGCAGGCCCAGGAGGCTGCGCTGCGCGCCGCTCTCAGCGGCCAGCGCGCTGCGCCGGACGCGGCCGACTACCTGCGCATCGCCCAGGCGATCGCTTCGGCCCCGCAGAGTGGGCCGCCGATGCGCTTCGCCCGTGAGGTCACGCTGCGCATTGCCCGGCATGACGCCGGTATCGAGCGTTGGGTGTCGCGCGTCCTGCTTGCCTTGTTGGCACTCGCCGTACTGGCCATCGGGGCGATGTTCGGCCCGGCGTGGTGGGGCGCGATCAAGCAGAGCGCCGGGCCGACCGCATCCGGCTGGCTGCTGCTGGTGGCAGGCTGCATGGGCGTGTCATGGCTGGCCGGTCACTGGCGCACACGTGTCCAGAAGCACCCAAGGGCTTCCAGCAACCGCCCTACACCACCTCCACCGAACTGCTCGCCTACATCCGCGCCGAAACGCCGGCCGACCGCCAGCAGCTGGTGACGGAGCTGTTCGAGAAAATCAGCTTCTACGACAACCGCGTCCTGACCGCGAGCGCGCAGAAGCGTGCCGATGGAACGTACGACGCCACTTTAACGCAGCGTCAGCGCGGGCCGTCGGCGAAGTCCTTGAGGATTTCGCCGACGCCGGACGGCGAGATCTCAAAGCCCAGCGAGGTGCCCGGATTGATCACCACGCCGTAGCCGCCGGGGACGCGCTTGAGCACCTCCCGCATCAGCATGCGGATCGTGTGCGGGGCCTGCTGGCTGTGGAAGCCGACGCGGCTCATGTCAGTGAACACCGACACGTGCAGCACGCCCTGCTTGTCGAACAGCAGCGGATCGAAACCGCTGCCATCCGGCGTCACCAGGCTGCCGGTGAGCAACACCACCTCGGACGCGACGAAGGCTTTCATGAACAGGCCGATCGGCAGCTGACCGTCCATCGCGGTCTTGAGCAGCGTTTCAATCGGGGTCTGGGGGGCGGCGTCGTTCATGGAATGCAGGGGTATGGGTGGGGGCCGCTAGTGTACCGCCGGGGTGTCACGAGCCGGCCGGCGGCCGGCACTACAGGCTGGGTGGACCGCCGATCAGGTAGAGGTGGAACCGCGGGTCGTCATCGGCCAGCGCGACATGCGGCAGACCAAGACGAGGCAGGGTCCGCAGCCAGTGGGCATGCGCAGCCACGTCGCCGCGGAACACTGCGAGCAACCATTGCCCCTCGCCGGGGCGCACCAGTGCGTTGACCACGTAAGCCGCCAGGCCTTGCCGCCGGTACTTGGGAAGCACGAAAAGATCGGCCAGTTCAGGATAGTGGTGCCCGTCCCGTTCCACCCGGTCCACCAGCACGAAGCCGGCGAGTGCTTCGTCGACGAACAACAACCGCGCCCACTGCGGCGCGTTGCGCACGGAGGCCTCGACATCGCTCCGATCACAGTCGAACAGGCCGTCGGAGCGTACTTCTTCTCCGCTCCAGGCCGACGCCTCGAAGTAGTAAAACTGCATCAGATGGAACAGGCGTTCGGCGTCGTCGGGCGTCGCAGGGCGCAGGGACAGGCGTGACATGGAAAGCGTACTCGGAAGGACCGCAGTGCGCGATCGCGAGCCCGATTGTAGTGCCCGGCCCACCGCGAACGGCAGACCGGGCATTCCCCGGCTACTTCGCCAGGCGTTTCGTGCGGGCCTGCTGGTCCTCCATCGCCGCCTTCAACTGTTGCTGCAGCGCGACCTGGTCGACCTGCGCATCCAGCACGAACACGCGCACACCATGCGCAGGCACCTCGGCCTTCAGTGATCCGTTGACCGTCTGGCTGGCGCCGCCCAGCGCGTCGCGCCAGGTGCCGGCCTGCAGGTAACGACGGACCTCGAGGGTCCGGGCCGCATCACCCTTGTTGAGCAGGACCAGCGCGGTCTGCGCGGTATCGCCCTGCTGCAGCACGCGGAAGAACACCGCTTCATCGCCGTGCAGGCGCTCATTGACCTGCAGCCCGCGCTGCAGGGCCGGTGTGGCCTCACGCAGTTTGGCGATCCGCTGCAGCGGCGCATAGATCGGGCTCTTCGGCGCATCATTCACGCGCGCCTGGCCGAAGTAGGCGCGGTTGCCGGCGTGCTCGGCACGGCTGCGCATGAAGCCGGTTTCCGAACCGTAATAGATCACCGGAATGCCGCGCGCGGTGAACAGCCAGTTGTGGGCGTCGATGAACCCGGCATCGGTTGCGTCCAAGCGCGCCATGTCGTGGTTGTCGTAGAAGCTCATCAGCTCGTACGGATTCGCATACGGCCCGTCGAGCAGGTGCAGCGGTTCGGCCAGGGTCTCAAAGCCCTTCTGTTCCTTGCCGAACACGGACGACAGTGCGCCGCGCAGCGGGAAGTCCAGCACGCTGACATTCGCGTTGGCCGGCCAGGTGTGCTCGGCGATCTTGCTGGCGTCGTAGTCGAACGCTTCGCCGAACATGAACATGCCGGGATGCTCGGCACGGATGCGGTTGACGAAGGCATGCCACCACGGGTGCGGCAGCCAGCCGATGGTGTCGATGCGCAGCGCATCCACGCCCTGCGCGGTCCATTGCAGGTACGCACCCACCAGGTAATCCATCACCGCCGGATTGTGCTCGTTGAAGTCGGACAGCTCGGCCAGGTTGCCGTCGAAGATCGAGCCTTGCTTGCCGTCGACGGGGCCGATGTTGTTGTAGAAGGCATGCAGCGGGTTATGCACCGGGTCCAGCTGCTGCGGGGGCAGGTTCTGGTGATCGGCGATCAATCGGCCGTCCCTGTCGAAAATCTGGCCGAACTGTGGCTGCGCCACCGGCATCGTCCACGCGGGCGAGCCATGGTTGCCGACGATATCCAGCACCACCTTCAGATCCGCAGCATGCAGGCCGCGGGTGAACGCGGCGAAGTCCAGGTCCTTGCTCGGCAGATGCTCGTCGAGCGTATAGAAGTTGACGCCCCAGTAGCCGTGGTAGCCGGTCTTGCCGCGGTCGGTCAGCGTGCTGGTGCAGCTGATCGGCTTGCTGCCGGTGAAGGCCTGGTCCGGGTTGTCGATGATCGGGGTGATCCACACTGCGCCGAAGCCCAGGTTGCGGATGTACCCGGCATTGTCGAGCACGCCCTTGAAGTCACCGCCGAGGTAGCCGATGTTGCCATCCACCTTGTCCGGGCAGGGCACCGGGATATCGAAGGTGGGATGCGCACCGCCCTGGTCGCGGTGATCGTTGGACGGATCGCCGTTGACGAAGCGGTCGGTGACCACGAAGTAGACCGCCTGACTGGCGAACGGCTCACGCGTGCCGACATAGTCCGGCCGCTCGATGGCCAGGACGGGACTGGCGGAGAGCGCGAATGACAGGGCCAGCGACAACGACGAATACCGGGACATCAGACAACCTCCTGTTGGGTTGGCACGTACAGCACGCATAGACCGGCCAGCAGCAGGCTGCCGCCTCCGAGGGCGAGCACGTGCATCGGATCGCCGCCCAGCCAGGTGCGCAGCAGGAAGCCGAGCGCACTGGCCGCGACCAGCTGCGGAATCACGATGAAGAAATTGAACAGGCCCATGTAGATGCCCATCTTGGCCGCCGGCACGCTGTCGGACAGCAGCGCATACGGCAGCGACAGGATCGAGGCCCAGGCGAAGCCGACGCCGACCATCGACAGCAGCAGCCAGTGCGGATCACGGATGAACAGCATCGAGATCAACCCCAGTCCGCCCAGCCACAGGTTGACCAGGTGACTCCAGCGCAGGCCGAGCGCGCGCACCATCAACGGGATCAGCAACGCCGCCAGTGCGGCGAAGCCGTTGTAGGCACCGAACAGCACACCGACCCAGTTGGCGCCCTCGTTGTAGGCGGCCGAGGCGGTATCGGTCGAGCCGAAGTGGGTGCCGGCGACGGCGGCGGTGGTGTAGATCCACATCGCGAACAGCGCGAACCACGAGAAGAACTGCACCCAGGCCAGCCGACGCATGGTGCGCGGCATCGCACGCAGGTCGCCGACGATGGTGGCCAGCATGTTCGCCTCCGGCACACAGCGCGCCACACCCAGCAGCACGCCATAGGCGATGCACAGGCCGGCCAGCACATACAGCATGCGGTCGCCCTGCCGCGCCGCGATGGCGGCGGCCAACACGATGCCCACCGCCACCCAGCCGCCGATCTGCGCCCACGGCGGCGGTCCTGCCACGCGCGCACTCTGGTGCACCGCGGACGGCTCGGCATCATCGAAGCTGGCCAGCTCGGCCGGCGAGTATTCCCGGGTGCTGATCACCGTCCAGGTGATCGCCGCGAGCAGCACCGCCGCGCCGAAGTAGAACGCGTAGCGCACGGTATCGGGCACCTGCCCGGCGGCCGCCGTGTTGGCGACGCCGAAGTGGGCCAGGATGAAAGGCAGGAAGCTGGCGACAATCGCACCGATGCCGATGAAGAAGCTCTGCATCGCAAAGCCGGTCGGCCGTTGCCTTGGGGCCAACTGATCGCCGACGAACGCGCGGAACGGCTCCATCGATACGTTGATCGAGGCATCCAGCACCCACAGCGTGCCAGCGGCGATCCACAGCGTCGGCGAGTTCGGCATCACCAGCAGGGCGAGCGTGGTCAGCACCGCACCGATCATGAAGAACGGACGGCGGCGTCCCCAGCGCGTCCACGTGCGGTCGGACAGGTAGCCGATCACCGGCTGCACCAGCAGACCGGTCAATGGCGCGGCGATCCACAGCCCAGGCACCGCGTCCATCGGCGCGCCGAGCGTTTCGAAGATGCGGCTGGCATTGGCGTTCTGCAGGGCAAAGCCGAACTGGATGCCGAGGAAGCCGAAACACATGTTCCAGATCTGCCAGAACGACAGTGTCGGTTTGGGCGACCGGCTCATCGGCGCGGCTCCGTCGAGGCCGCGACCGGCATCAGGGTCAGCGCGGACACGCGGGCCCGATTGAGCACGCCCTCACTGCCGCCCTTGCCGCCGTTGTACTGCGCGAAGTGGGTCAGCGCACTCATGTTGAAGCCCTCGTCCAACGTGATGCGGCAGGCGCGTGTCGGCAGCTCGAATTCAACCGCCGTGGAGTCCTGTTCGCCCACGCTGTGCGGCATCACGATGGGGCGGCGCTGCTCCGGTTGCCCCCCGCATTGCAGCACCAGCGTCTTCACCGCCGCGGTCACACCGGTGTTGATCGGGCCGTTCGGGTTGTCGTAGCGCAGGCGTGCACGCCAGCGGCCGGCGGTCGGTGCGGTCCACTGCCAGTGCCTGTCGCCAGCCAGGACCTGCTGCGGGCCGATGCAGGTCATCGGGCTGTGCAGCGATTCCAGCGTGCCCTCCCGCCGGGTCAGGCTCAGGCAGTGACTGGCACCGTCCCTGGCAATCGTGGCGACACCCCGTGTGGGCGTCAGCGTCTGGCCGTCGCGCCACAGCACGTGCCCGGCGGGCACCGTGATCTGCCAGCCGGCCTTCGTTTCGCGCGGCACCGGTGCGGCGGGGGTGGCTGGGGCGAAGACGGTCGAAGGACGCAGGATGGCCGTTGATGGCGTCGCGGCGCGACCACGCAACGGCACCAGCTGCACCGTCGTGGTGCTGCCATCGCGCTGGATGTCCCCGGCCACCAGCAGCTCGCCAGCGAGCTCCTTCGGCCGCACCAGCACGTAATGCTGTTTGCCGTCGTCCAGGCGGATGCGGTCATGCGCACCGAACAGCGTCGGCACCAGGGACACCGGCAGCTTTGGCGCGATGCGGCCGTCGTCTTCCACGCCGAACACCCCTTCCAGCACCATCGAGAGGTACCCGGCCACCGACCACAGCTGACGCGGCGAATTGACCACGGGCCCGCTGAGGGCGCCTTCATCGACATGCACCGCCAGCGTGCGCATCTCGTAGTTTTCCATGTTGGAGCCGGCCAGCGCGGTGCCGCGCATCAGCGATTCGATCTCCATCGCAATGCGCGGGGCATCGTCCAAGCGGCGTGCCGCGCGCAGCGAGTACGCGCTGACGAATGGCCAAATGCCGCGGTTGTGGTAGATCGGCTGCTGCGCTTCCTGCGGCCAGACGACCGGGCTACCACCGGCCACCGCCGGGTAGTTCGCCAGCGCGCGCCGCGCGCGATCGGCCGGGAACAAATCGGCCAACACCCCCAGCGAGAGCGCGAGCAGGTCGTACTTGGCGTATGGCACGGGGTGGGCCGCCTCGCCGATGTAGCTCATGTACTGGCCGGCCTCCTCGCGCCAGAAGCGTGCGTCGATCTGGCGGGCCAGTGCATCGGCCCATTGTCCATAGGTGGTGGCGCGCGCGTCGCCACGCTGCCGCGCCAGCTGCTCGGCCAGCCGCAGCGCCTCGTAATGCAGCACGTTGGTGGACAGCGCGAAGGACTCCCCGATGAAGCGCACATCCTCGCGGGTCCAGTCCGGGTAGGTCTGTTCGCGCCAATCCAGGAACGAGGTCTCGCCGCGATACAGGCCGATCCGCGCATCGAACACCGCCTCACGGTCCTGCGCCAGGGTGGCCTGCAGCGTCTGCCAGACCTGGTCGGCAAAGGCCGCGTCATCCAGCAGCCCACGTGCGGCCAGGAACCACACCACGCGATCACTGCTGATCGGCCAGCTGCCGCCGGAGCCGGTGTCCTGTGCCACGAACAGACCGGGGGTGTGGCCGTCGCGCGCGGTGGAGAGTTTGAACTGCAGCGACTGGCGCGTGCGCACCGGGTCCAGACGCGACAGCGCCAGATCGGCGGCGAAGCTCACATCGCGCGTCCACACATAGGGCCAGCGCTCGCCGGTCTGGAAGCACGCGCAGGCCACGGGCTTGCCGTGATTGAAGGCCGGGTCGCGGATCGCGTCCACGCGGTCGGCATCCATTTCCTGCTGGGCGAGCCCGAACAGCGCATCGAACAGCACATTGCCGGTCTCGCTGCGCATCGGCTGCGCGCTGACACGCACCTCGCCCTGCGGCGCATGCAGGCGGTAGCCACCTTCAGCGGCGGTCTCGGCGCGCGCATGGCGGCCATCGAAATCCAGGTCGGCCGCACGGGCGGTGGACCCCATCGCTGCCCCGAGGGCAACGGTCAGGCAGATCATCTTCAGCATCGAAGTGGCGAACCGGCTCGCGCCCGTTGCCTCCCTCCCCTTTGCTCGCGTTGTAGGTCCGCACCGCCTCGCGGCAATGCGCTCGCGGCCCCCTCCCAGGGTGCCTTGGCCCATGGTAGACGGCGCGCTGCAGCCTGCATCGACCTGCATACGTATTCATGGCCACGGCGGTCGGCAAGCGTGACCGCGTCGCTATAGTCCGGGGGGTGTTTTCGGCCGCCTTGGGAGGGGAAATGCCGTCACTGTCGCATCCAACGGACGGGCATCACGCACGTCGTCGCCTGCCCCTGCTGGGCTGGATCTTCTGCGCATTCAGCGCCACCGGCTTTGCCGAGCCGGTCACCGTGGCCAGCGTCGACTCGCCCGGCAAGGTGCTGCGCGTGTCACTGCAACTGGACGGCGGGAACCCCAGCTACCGGGTGGACCGTTTCGGCGAGACCGTGGTGGACACCTCCAAGCTCGGCTTCCAACTGCGCGATGGCCGGCTGGACCGTGATCTTGCCGTGGTCGGTCAGCAGTCGAAAAGCGTCGATGAAACCTGGGAGCAACCGTGGGGCGAGCGTCGTCTCACCCGCAATCACTTCAACGAAGTGGTCGTACAACTGGCCGAACGCAGCGGCGCCAAACGGCGCATCGACGTGGTGTTCCGGGTCTATGACGACGGACTGGGCTTCCGCTATCACTTCCCCGAACAGCCGGGCATGCGCGAGGCGATCATCGATGATGAGCTGACCGAGTTCGCGATCGCCCCGACCTCCACCGCGTGGTGGATTCCCGCCGGTGAGCCGATCCACTACGAGTATCTCTATCAGCGCACGCCGCTGGACCAGGTGCCGCTGGCACATACGCCGATGACGCTGCGCAGCCGCGATGGTCTGCACATCGCCATCCACGAAGCCGCGCTGGTGGACTATGCCGGCATGTGGCTGCGCCGCACCGAGGGCCAGCGCCTGCGGGCGCAGCTGTCGCCCTCGGCCGAGGGCTGGAAGGTGCGGCGGAGCCTGCCCTTCGATACGCCGTGGCGCACGCTGCAGATCAGCGACACCGCTGGCGGACTGGTTGAATCCAGCCTGATCCTCAACCTCAACGAGCCCAACGTCCTCGGCGATGTCAGCTGGGTGAAGCCCTCCAAGTACCTGGGCGTGTGGTGGTCGATGCATCTGGACGAGGAGAGCTGGGCCACCGGCCCACGGCATGCCGCGACCACCGCAAAGACCAAACGCGTGATCGACTTCGCCGCCAGCCATGGTTTCCGCGGCGTGCTGGTGGAAGGCTGGAACCCGGGCTGGAACGGTGATTGGGTCGGTAACGGCTACGCTTTCGACTTCACCCGGCCCACGGCCGATTTCGACATCGAGGCCCTGTCTGCCTACGGCGCGAAGCAGGGCGTGCACCTGATCGGCCACCATGAAACCGGCTGCGCCATCGAACACTACGAAGATCAGCTCGGCGCGGCGCTGGAGCTGTATGCGCGGCTGGGCGTGGATTCCTTCAAGAGCGGCTACGTCTGCGATGACGGACAGGTCGACCGCCGCAACCCGGCCGGTGGCCCGTTGTGGCGTGAGTGGCACGACGGCCAGTTCATGGCCCGCCATCACCTGAAGGTGGTGCAGGAAGCGGCCAAGCGGCACATTGCGGTGAATCCGCACGAGCCGATCAGGGACACCGGCCTGCGCCGCACCTATCCAAACTGGATTACCCGCGAAGGCGCGCGTGGCATGGAGTACAACGCTTGGGGCCAGCCACCGAATCCGCCCGAGCACGAGGTCAACCTGGTGTTCACCCGCATGCTGTCCGGGCCGATGGACTACACGCCCGGCATCCTGAGCCTGAAGGGCCGCGGCGGTCAGGCGATCCCCAGCACGCTGGCCCGCCAACTCGCGCTGTACGTGACGCTCTACAGCCCGATCCAGATGGCGGCCGACCTGCCCGAGCACTACGAACAGCACCGTGAGGCGTTCCGTTTCATCGAAGACGTGGCGGTGGACTGGGACGACACCCGCGTGCTCAACGGCGAGGTGGGCGACTACGTGACGATCGTGCGCAAGAACCGCCACAGCCGCGACTGGTACCTGGGCAGCATCACCGATGAACACGGCCGCGTGCTCCCGGTCTCGCTGGGCTTCCTGGCGCCGGGCGTGCGCTACCGCGCGGAGATTTACCGCGATGGCGACGGCGCCGATTTCCGCAGCAATCCCTTCGCCTTCGTACGCGAAACGCGCGAGGTCACCAGCGCCGACGCGCTGACGCTGGTGCTTGCGCCCGGTGGCGGCCAGGCGATCCGCTTTACCCCGTTGTAAGTGTCCCGCGACTGCGATAACGCACCTGTAATCGCTTCCAATGCTGCAAACGTCATTGAATACGTATGCAGGGTGATTCCCGTAGCAGGCGCGCTGCCTACCATAGCCACGCAGTCAACGGCCACCGCGCCATGACGCTCCCGGGTCCTCCGGGCAACCACAAAATCGATTGGCAACATTGCCTGGGAGGGGAAAATGTTGAACCGCAAGCGCAGCGCGCTGAGTCTCGCGCTGGCCGTCGCCCTGACGCCGTTGATGGCGTCGGCGCAGACCGCCGAACCCAGTACCACCACCGCACCGACCGGCACCGCGGCGACCAATCTGGACACCGTCCAGGTCACCGGCATCCGCCGCGGCATCGAGAACGCGATCGCGATCAAGCAGGACGCCACGTCGGTGGTCGAGGCGATCTCGGCCGAGGACATCGGCAAACTGCCCGACGTGAGCATCGCCGAATCGCTCGGCCGCCTGCCCGGTCTGGCCGCCCAGCGCGTGGCCGGCCGTGCCCAGGTGATCAGCGTGCGCGGCCTGTCGCCGGATTTCGCCACTACGCTGCTCAACGGGCGCGAAGTGGTCAGCACCGGTGACAACCGCAGCGTCGAGTTCGATCAGTACCCCTCGGAACTGGTCAACGGCGTGACCGTGTACAAGACCCCGGATGCGGCGCTGGTTGGCCAGGGCCTGTCGGGCACCATCGACATGCAGACCGTGCGCCCGCTGAGCTTCGCCGAGCGCGTGATCGCCATCAGTGGCCGCTACCAGAAGAGCTCGCTGGGCAAGGCCGCCAACGTCGATCCGTACGGCAATCGCTTCAGCGCCAGCTACATCGACCAGTTCCTCGACAACACCCTGGGCATCTCGATCGGCTACGCGCACAGCGACATGCCCATCCAGGAAAACCAGGTGGGCCTGTACGAGCCGTGGACCACCGAGCAGACCGACCAGGGCAACCGCCCCGGCCTGGCTCCGGGCACCGTGTTCTCCGATGGCATCAAGGCGCTGCGCCGCACCGGCAACAACGAGCGCGACGGCGTGATGGCCACCGTGCAGTTCCGTCCGTCGAACGTGTGGACCAGCACCCTGGACGCGTTCCACACCGAAGCCGAGCAGATCGATACCGCCAACCAGTTCGAGGTCAACCTCAGCAACTACAACGGCGGCTACACCCCGGGCCTGCTGATCACCAACCCGCAGATCAACGCCGATGGCACCTTCGCCGGCGGCGTGGCGACCGGCGTGTACCCGCTGGTGCGCGGCATGTACAACAAGCGCAAGGACAAGATCGACGCGTTCGGCTGGAACAACGAGTTCAACTTCGAGCGCGTGAAGGTTGTCGCCGACGTGAACTACTCCAAGGCCACGCGCAACGAACTGAATCTGGAAAACAACCTGCAGCTGACCCCGATGCCGCAGCTGGATTCGGTCGGCGTGGTGGTCAAGCCGGACGGGTTCTCGCAGATCAGCCCGGGGCTGGACTATTCCAACCCCGACGCGCTGTTCCTGACCAACACCATCTACGGCTCCGGCTACGGCAAGGTGCCGATGGTCGAAGACCGCCTGAAGGGTGCGCGCCTGCAGGCCACCTTCGCGATGCCCGAGTCACTGCCGTGGTTCTCCGATGTGGACGTGGGCGTGAACTACGCCGACCGCCGCAAGGACAAGACCCAGGCCGAGGGCAACATCCTGCTGGGCGACCAGGGCGATGCCAACATCGCCGGTGACCTGCAGTACGCGCCGGTCAATCTGGGCTTCGCCGGTATCGGCTACATCCCGGCCTGGAACGTCCCGGCCGCCGTGGACCGCTACATGGTCTTCAACCCGGTCACCAACCTGGACTATCTGATTCCCAAGGCCTGGACGGTGCAGGAAAAGACCAGCACCGCCTGGATCCGCGCCAACATCAACACCGACCTGGGCGAGGTGGGCCTGCGCGGCAACATCGGCGTACAGATGGTGCGTACCGACCAGAGCTCGCAGTCCAACTACTTCGACCGCTCGCGTCCGGACGGCCAGAACATCCTGCCGATCGATGACGGCAAGACCTACACCGATTGGCTGCCCAGCTTGAACCTGGCCTTCATGTTCCCGCACCAGCAGACGCTGCGCTTCGCCGTGGCCAAGCAGGTCGCACGCCCGCGCGTGGACCAGATGCGTGCCGGCCTGGAGTTCGGCGTGGACACCGCCACCGGCAAGCCGGGCGGCAGCGGCGGCAACCCGCTGCTGGATCCGTGGCGTGCCAATGCGATCGATCTGTCGTACGAGAAGTACTTCGGTGAGAAGGCCTACGTGGCCGCGGCAGTGTTCTTCAAGGACCTGAAGTCCTACGTCTACACGCAGTCGCGCGATGATTACGACTTCAGCGACCTGCTGGCCAGTTACGTACCGCCGCCGGGCATGATCGTTCCGGTCCTGCCGACCGGCAGCTTCTCGGCGCCGCAGAATGGCCAGGGCGGCAAGCTGAAGGGCCTGGAGCTGACCGCCTCGTTCCCACTGGAGATGGTGACTGAGAGCCTGCGCGGTTTCGGTGTGCAGGCCAGTGCGACGTTCAATGACAGTGACATCAAGATCCTGGATCCGGAAAGCGCGTCCAGCGTGGGCAGCGATCCGATCAGCCTGCCGGGCCTGTCCGAGCGTGTGTACAACTTCACGGCGTACTACGAGCGCAGTGGGTTCGAGGCACGCGTGAGCCAGCGCCGCCGTTCGGATTTCATCGGTGAGATCGGCAATTTCAACGGCAACCGGACGTTGCGTTATGTGGTCGGTGAGAACGTGACGGATGCGCAGGTCAGCTACACCTTCGCCGACAGCAGCAGTCTGCATGGGCTGACGCTGTTGCTGCAGGGAAGCAATCTGACCAACGAGCCGTATCGCACTTACGCTGGTACGAAGGATCGTCCGCTGGAATACGTGGAGTGGGGCCGCACGTACATGCTGGGCGTGAACTACAAGTTCTGATTTGGCCTGTGTCAGTGACTTGGTGACAACATCGAGAACCCGCTGCTTGTGCAGCGGGTTTTTTGTTGGTCTACCCCGCCCTCTCAAAAGCGTTAGTGCCGGCTGTCCGTAGCCTGGTCGGGGGTGTGTGGGTTCGCGGGACGCGCCGTAAACCCATCCATGGGGGCTCGTGAGCCGCATCCATGCGGCACAACGGTCCCGCCAACCCACACACCCCCGCCCTTCGACAGTTGGTTGGTGGCCATGGGAGTGCAGTGCAGTGCAAAGGAGGATCGAACGAAATATCTGCGGTTCGGACCAGCGCGACAGCTCAAGCCTCTCGGATTCCGGTCAACATCAGCCTCGCGGGTGCCATGACGTGCCCGCCCAGCATCGCTTTTTCCTTCCGCACCGGCACGTTGTCAAAGGGTGGGCAGAGGTGGGTTGGCGGGACCGTATGCCGCCATGGATGGCGGCATACGAGCTTACATGGACGTACTTGCAGCGGGTCCCGCTGACCCACCCCTGCCCGCCCAGACCAGCACAAGCGCAGCCCTAACCGCTGTTGCTGTAGCTGTTGCTGTAGCTGTAGCTGTAGCTGTTGACGTGCCCCAACGCACGAACGCAGGACAAAAAAAGGGCGAGGCACCCGGCCCCGCCCTCTCAATACCACCGGAAATCGAATCAGCCGCGTCGCGCGCAATACATCGACTGCGCCGGCAACACCAGCTCACTACCAACAACCCCGCCCGCATCCGGACCAGGCACCTGCACCGCCTGCCACTCCCCCACCGGCAGCCCAACACGGACAGTCTCAGCCGACAGATTGAACGCCAACAGCAACGTCTCCTCCCCGTGCACCCGCTCGAACATCAACACCGGCTCGGCGCACGCAAGAAAACGGATATCGCCCACCAACAGCGTCGGCATCGTCCGCCGCCATGCCAGGAACTGACGGAACGCGTTCAACACCGAATGCGGATCGTGTTCCTGCGACGCCACCGACGCGGCCTGATGCTCCGCCGGAATCGGCAACCACGGCTCACCCGTCGTGAAGCCCGCGTTCGGCGCATCCAGCCATGGCATCGGCGTACGGCAGCCGTCGCGGCCCTTGAAGTTCGGCCAGAACGTGATGCCGTACGGGTCCTGCAGCGCCTCGAACGGCACGTCCGCCTCGCCCAGCCCCAGCTCCTCGCCCTGATACAGGCAGATCGACCCGCGCAGCGAGCACAGCATCGCCACCAGCATGCGCGCCAGGCGCGGCTGTGCCGGATGACCGCCCCAGCGCGTTACCGCGCGCTCCACATCGTGGTTGGAGATCGCCCAGCACGGCCAGCCTTCGGTCATCGTCGCTTCCAGCCGCGACACGGTGTCGCGGATGTAACCGGCGCTGAAATCCTTCACCAGCAGCTCGAAGCTGTAGCCCATGTGCAGGCGGCCCGGCGCGGTGTATTCGGCCGTGGTTGCCAGCGAGTCTTCCGCGGAAATTTCCCCCAGGCTGACCGATCCCGGGTACGCGTCCAGCAGAACGCGCAACTGCTCGATGAAGCCGATGTTCTCCGGCTGCGTGTTGTTGTAGTAGTGGTACTGGTAGGCGTACGGATTGTCCGCGCTGAAGCCACGACCGAGGCGCTTTTCCAGCGGCTTGGCTGGATTGTCACGCAGCTGTGCATCGTGGAAACAGAAGTTGATGGAATCCAGGCGGAAACCATCCACACCACGGTCGAGCCAGAACCGCACGTAATCCAAGGTGGCCTGCTGCACTGCCGGGTTGTGGAAGTTCAGGTCGGGCTGGTCGGCCAGGAAGTTGTGCAGGAAATACTGCTCTCGCCGCGGCTCCCACTGCCAGGCCACGCCCCCGAAGATCGACATCCAGTTGTTGGGCGGGGTGCCGTCCTCGCGCGGATCGGCCCACACGTACCAGTCCGCCTTGGGATTGGTGCGGTCCTGCCGGCTCTCCTGGAACCAGGCATGGTCGATCGAGGTATGGCTGAACACCTGGTCGATCATGACCTTCAGACCCAGCGCATGCGCCTTGGCCAGCAGCTGGTCGAAATCGGCCAGCGTGCCGAACAGCGGGTCGACGTCGCGGTGGTCGGCGATGTCATAGCCGAAGTCGGCCATCGGCGATTTGAAGAATGGCGACACCCAGATCGCGTCCACGCCGAGTGCGGCCACATAGTCCAGGCGCTCGATGATGCCGGGCAGGTCGCCCACGCCATCGCCGTTGGCGTCCAGGAAACTGCGCGGGTAGATCTGATAGATGACGGCACCGCGCCACCATGGAGACTGCGACATTGGGGCCCCCCTTCGGGCTTCCACGGCACCCGCGAGGGGGCCAGAAACGAACCCGACAAGCTTAGCTGGGCGCCTCCAGCGGTGGGGTTGCATGCATACGTATTCACGCCGGATGGCGGCGCCTCCCCCAAGCCGGACACCCCATCGTGCCGGGCAATACCCGCCACGCGCCCGGGCGCGAGGGTCGAGGTCGCCGTGATCATCTCCCCTGTCCCCATGCCTGTCGCCCCCTTGCCCACGCGACAGCGGCGTCTTCGCGGGCGGAATACGACGGCACCGCCTATAATTCCGCCCAAGCCTGAAAGTCAGACCGCATGACCATCACCGAAGACACCCGCCCCGCGCTGGGCCTGCCCCAGATCCAGACGCTCGCCGCGCCCGACATGGACGCCGTCGATGCGCTGATTCGTCGCCGACTGTCCTCGGATGTCGTGCTGATCAACCAGATCGCCGACCACATCATCTCGGCCGGCGGCAAGCGCCTGCGGCCGATGCTGGTGATGCTGGCCGGCCACGCGGTCGGCCAGGCCGGCCCGGAACACCACCAGCTGGCAGCGATCATCGAGTTCATCCATACCTCGACCCTGCTGCACGACGACGTGGTGGACGAATCCAGCCTGCGCCGCGGCCGCAGCACCGCCAATGCGCTGTGGGGCAATGCCCCGAGCGTCCTGGTCGGCGATTTCCTGTACTCGCGCAGCTTCCAGCTGATGGTTGAACTGGACCGCATGCCGGTCATGCGAATCCTCGCCGACACCACCAACCGGATCGCCGAGGGTGAGGTGCTGCAGTTGCTGCATGTCCACAACCCGGACACGGACGAGGCCGCGTACCTGCGCGTGATCGAGCGCAAGACCGCGGTGCTGTTCGCGGCTGGCACCCGTCTGGGCGCGCTGGCCAGCGGCGTGGACGAAGCCACCCAGCAGGCGCTGTACGACTACGGCATGGCGTTGGGCTACGCGTTCCAGATCGCCGACGACGTGCTGGACTACTCGGCCAATGCCGAAGAGCTGGGCAAAAACCTGGGCGATGACCTCGCCGAGGGCAAGGCCACGCTGCCGCTGATCCACGCGATGGCGCATTCCAATGCCACCACCCGCGAGCGCCTGCGCGAGATCGTGCAGAACGGCGACGCCGAGGCGATGCCCGAGGTGCTGGCGGCCATCCACGCCACCGGCGGGCTGGAATACAGCCGCGCCCGTGCCGAGGAGTATGCCGATGCCGCCGAGCGTGCGCTCGACGGCCTGGCCGACAACGATGCCGTGGCCGCCCTGCGCGGGCTGGCCCGTTACGCGGTGCAGCGCTCGCATTGATTGGAGGCGTGCCGACCCACGGTCGGCAGCTACCGCGATGTGTAGGTACCGACCGTTGGTCGGTACCCCGAACGCTCAGCGCGTCTCGAACCGTTCGTCGAAGAACTCGTCCAGCGCCTTCCACGCGCGCTTGGCCGCGCGTTCGTTGTACTGGCATCCCGGCGGACTGTTCGCGTCCGACTCGGCAAAGCAGTGCACCGCGCCGCTGTAGTTGGTGAACTCCCAGTCGACCTTGGCCGCGTTCATCTCCTGCTCGAAGCTGGCGATGTCGTCCTTGCTGACGCTCTTGTCGTCGGCGCCATTGAGCACCAGTACGGCCGGATGCGCCCCACCGGCCTTGGCCGGCAGCGGCGAGCTCAGCCCACCGTGCAGACTGACAACACCGGCCAGCGCCGCACCAGCGCGGGCCATCTCCAGCACCGTGGTGCCGCCGAAGCAGAACCCCACCGCGCCGATCCGGCTCGCATCCAGTGGTGCCTTGCCAGCCTGCGCCTTGAGCACCTCGATCGCCTTGAGCGCACGCGCCCGCAGCACGGGGCGGTCATTGCGCAGCTTGGTCGCCACCGGCCCGGCCTCGGCATCGGTCTTCGGGCGCACACCCTTGCCGTACACATCGGCCACCAGCACCACGTAGTCATCGCCGGCCAGCTGCTTGGCCTTGGCGATGGCCGAGTCGTTGACCCCCTTCCAGTTGGGCACCATCACCAGGCCCGGGCGTTTGTCGTTGTCACTGTCGTCGTAGACCAGCACCCCGCTGAAGGTCGTGCCCTCCTGGGTCCACTCCACCGGCTTGGCCTGCATCGCCGCCAGCGCGGGCAGCGCCGTCATGCCCAACAGCACCGCCGCACCCCACCGCCATTGCCTGTTCATGCGTCTGCTCCCGACAGAAAGAGCCCTGAGTGTATGACGGCCGGTTGACGGGACCGTGTAGAAACACCGAGTCGACGCGGCCCCCCATAACCTGGCAGGCCGGCCGCGCCCGACCTCATCTGGATTAACTACCTCCGTCCCTGTTATGGCAGGCTGGCCGCCCCCAATGTATGGAACAGCGCATGAGCCTTGTCGACCGCTTCCTGTCCGGCCTGGTGCCGCGCCTGCCCGATGACGATGCGCGGATGTGGGCCTGGGTCGAAGGGGCGAGTGCGGGCGATCTGGCCCGCCTGCGCGAGCGCTGGCCACAGGTGCCCGAGAGCCTGCTCGCGCTGCTTGCGCGGGTGGATGGCACGCATTTCCGCACGTATCCCAGTGGCGATGTCGTGGTGCTGATGCTGGGCTCGGATGTCGAGGAGGGGCATTACCCCTACTACCTGCGTTCAGTGGAACAGGCCTTCGAAGACAGCGCGCAGTGGGATGACAGCATCCGCTCGATCTACGAGGAATGGCTGGAGGAAGACCCCGAGATCCTCGGCGAGGGCATCGATGCGGATCTGCCGATGGGCAAGCGCCTGTGCTTCTCGCACTGCATGAACAATGGCGGCACCTCGATGCTGTATCTGGATTTCGATCCCGCACCCGGTGGCACGGTCGGCCAGGTGGTGCGCTACCTGCACGACCCGGACAGCTACCGGGTGATCGCGCCCAGTTTCGATGCGTACCTGCAGCAGCTCATCGACGGGGATTACGCGTTCATCGATGAAGAAGAAGCCTGATGCCTGCATCACCGGCGTCACCAGGGTGGATGAAGTACCCCGCCTCGCCCCGCGGTAGCCACGCCATGCGTGGCTGCAGCATCGATGCCAACAGCAGCCACGCATTGCGTGGCGCTACATCGACAGATCAGGCAATCCCGATGCCCGGAATCGCGGTGATCTGGTCCGGATCAAAGCCGGCCAGTTCGGCGAAGTGGCGGCCACGGGCGACATAGTCGCGGTACACGCCATAGCTCGGCGCCCCGGGCGAGAGCAGCAGCACCCCGCCCTGCCCGCCGAGCGCGGCCTGCGCCAGCCGCATGGCCTCGGGCAGGTCGGCAGCGGCATGCAGACCGAAGCGGCCGGCATCGGCCAGCGGCTGCAGCAGCGCGTGGATGCGCGGGCCGTTGGCGCCCATGGTGACGATCTCCACCGGCGGCACGTCGTGGGCCATGTGCGCGACGAAGTCGTGCCAGTCCAGGCCACGATCATGGCCGCCCACCAGCAGCGCGATGCGGCGACCGGCGAAGCATTCCAGCGCCGCCAGGCTTGCGTGCGGCGTGGTGCTGATCGAATCGTTGACGAAGGTGATGCCCTCGCGCACACCGATGGTCTGCAGGCGGTTGGGCAGCGGGCGGAAGGCCTGCACCGCCGGGGCCAGGGCCACCGCGTCCAGGCCCAGCGCCTCGATCGCCGCCAGCACCGCGCACAGGTTGCCGCGGTTGTGTCGGCCGGGCAGCGGCGTGTGTGAGGTGTCGAACACGGCCTGCTCGCCGCGATGCACGACATCGCCGCGCATATGCCAGCCCAGCGGCTGGTTGAACCAGATGACCTCGCTCTCCGGCAGCGACAACGCTGCCAGGTGCGGGTCGGCCGCATTGAGCACCGCGATCCGCGGCGCGGCCCCGGTGACCAGCTGCAGCTTGTCGTCGATGTAGCGTGCTTCGCTGCCGTGCCAATCCAGGTGCTCGGGGAACAGGTTCAGCACGATGGCGACCTGCGGGTGCGCGCCACTGCGCGCGACCTCGCCGGTCTGATAGCTGGACAGTTCCACCGCCCAGTACTGCGGCGCCGGGTGCGGGGCCAGCACTTCCAGCAGCGGCAGGCCGATGTTGCCGATCAGCCCGGTGCGCGCACCCGAGGCGCGCAACAGATGCGCCAGCAGCGCCGTGGTGGTGCTCTTGCCCTTGGTGCCGGTCACGCACACCGTGTCGTGCACGATGCCGTCGGCAGCGGCGTGCTCGGCGAACCACAGCGAGGTGCCGCCAATGAACTGCGTGCCCTGCGTGGTGGCGTGCAACGCAGCGTCCCCATATGGGCTGATGCCCGGCGACTTGATCACCACCTCGAACGCGGCCAGGGCCTCGCCGGTGACATCCGAACGGACCGTCAGCGCCCCCTGGGTTTCCTCACGGGCGCCAGCGGCCTCGGCCTCCGGGCAGAACAGGGTCAGCGGCAGCGACGGCAGCCGCTGCTGCAGGACGCGAAACGCGGCGCGCCCCTCGCGTCCCCATCCCCATAACGCAACGCGCTTGCCTTCAAGCTGCGAAATTCGCACGCAGACGCTCCCAGATCGCCGGCGGAATGCGGTGTTCGCCTTCCAGTGCCAGCAGCGGTTCAATCTGCAGTTCGTTGGCATCCAGCTGCGGGCGGATGTCGTGGGTGAAACGCTTCACCAGCGCATCTTCGTTCCACTCCGGGCGCGCGGCCAGGGTCGCCATCGCCGCGCGCGATTCGCGGCCTTCGCCCACGCACTCGAACGGCTTGTGGTCCTGGAATTCCAGCAGCGCATCGAAGCCCGGCGCCTGCTCGATATCGTCGAGCAGGTTGCGGCCGAAGATGCCGACCAGGCGCATCTTGGGCATGAACGGGGCCAGCGCGAGGAACACGAAGTGGCACTTCGGGCAGACGCCGCACCAGCGGTTTACCGGGCGCTCGCCCAGGATATGGAAGTTGCGGTTGCAGCTGGAGAAATGCGCGTCGTAGAAGTCGCTCTTGGCAAACTGTCGCGCCACCGCCAGCTCCGAGAGCGGACGCAGCAGCGAGTAATAGTGCAGGTCCGCCGCGACGTGCTGCTCCAGATGCTCGCCGAAGGCCTGTTCGAACGCCCAGCCCTTCGACCACTGGTGGTTGACCTCGCCGGTGCCCGGAATCTGGCTGCCATAGCTGGCCGAGCGTTCGTTGGAGAACACCACCTGGTCCACGCCCTGCAGCAGCGCGGCCAGCACCATGATCGCCGAGTTCACCGCGGTGACCGGAATATGGCCGTTCCAGGCGCCCTGGCGGTTGAGTTCGAACAGCTCCGGGGCCAGCGTGCGGCCGATGTTGAGGATCGGCAGGCCGGTGCGCTCGGCGCAGGCACGGATCAGCTGCGAACCCCCAATCCACGTGACCGTTTCGGCAATACCCAGGCTGCGCAGCGCTTCAATGCTGACCAGCGAATCCTTGCCGCCGCCGATGGCGACCAGCGCGTGTTCGCGCAGGCCCAGCGCCGGTGCGGCGAAGGCCTCGCCTTCCACAGGGAGACGGAAGCGGCCACGCAGGTTCAGGCCATTTCGGTAGGCGAATTCGCCCAGGCCGTTGAGGTAGACCGTCTCCACCAGCGCGGCGGTGGCCGCATCGATCGAATAGTTGTCGATGCGCACCTGCTCGGGCACGCCGGCCTTGTAGTAGCTCACGCCGGCGATCAGGTGCAGCAGGCGCAGGGCGCGCTGGACTGCCTCGGCGCGGTCACCCTCGAGCACGAACGGCGCGCCCGGGATGGTCACCGTCTCGATCAGCTCCGGGCCGTCATCGAAGGCGTAGACCAGCTGCGCCACGCCGGTGTCCGCGGCGAAGTCGCAGCGGACGAAGCGGAAAACGGCAACCTGGTGTTTATCAAAAGCAGTCATGGTGTATCCGGTTTGAAAGGCGGCAGCAGCGGTCAAGGACCATCATCGATGACGTCCTCGCGCGGCAGCTCGCGCTGGTTGTAGGTGTTGGCCATGACGTAGCCATACGCGCCCGCGTCGGCGATCAGCATCACATCGTCCGGCGCGGTCGAGGCCGGCAGGCGGCGGCGCTTGCCGAACACATCGCTGGATTCGCAGATCGGCCCGACCACATCGAACATCACTTCGGAATAGCCACTCAGGCGGCTGAGGTTCTCGATGTCGTGCCAGGCGTCGTACAGCGCCGGGCGCATCAGCGTGTTCATGCCCGCATCCAGACCGACCCGGCGGATGCCGTCCTTCTCCACCACCTGGGTGGCACGCGCCAGCAATACGCCGGACTCGGCCACCAGGTAACGACCCGGCTCGATCGCCAGGCGGAATGCCGGGTGCACGGCCTTCACTTCGGCCAGGCCGACGGCCCAGGCCTCCAGATCGAACGGCTCGTCGTCGGCGCTGTAGGGAATGGGCAGGCCACCACCGATGTCGATGGTTTCAATGCTGCCGATGCGGCGAGCAAACCCGGCCAGTTCATCGCACATCAGGCGCCAGTGCTGCGCGGTTTCCACGCCGCTGCCCAGGTGCGCATGCAGGCCGACCACGCGGGTGCCCAACTCACCGGCGATGCGGACGAACTCATCCACGCGCGCGATCGGTAGGCCGAACTTGGAGTCCTTGCCACCGGTGCGGACCTTGGCATGGTGGCCTTCGCCACGGCCCAGATCCACGCGCAGCCACAGCTCGCGGTTGCTGAACAGTTCCGGCCAGCGCTGCAGGGCTTCCACATTGTCCAGCGTGACCGTGACGCCCAGCGCGAACGCGGCATCGTACTCGGCATGCGGTGCAAAGCTGGGGGTGAACAGCACGCGCTTGGGCGACAGCGTCGGCAACGTGTTGAACACGTGCTTGAGCTCGCCGTGCGAGACGCACTCCAGGCCGAAACCTTCCTGCTCCAGTACTTCCAGGATGGCCGGGTGCGAGTTGGCCTTGATCGCGTAGTAGCGCTGGTCGATCGCCTTGATCGCGGTCAGCGCGCGCGCACGCGCCCGCACCGTCGGCAGGTTGTACACGTAACGCGGCGTACCGGCCTGGGCGAGCGTCAGCAGATGCTCGCGCTGGCCCCGCCACCAGGCGGTTTCGCGCGGGCGGATGGTGCCGGCGATTTCACGCCAGCGCGGGCCGAACACCTCGCCCTCTTCCACCGGCATCGCACCGCTGTCGATCAGCTCGGCGTGCAGGATCGGCAGCAGGCCGTCCGCGTCCGCCTCGTCGATGACGAAGGTCAGGTTCAAGTCGTTGGACGACTGCGAAATCATGTGCACGCGTTCGCGGCCGAAGGTGGCCCACACGTCCGAGAGCTTGTGCAGCAGCGAGCGCATGCCGCGGCCGACCAGAGTGATCGCGGCGCACGGCACGATGATCTTGACCTTGCAGATCTGCGACAGATCGGCCGACAGCGCGGCCAGCACATCGGTGCTGACCAGGTTTTCGGACGGGTCCAGCGAGACGGTCACGTTGGTTTCGGCCGAACCGATCAGATCGACGGAGAGGCCATGCTTCTTGAACAGCCCGAACACGTCGGCCAGGAAGCCGACCTGCTGCCACATGCCGATGCCTTCCATCGAGACCAGCACGATGCCGTTGCGGCGGCTGATCGCCTTCACGCCCGGCACCGCCGCGGCATTGCCATCGATGCTGGTGCCCGGCAGCTCGGGGCGCTCGGTATCCAGGATCGCCATCGGCACGCCGGCATCGCGGCACGGCTTGATCGAACGCGGGTGCAGCACCTTGGCGCCGGTCGTCGCGATTTCCTGCGCCTCGTAATAGTCCAGGCGGGTCAGCAGGCGCGCGTCCGGTACGTCCTTCGGGTTGGCGCTGAACATGCCCGGCACATCGGTCCAGATCTCCACGCGGCTGGCACCCAGCAGCGCACCGAAGTACGCCGCCGAGGTATCCGAACCACCCCGGCCCAGGATCGCGGTACCGCCATCGGCATGACGCGAGATGAAGCCCTGGGTGATCAGCATGCGGGTCGGCTGGGCGCGGAAACGTGCCGCCCAGTCGGCCTCGGCACGCCACTGGCAGTTCACCGACAGGCGCTGCGACCACTCGCTCTGGCTGGGCTGCGGCGGCAGTGCATCCAGCCACTCGCGCGCATCCATCCAGCCGAAATCCAGGCCGCTGGCGCGCAGGTAGGCCGCACCGACGGTCGAGGACAATAGTTCGCCCTGGCCCAGCACCTCGGCCTGCCACTCCAGCGGCCGACCGGCGGCACGCGGATCGTCCAGCAGCCCGGTCAGCGCGTCCAGACGGACGTCCAGCGCGGTGGCGTCCAGCTCCAGCTCGGTCAGGAACGTGCGGTGCCGCGCGACCAGGGCAGCGACACGGTCGCGGCTGTCGGCGGCGCCATCGGCGATCGCGGTGAGTTCATTGGTCACCCCGGACAGCGCCGATACCACCACCAGCACGCGCGAGCCCGTTTCTTCCGCCCGTTTTTTCGCCAGCTTGCCGATGGTATCCCAGCGGTGACGACGCGACACGGAGGTGCCGCCGAACTTCAGTACGATCCAGCGATCGACAAGGGGGGAAGCTGACATGGAGGTGGAGGTTTGGGTAGTGAGGGGAATCGCCCGGCACGCCGGGCCGAACCCCCGATTCTATGCCAAGCCTGCCCATTGCAGGGGCCGGGCCCGCAATGCGGCCCCGGTTGGTAAGCTGCCCGCCCGTTTTTCGTTGAGCGCATCGCCATGACCTCCCGTCGTTTCCTGCAGCTGGATGTGTTCTCGCCCTACCCCGGCGCCGGCAACCCATTGGCCGTGGTGCTCGATGCACAGGGCCTGGACGAGACGGCGATGCAGGCCATCGCCCGCTGGACCCGGCTGCCGGAGACCACCTTCGTGTTTCCCCCGCAGACGCCCGGTGCCAGCTACGGGATCCGCATGTTCAGCCCGCAGAAGGAAGTCCCGTTCGCTGGCCATCCCAGCGTGGGCACCGCCCATGCCGTGCTGGAGCTGGGCGTGGCCGCGCCGGTCGAGGGCATGCTGGTCCAGGACGGCATTGCCGGCGCCCTGCCGCTGCGCGTGGACGGCAGAGGAGACGCCCGCACCATTGCGATCCGTACTCCGCGCGCCGCCGAGGCCGAAGTGACCCGCGCCGACGACCCGCGCCTGCAGGCCGCGCTGGTGGGCTGGCCGCTGGGCAGCCTGCCACCGGCGCGCATGGCCGGTGGCCGCAGTTGGTGGGTGGTCGAGCTGGCCGATGAAGCCGCGCTGCGCGCACTCACCCCGGACTGGGAGGCCGTGGCAACGCTGGCCGAATCCACCGACAGCATGGGCGTGTTCGCTTATGCACGCAGCCAGGGCCAGGCCTGGGACCTGGCCGTGCGCGCCTTCGTCGGCAACGGCCGTCGCTTTGAAGATGCCGCTTCCGGGGCGGCCAACGCCGTGCTGGCCGCCTGGCTGGACAGCCGCGACGCGCTGCCCGGCAACGCGGGCAGCTACGTCGTCAGCCAGGGCCGCGAAGTGGGCCACGATGCGCGCCTGACCCTGCGCATCGATGACCATGGCGATGTCTGGTCTGGCGGCCAGGTGCAGACCGTCATCCGCGGCACGCTGGACTGGTGATCCCGGCGCGGCATGTCAACGTGCCGCGTCGTATACCGGTGCGCCATCGACCCAGGTCGAGCGCACCTGCAGATCGGCCAGCCCGGCCGGCGCGACGCTGAGCGGATCGCGGTCGAGCACCACGAAATCCGCGCGCAGCCCGGGCTGTAACCGGCCAACCTGGGCCTCGTCATGGCCCGCCCATGCTGCATCGGCGGTGAACCCCCGCAGTGCTTCAGCCGCCGTCAGGCGCTGATCGGGCTGCCAGCCACCCGGCGGCTGGCCGCCACGGTCCTGGCGGGTGACCGCGGCATACAGGCCCAGGCGGGGATCCACCTGCTCCACCGGGAAGTCCGAGCCGAGCGCAAGCCGGGCACCGGAGCCGAGCATCCGCCGCCACGCATACGCACCGAGGATGCGCTCGGGGCCGACCCGATCCTGCGCCCAGCCCATGTCCGAGGTGGCGTGGGTGGGTTGCATCGAGGCGATCACGCCGAGGTGGGCGAAGCGCGGAATGTCCTCCAGCGCGACCACCTGCGCATGTTCGATCCGCCAGCGATGATCGCTGCGGCGACGCTCGCCCAGCACCTTGGCATAGGTGTCCAGCGCGATCCGGTTGCCGCGATCGCCGATCGCGTGGGTGGCGACCTGGACATGACAGGTATCGGCCTTGCGCACCGCCGTTTCAAAATCGGCCGGCGACGTCACCAGCAAGCCGCGGTTGTGCGGGTCGTCGCTGTAGTCGGCCAGCAGCGCGGCGCCGCGGCTGCCCAGCGCGCCATCCATGAACAGCTTGACCCCACGCATTTCAAGGCGGCCACCGGCATGCTGGTACGCGCCCTGTGCACACAGATCGGCCAGGGCATCGCCATTGCCATCGGCGTACGCATCGATACGCAGCGGCAGCTTGCCGGCATCGGCGAAGCGACGCATCAGGGCCAGATCGGCGCGTGATACGCCCATGTCGTGCACACCGGTCAGGCCTTGGCTGACCGCTTTATCCAGCGCGCGGGCCAGCATCTGCTCGCGTGCAGCATCACTCGGCACCGGGATGGCGGCCTGCACGAGGGTCATCGCTTCATCGACGAACACCCCGCTCGGCTGTCCCTTGGCATCGCGCACGATGCGCCCGCCCGCCGGCTGCCAGCTGCCCTTCAACGCGCGTTGGCCGGGCTGCCGTGCGACCGCGCGCAGTGCCGCGCTGTTGCCCCAGCCGGCATGACCATCGATGCGGCCCAGCCAGACCGGTCGGTCCGGGAACGCCGCGTCGAGGTCGGCCACGGTCGGAAATTGCTTGTCCGGCCAGCGATTCTGGTCCCAGCCGCTGCCGAGCAGCCAGCCCTCGGGATTGTCGGCCGCAAAGCGCTGCAGTCGCGCCACGATGTCCTGGGGGCCGGTTGCACCGGTGAGATCGGCCTGCATCAAGGTGCCGCCGAGGAACATCAGATGTGCATGGGCGTCGATCAGGCCCGGAATGACGGTCGCCTCACCGACGTCGGTCAGCGCCGCCAGTGGATACAGCGCCAGCATCGCCTGCCTGTCGCCCACGGCAAGCACGCGCCCGGTGTCGGTATCCCAGGCCAGCGCGGTAGCGGCAGGTGCTTCGGGGTCGCCCGTGTGGATGGTCGCTGCGGTCAGCAGGCGGACATCGGCCTGTGCGGTGCCGGCCAGCAGACAGGCCATCAGGGCGGCAAGAGCGGTCGGACGCATGCAGATACCCCACAACAGGAAAGCGGCGACTATGCAGCCGCCGCTTTCCCATCACAATCTGCTGTGCACCAATCGCGGGCGCGGATCAGCCGGCCAGCTCAGCCTCGAGCGTGATCGGTACCGCACTGAGCGCCTTGGACACCGGGCAGTTCTGCTTGGCGTCATCGGCGATGGCGCGGAACTGGGTGGCCTCGATGTTCGGCACCACCGCCTTCACCTTCAACGTGATCTGCGACAGCTGCGGCCCACCTTCCATCGAGAGATCGACCTTGGCTTCGGTATCCAGCGAGGTCGGCACGAAACCGGCTTCGGTGAGCTTGGCCGACAGCGCCATGGTGAAGCAGCCGGCGTGTGCGGCAGCGATCAGTTCTTCGGGGTTGGTGCCCTTCTCATCGCCGAAGCGGCTGCTGAAGGCATAGCGGGTTTTGTCCATCAAGCCGCTCTGGGGCGTGCTCAATTGTCCCTTGCCTGTCTTGAGGTCACCTTCCCAATGCGCGGTGGCATGACGCGAAATACCCATCGTGGATCTCCTGCGGCGTGAATGACCAGGCCAGCCTAGACGGCGCCGCGTTAGCACCGTGTCTGGCTGCCGTCAGCTCAGTGGCAGGTGATGCTCCCAGCTGAATCGGCCATCAAGATGGATGCTGTTTTCAAGTGGTTTTCGTGCGACAGTCGGGGTGCGACGGTCCATGACCGATGGCCTCCGCCGCGAGGGCGGACCCTGTTTTTTGGCTATGACCTGATGCACTGCGGTAACGAGGGGCGTGGAAATCACGAATTTTTATGCGTTTGCCTATTGGCGGCGCCCCATAGTTGCCCTACATTTCGCTTGCCGACGGGGTTCGGCGCGACCAAACAACCAACCGTTCACGGAACAGGAAACCATGGCAAAGACCGCTAAGAAGGCTGCCCCGAAGAAGGCAGTAAAGAAAGTCGCTACGAAGGCAGCCGCGAAGCCGGCCGCTCCCAAGCCGATCAAGGAAGTGCTGAGCAAGTCTGGTCTGGTTGCACACATCGTTGAAGCGTCCGGCGTTGTCGCCAAGGACGTGCGCGCCGTGCTCGCCTCGCTGGAAGGCGCCGTCGCCGCTTCGGTGCACAAGAAGGGCGCTGGCAGCTTCACCCTGCCGGGCCTGCTGAAGATCTCCACCGTCAGCGTGCCGGCCAAGCCGAAGCGCAAGGGCATCAATCCGTTCACGAAGGAAGAGCAGTGGTTCGCCGCCAAGCCGGCGTCCACCAAGCTGAAGGTGCGTCCGCTCAAGAAGCTCAAGGACGCCGCGCTCTAATCTGCGCGCTTCCTGCAGCACCTGAACGGGACGGCTCATGCCGTCCCGTTTTTTTTGTTCTCGTTCCATCTGCGTGCCAAGCACACGATGCGCTCCGGACCTTTGCACGGGCGACGGTGGGTGGTTCGGGCGCTGGGCGAAACACAGCGTTGCCAAAGACGGGGTGGAGGCGCGATAGCCGTGCAGATGCCTGTCCTGCCGCGATCCGCGACACAGTGGAACCGACCGGAACGCACAGGGTGGAACACTGCGTGCGACCGCGCCTGTCGTCGCCGTAGGGATCGCGCCCTATGGTGGCTTTGTCCCCCACCGTGCAGGCAGCCATGGCCAGTTCTTCTTCCCAGCGTTACCGCATCACCGTCACTCCGATCGAAAAGGACGGCCTGCAGTGCAGTGGGCGCTGCACCATCGAACTGGAACACCGCGCGCAGCAGGACTGGATGCGCCTGCTGGAAATCGCACGGCGCAACAGCGGGCTGAGCGGCGACGAGCGTGCCGCCGCGATCGTCGCCACGCAGCTGCTGCGCGATCTCGCCCAGCGCCATGCCGATGCGCCCAGCCATCCGCTCACGGTGCTGCAACCGCAGCTGGATGAGGTACTTGCCGCGTTGGAGTCGATCCAGGGCGCGCCCTGAGCTGCGCGGCCGGCGTGGCGTTACACTCGGCGCTCTCCGGGGAGAGTCCTGCATGCGCCGCGCCGTCCTGTTACTGCCGTTGCTGATCCTGCACGGGTGCTCCTGCCAGCAGCGCACACCCGCGTCCGATCCCTCCGCGTCTCGCGGGAGCACCGGGGCGGACGCAGCACCGGCGTCTGGCGATGACACGGCGCTGACGCCGGCGCCCTCCCCACCCGTACTTGCTGCGCTCAGCGCGGTGGCGGCCGACGCACCCGATGAGCCGATGGTGGTCCACCGCTATGTCACTGCCGTGGCGCAGGGCGACCTTGCCACCGCCGACGCACAGTGGACCGGCGGCAGCCCGGGCGGACATCCCGATGACGCCGCTCTGCGGGCACTGCCTGATTTCCGCGGGCTACGCATCAAGACCGGCGCGCCGATCGCCCTCGACACCAGCACCCCCTCCAGGCTGCGCGAAGTGCCGGTCCAGATCCGGGTCAGCACGGCGACGGGCACATTGCATTTCCAAGGGTGGTATCGGCTGCAGCCACGCGTGGATGGCAGCAGCTGGGAAATCCACGGTGCGTCGATCCAGCCGGTACTGAACTGATCCTGCCGAGGCACGCACCTCACTGCTGGCGATGACACGTCAAAGCTGGATTCAGCCGCGCGCGCTATTGTTGGCGTCTCATTCCCCAGGCATGCCGCCATGAACGCTCGCCCGCTGTTGTCCCGCCTTGCCGCCTGCACCGTGCTGCTCGCCGCCGCCATCGGTGCACAGGCCGCTCCCAGCGTCTCTGGCCGCCAATTGTCCGTGGGCGCCACCGATGTGCAGCAGTATCTCGATGGCAGCTTCCCGCGCACGCAGGACGCGTTGGGCGGCCTGATCGCGATGACCATGAGCCACCCCAAGCTCAGCCTGCCGCAGGGCAACCGGCTGGATCTGGGCTTCGATATCGCCATGGCCACGGCCGGCGGCAGCCCGGCACCACTGGGCAAGGTGAAGCTCAGCAGCGGCCTGCGCTATGACGCGCAGACGCAGGGCTTCCATCTGCAGGAGCCGACGGTCGATGATTTCACCCCGGCCAACAATGGCGGCAAGCTCGATTCGCGTACCCGTGGGCTGCTCAATGCCTGGCTGGTCGATTACGCCCGCCGCGAGCCGATCTACAAGATCGACCCGACGGTGGGCGCGGTGCTGGGCACACTGCAGGTGCAGTCGGCACAGGTGGAAAACGGCAAGCTGGTCGTTACCTTCAACCAGGATCTCGGTTCGCTGGTCCCGGCAGGGCTGCTGGGCCGGTAAGCACCCACCGTTGGTGGGTGCGCTGATCTGATCCCTGCCCGCAGGATTACCCCGCCAACGCCTTGGCTACTGCATCGGCGAAGGCGGGAATGTCGCCCGGCTTGCGGCTGGTGATCAGGCCACCATCGACCACCACCTCGGCGTCGGTCCACTCGGCGCCTGCATTGCCCAGATCGGTTTTCAGCGACGGCCACGAGGTGACCTTGCGGCCTTTGGCCAGGCCAGACTCGACCAGCAGCCACGGGCCATGGCAGATCGCTGCGACCGGCTTGCCTGCCGCGCCAAATCCCTTGATCAACGCAATCGCATCGGTATCAATGCGCAGTTTGTCTGGATTGATCACGCCACCGGGCAGCACCAGCGCGTCGTAATCGTCGGCCTTCGCGCCCTTGAGCGGGGCATCGACGTTCACGTTTTCGCCCCAGTCCTTGTCTTTCCAGCCACGGATCTGGCTGGCATCCCCCGGCGCAATCACTTTGACCGAGGCGCCCCAGGATTCCAGCAGACGCTTGGGTTCCTGCAGCTCGGACTGTTCAAAACCATCGGTGGCGAGAATCGCGATGTGCTTGCCGTTGAGTGCATGTGCCATGGATCGGCTCCAGTAAGTGGGAGCGATCAGTGTGGCCACGGGCGCATTGGGCGACGGTGACCACAATGTGCACAGCGTGTCGGCGCAGCCACCGACCCACACGGTCGATGGCTGCCGATGGGGATCAGCGCTTGGGCTGCAGCATGGTGCCGGTGCACTTCTTCGCGCCGCAGCGGCATTCCCAGATCTTCTTCAGGCGCGCGGTGTGGCGCTCGGCCAGGGTGATGCCGTAGTTGTAGGTCAGCTCGTCGCCCGGCTTGATGTCCTTGATCGACTCGATGAACACCTTGTCCTCGCGGCGGTTGTCGCCCTCGGCTTCTTCGATCACCGCTTCGCAGTTCGGATCGCAGCTGTGGTTGAGCCAGCGCGCGTCATTGCCCTTGTAGTTCGCATCGATGACGTAGTCGTCATTGAGGGTGAACAGGAAGGTATGACCGCTCTCCACATCCCCGGTGTCGTCGGCGTCCACATCGGCGTGGCTGCGCAGCAGACCCTTGTACTGGATGACCCGCTCGCCCTTCTTGATCGGCGCCAGCGCGAACACGCCATTGCCATGGATGGTGGACTTGCGGGCCTGGATCTTCTTGGGCATCTGGCTGACCGTTGCGGTGGGAAGCCCCGATTCTCGCTTAATCTTTGTGATTGCCAAAGCGATGCGGTTCAATACGCACCCAAGGCCGCCCTGCGGGCGCCTGAACGGGCGGGTTGGATGCCGGCGGAGAAAAGCGTACAATTTCAGTCCGCTTTATGGTTCTGCCCCCACCATGCTCCGCGTCACCAAGCTTACCGATTACGCCACCGTCGTGCTGACCGTACTCGCCGCCCGCCCGGGTGAGGTGCTCAGTGCCACCGAACTGGCCGAGTTCGCCCGTCTGGAACCGCCGACCGTCAGCAAGCTGCTCAAGCCGCTGGCCCAGGCCGGGCTGGTCGAAGGCCTGCGCGGCGTCCGCGGCGGCTACCGGCTGACCCGCGCCGCAGATCAGATCACGCTGTTCGAGATCGTGGAAGCCATGGAAGGGCCGTTGGGCCTGACCGAGTGCGCCCACGACCACAGCCAGTGCGGCCGCGAGCTGCAGTGCGGCGCGCGCAGCAGCTGGCGGATGATCAACGACGTGGTGTCCGAAGCGCTGCGCGCGGTCACCCTGGCGCAGATCCTGCCCCCTCTTCCCCTTGTTGACGCCCACCGCCGCGCGATCGCGGCGGATGTCGTCTCCTGATCAGGCAGCCCCCATGGCCACCGATACCCTCGACACCGTCGCCACCGGCGATACCCCCAACCGCGAGATCCATGAGCAGCTCGGCCGCAAGTATTCGGCGGGCTTCATCACGGACATCGAATCGGACTCGTTGCCGCCCGGCCTGGACGAGGACACCATCCGTGCCCTGTCGGCCAAGAAGGACGAGCCGGAGTGGATGACGCAGTGGCGCCTGGACGCCTACCGACACTTCCTGACCATGCCGATGCCGGACTGGGCCAAGCTGCAGATCGCGCAGATCGACCTGCAGGCGTTGAGCTACTACTCCGCGCCCAAGGGCCCGAAGTACGCCTCGCTGGACGATGTGCCCAAGGAACTGCTGGACACCTACGACAAGCTCGGCGTGCCGTTGCACGAGCGCGCCAAGCTGGCCGGCGTCGCCGTGGATGCGGTGTTCGATTCGGTCTCGGTCGGCACCACGTTCCGCAAGGAACTGGCCGAGAAGGGCGTGATTTTCTGCTCCATGTCCGAAGCGATCAAAGAGCACCCGGAGCTGGTCAAGCAGTACCTGGGGACCGTGGTGCCGGTCGGCGACAACTACTTCGCCGCGCTCAACTCGGCGGTGTTCTCCGACGGCAGCTTCGTGTTCATCCCCAAGGGCGTGCGTTGCCCGATGGAGCTGAGCACCTACTTCCGCATCAACGCCGGCCACACCGGCCAGTTCGAGCGCACGCTGATCATCTGCGAAGACAAGGCGTACGTGTCCTACCTGGAAGGCTGCACCGCGCCGATGCGCGATGAGAACCAGCTGCACGCCGCGGTGGTCGAGCTGGTCGCGTTGGAAGATGCCGAGATCAAGTACTCCACGGTGCAGAACTGGTACCCGGGCGATGAGAACGGCGTGGGCGGCATCTACAACTTCGTCACCAAGCGTGCCGAATGCCGTGGTGCGCGCAGCAAGGTCACCTGGACCCAGGTCGAGACCGGCTCGGCGATCACCTGGAAGTATCCGTCCTGCGTGCTGCTCGGCGACGACTCGGTCGGCGAGTTCCACTCGGTCGCGCTGACCCACCATCGTCAGCAGGCCGACACCGGCACCAAGATGATCCACATCGGCAAGCGCACCAAGAGCAAGATCGTCAGCAAGGGCATCAGCGCCGGCCACGGCCAGAACACCTACCGTGGCCTGGTGAAGATCGATCGCGGCGCCGAGGGCGCGCGCAACTACACCCAGTGCGATTCGCTGCTGATCGGCAAGAAGTCCGGCGCGCATACCTTCCCCTACATCGAGGTGAAGAACCCCAGCGCGACGGTCGAGCACGAAGCGACCACCTCCAAGATCTCCGACGACCAGCTGTTCTATTGCCGCGCCCGCGGCATCGACCAGGAAAACGCGGTCTCGATGATCGTCGACGGCTTCTGCAAGCAGGTCTTCCGCGAGCTGCCGATGGAGTTCGCGGTGGAAGCCAAGAAGCTGCTGGAAGTCAGCCTGGAAGGCTCGGTCGGATGATCCGCACCCTGATCAGCCTGGGTCTGCTGCTGGGCGCGGTGGCGCCGGTGGCCGCGCAGGACGTGCAATGCGATCCGGGTGGCAACCAGCTCGAGCTCAATGCCTGCGCTGACGGCGAGTTCAAGCAGGCCGATGCCGAACTGAACGCGGTGTACCGTCAGATCGTGGCCAAGCTGGCCGGCGAGCCGGTCGCACTGGCAAAGATGAAAGCAGCGCAGCGCCTGTGGGTCCAGCTGCGCGACGCCGATCTGGACGCGCGCTACCCGGTGGGCGATGACGAGAACCCTCGCCTGCTGTACGGCTCGATGTACCCGATGCTGTATTCCGGCGCCAAGGCGGCCTTGACCACCGCGCGGGTCACTTACCTGCGCAACGAATTCCTCGAGCGCAGCGAATACGACCTCTGAGTCGCGCTGCCTCCAGTTCCCCTATCTGACAAGACGATTATCGACATGTTGAAGATCGACAACCTCCACGCACGCATCGGCGACAAAGACATCCTCAAGGGCCTCTCGCTCGACGTGAAGCCCGGCCAGGTGCACGCCATCATGGGCCCCAACGGCGCCGGCAAGTCCACCTTGGGCAACGTCCTGGCCGGCCGCGACGGCTATGACGTGAGCGAAGGCAGCGTGCAGTTCGAAGGCCGTGATCTGCTCGAGCTGGCGCCGGAAGAACGCGCCGCCGCCGGCCTGTTCCTGGCCTTCCAGTACCCGGTGGAAATCCCCGGCGTGAACAACACCTACTTCCTGCGCGCCGCGCTCAACGCCCAACGCAAGGCGCGTGGCGAGGAAGAACTGGACTCGATGCAGTTCCTCAAGCTGGTCCGCCAGAAGCTGGCCGTGCTGCACCTGAAGGACGAGCTGCTGCACCGTGGCGTCAACGAAGGCTTCTCCGGTGGCGAGAAGAAGCGCAACGAGATCTTCCAGCTGGCCGTGCTCGAGCCGAAGCTGGCGATCCTGGATGAAACCGACTCCGGCCTGGACATCGACGCGCTCAAGAGCGTGGCCGACGGCGTCAACGCGCTGCGTTCGCCGGACCGTTCCTTCATCGTGATCACCCATTACCAGCGCCTGCTCGATTACATCAAGCCGGACGTGGTGCATGTGCTGGCCGATGGCAAGATCGTGCAGAGCGGCGGCCCGGAACTGGCCCTGGAACTGGAAGCCCATGGCTACCACTTCCTGAAGGACCGTGTGGTGCCGGAGGCAGCGGTCTGATGAGCGCCCTGCTCGATTCCCTCGCCAGCGGCTTCTGCGGCAGCGATGCACGTCGCGCCGAGCTGGATGCCGCCCTGCAGGCCGGCCTGCCCGGCCCGCGTACCGAAGCCTGGAAATACACCTCCCTGCGCCAGCTGGAGCGTCGCAGCTTCCAGCCGGCCCCGCTCGCCCTGCCCGTGGTCGATGCCGCCCTGCTGGCCGACATCCCGTCGCCGCGGCTGGTGTTCGTCAATGGCCGCCCGTCCGGCGCGCTGAGCGATGTCGCTGCAGTGCCGGCCGGTGTGCAGCTGGCCACCCTGTCCTCGGCGCTGGCTGCGGGCGATGAAGCTGCTCGTTTCCTCGGCCGCCGCTTCGAGCGCAGCGAGGAAGTGTTCGCGCGCCTCAACGCCGCGCTCGCCGATGAAGGCGTGCTGCTGCGCGTGGAAGAAGGCGTGCAGGTCGAGGCACCGCTGCAGCTGGTCTTCATCAGCGTGGCCGGCGAGACCGATCTGTCCTGGCACCACCGCCACCTGATCGAACTGCGCAGCGGTGCCGCGCTGGGCGTGGTCGAGCATCACCTGCATGTCGGCGATGCCGCGCACCTGGACAACACCCTGGTGCACGTCCACCTGGCGCAGAATGCCGTGCTCTCGCACGCCCGCGTGCAGGCCGATGCTACCCGCGCCACCTCGCTGCTGCGCACCGACGCCGTGCTGGCCCGCAACGCGCAGTACCGCCGCGTCGATCTGGAACTGGGTGCCGCGCTGAGCCGCCATGAGCTCAACGTGCGCCTGGAAGGCGACAACGCCCAGCTGACCGCCAACGGCGTGCTGCTTGGCAACGGCCGCCGCCATGTCGACACCCGCCTGGGCATCGAGCACATCGCACGCGATACCGCCTCGGAAATGGTCTGGCGTGGCGTGGCGGCCAACCGCAGCCGCGTGGTCTTCCACGGTGGCATCCACATCCGCGAAGGCGCCGATGGCACCGACGCCAACCTGTCCAACAAGAACCTGCTGCTCTCCGCCGATGCCGAGATCGATACGCAGCCCACGCTGGTGATCGATGCCGACGAAGTGAAGGCCGCCCACGGCGCCACGGTCGGCCAGCTCGATGCCAATGCGCTGTTCTACCTGCGCTCGCGCGGCCTGCCGGCCGATCGCGCGCAGCAGCTGCTGAGCGCGGCGTTCTGCCATGAACCGCTGAACGCGCTCGACGCACGCCTGACCGAGCAGCTCACCGCCCAGCTCGACCGTGCGCTGGCCCTGGCGGGCGTAGCATGAACCTGTCCACGCCGCGCCCTGTCGCCGATACCGGCGCCGCACCCGACTGGGACCGCGTGCGCCTGGACTTCCCGCTGTTGATGCGCGAAGTGCACGGCAAACCGCTGGTGTACTTCGACAACGCCAACACCGGCCAGAAGCCGGTGCAGGTGATCGGCGCGGTGGACGAGTTCTACCGCCGCTACAACGCCAACGTCAGCCGTGCGGTACATGCGCTCGGCACCGAGGCGACCGATGCTTACGAAGGCGCACGCAACAAGCTGGCACGCTTCATCAATGTGCGCGCCAGCGAGCTGGTGCTGTGCAGCGGCACCACCTTCGCGATCAACCTGGTCGCGTATTCGTGGGCACTGCCGCGATTGAAGGCCGGTGATGTGATCCTGGTCTCGCGCATGGAACACCACGCCAACATCGTGCCGTGGCAGCTGGTCGCCCAGCGCACCGGCGCGACGATCCGCGTGGCCGAGATCACCCCGGATGGCGCCCTGGATCTGGACGCACTGCGCAAGGCCATGACCCCCGAGGTCAAGCTGCTCGCCGTTGCCCACGTCTCCAACGTGCTGGGCACGGTCAACCCGGTCCGCGAGATCTGCCGTGAGGCCCGCAAGCGCGGCATCATCACCGTGGTGGACGGCTCGCAGGCCGCACCGCACCGCAGGATCGACATCCCGGCGATCGGCTGCGACTTCTATGCCATCACCGGCCACAAGATGTGCGGCCCCACCGGCACCGGTGCCCTGTGGGCCCGGCGCGAACACCTTGATGCCATGCCGCCGTTCCTGGGTGGGGGCGAGATGATCAAGGAAGTCAGCTTCGACGGCACCGTGTTCAACGACGCCCCGCACAAGTTCGAAGCCGGCACCCCGAACATCGCCGGCTTCATCGGCCTGGGCGTGGCGGTGGACTACCTCGAGTCGCTGGGTCTGGAGCACGTGGAAGCGCGCGAAGGCGAACTGCTGGCGCATTTCACCGAAGAACTGAACAAGATCGACGGTCTGCGCATCTTCGGCACCACGCCGGACAAGGCAGCGGTGGTCTCCTTCCTGGTGGAGGGCGCGCACTCGCACGACCTGGCCACCCTGCTGGATCTGGAAGGGGTCGCGGTCCGCTCGGGCCAGCATTGCGCGCACCCGCTGCTGCAGTACTACGGCGTCGCCGCCACCTGCCGCGCCTCGCTGGCGTTCTACAACACGCATGACGAGATCGAGCGCTTCATCGTGGCGCTGAACAAGGTGCGCAAGCTGCTGGGCTGATCCCGCCCCGCTTTCGCCCCACCGGAACGCCGTGGCCTGCCACGGCGTTTTTCGTTGTCCGGGCCGGTCGTTTCCGTACCGGCCCCGGCCAGCCTAAAATGGCGCCATGAGCACCTTCACCTACCGCGCCGCCACGCTGGCCGACATCCCCGCCCTCGTCACCCTTGTCACCTCCGCCTACCGGGGCGACGCCAGCCGCGCCGGCTGGACCACCGAGGCCGACATCCTGGATGGCGCCCGCATCGACCCGCAGGGCTTGCAGGCCGACATCGAGCGCCCGCGCAGCACCATCCTGCTCGCCGAGCGCGACGGCCAACTGCTGGCCTGCGCGCACGTGGCCGATGACCAGGGCAAGGGCTATTTCGGCATGTTCTCGGTGGATCCGGCCCAGCAGGGCGGCGGCATCGGCAAGCAGGTGATGCTGGCGGCCGAAGCCCACGCCGCGCGCGAATGGGGCGTACGGGTGATGCAGATGACGGTGATCGACATCCGCGAGGAGCTGATCGCCTTCTACGAGCGCCGCGGCTACCAGCGCACCGGCATCAAGAAGCCGTTCCCGTATGGCGATGAACGCTTCGGCATCCCCAAGCGCGATGATCTGCGCTTTGAGATCCTGGAAAAGCCGCTGGCGGTGCCGGCGTGAGCGAGACCTGGACCTTCGTCTGCGCCAGCGCCGAGCTGCTGCCGGGCGAGATGAAGAGCACCTTCGATGAGGTGACCGGCACGCCCATCGTGGTGTTCAACCTGGACGGCGAGCTGTACGCGCTGGAGGACCAGTGCACCCACGATGAGTTCGAGCTGTCCTCGGGCACCTTCGATACCGCCGAGGCCAGCATCGAGTGCGTCCTGCACGGGGCCCGCTTCGATATCCGCGACGGTGCCGCGCTGTGCGCCCCTGCCTACTCGCCGGTCGCGAAGTTCCCGGTCAAGCGGGAACATGACGCGGTCTGGGCCCGCGACGACCGCGACTGATCCGGGCTGAACACCGGCGCTTTGAAAACGCGAATTGTTCCTATTACCATAGGCATTGCGGCCACCTGGCCGCTCCTGCCCGGTAAGCCGTGTCCGCCAACCGCTCCGCCCTTGGTATCGCCGCCCTGTGGGCCACGCTCTGCGTGGTGCTGCTGGCATGCGGCTGGCTGAGCGCAGGCGCCACCGGTAGCACCACCTTCAACCCGGCGGCGGGTCATTCCCCTGCCTCGCTGGACGCAGTCAGCGCGCGCCAGGCCTCCGCGCCTTCCGCGCCTGCGCCGGAACTGCCGGGCGCCGAGCCCAGCCTGACAACCGAGCCTGGCCCAGACCCCGAGGCCAGCCACACGGCAGTGCTGCCTCGCCTGCGCCGCACGCCCTGGGTCGCGGTGGTGCCACTGTGGCGCTCCGACGCGCTGCGTTGGCAGCGGCTGGAACCCTCGCTGCGGCTCAACCCCGGCCACGCGCCTCCCTACGCCTGATCCCGGCATCGACGCTGCTGCGCGTCGATGCCCGCCACGCCTGCGCCACCGCGCCGCCGTCGGCCGCCTGCCCGTTTTCCCCACCTGCCTCCGCTCCGCCGTGACCGCCGCGTGCCGTCCGGCCTTCGTCCGTCTTCCCAGGAATCACCATGACCGTCCGCCCGACTCCGTTGTCGTCCGCCCTGCTGCTGGCCATCGCTGCCCCCGCCATCGCCCATGCCGAGACCGAGGCTGCCGCCGATCCGCAGCGCGCCACCGAACTGGACGGCGTCGATGTCCACGGCGAGCGCGTACGCGCGCAGTCTTCCAAGTTCACCGCACCGCTGCTGGACACCCCCAAGTCGGTCAGCGTGATCTCCCAGCAGGTGATCGAGCAGACCGCCGCGACCACCCTGCTCGATGCGCTGCGCACCGTGCCGGGCATCACCTTCGGCGCCGGCGAAGGCGGCAACCCGACCGGTGACCGTCCCTTCATCCGTGGCTTCGATTCGGCCTCGGACATCTACGTTGATGGCATCCGCGATGCCGGCAGCCAGACCCGTGAAGTGTTCGCGATCGAGCAGATCGACGTGGTCAAGGGCCCGAGCTCGGCCTACTCCGGCCGCGGCTCGGCCGGCGGCACCATCAGCCTGGTCAGCAAGACGCCCAAGCTGGAGGACTTTGTGTCCGGCAGCCTCGCCGCCGGTACCGACAGCTATCGCCGCGGCACGCTGGATGCCAACCAGGTGATCGGCGACGGCATCGCCGCCCGTTTGAACATCATGAAGCACGATGCCGACGTGGCCGGCCGCGATGAAGTGAACAGCAGTCGCTGGGGCATCGCGCCGTCGCTGGCGTTCGGTCTGAACGGCCCGACCCAGGCGGTGATCAGCCATTACCACATGGAAACCGACGACCTGCCCGATGCCGGCGGCTTCCCGTACAACAACCCGTTCACCAGCGGCCCGAACGTGGCGCTCAATGGCGACGGCAGCCCGATCGTGACCAACCGCGATGCGTTCTATGGCCTGGTCGACCGTGACTTCCAGAAGACCAAGGCGGACATCACCACCTTGAACCTGTCGCACGATTTCGGCGGCATCGTCCTGCGCAACATCACCCGCTACGGCGATACGAGCAACGATTACCTGTGGACCCAGCCGGACGACAGCAAGGGCAACCCCAACCTGTTCGGCACCGTCTGGCGCCGTACCAACGCACGCGCCACCCAGACCGACAGCTTCGTCAACCAGACCAGCGTGACCGGTGAACTGGAGACCGGCCCGCTGCGCCACAGCTTCAACGCCGGCGTGGAATACAGCAGCGAAAAGACCGTGCGCGGCACCTACGCGATCGCCGAGGTGCGTCGCCCCAATGGGCAGACCACCGCAGGCACCAACAACCCACTGACCGGCAACCAGAGCTGCCCGACCACCGGCGCGGCCACCGGCTACAACTGCACCGACCTGACCAACCCGAATCCGAATGATCCGTGGTCGGCCACGCACACCGTCACCCGCAGCGATCCGGCCCGCGACGTGCGCCAGACCACCCGCACCAAGTCGGCCTATGTGTTCGACACCATCAGCTTCAGCGAGCAGTGGATGCTGAACCTCGGTGCGCGCTTCGACGACTACAACACCCATCAGTTCAACCCGGCCGCCGCCGCGAACGTGCAGCATCTGCGCAACGACACCTCGTTCTGGAACGGCCAGGCGGGCCTGGTGTTCAAGCCGGTGGAAAACGGCAGCATCTACGTCTCCTGGGGCACCTCCTCGACCCCGGTCGGCGTGGACGGCGGCGACGGCGCCGACGGCATCAGTGCCACCATCCAGGACCTCAAGCCGCAGCGCAGCCGCAACCTTGAGCTCGGCACCAAGTGGGACCTGTTCGATGCGCGCCTGTCGTTGACCGGTGCGATCTTCCAGACTGAAATGAGCAACGCGCGGGTGACCAGCGATGCGGGCACCACGCAGAACGCTGGCACCAAGAAGGTCAAGGGCGCCGAGCTGGGCTTCAGCGGCACGATCGTCGAGGGCTGGCAGGTCTTCGGTGGTTACACCTACCTGGATGCCGTGGTCGAGGACAACGGCTTTGCGCTGGTCAACGGCGTCTACGTGCCCTCGCCGTTCAACGGCAACGCGTTCCCCAACACCGCCAAGCACAGCGCCAGCCTGTGGACCACCTGGGCGCCGTCGTTCGTGCCGGGCCTGAGCGTGGGCGCCGGTGCCAACTACGTGGACAAGGTCTACGGCAACGTCAACAACACCAAGTGGGTGCCGTCCTACACCCGTTGGGATGCGATGGTCGGTTACGCCTTCAGCGAGCGCTACAACCTGCAGTTGAACGTGCAGAACCTGACCAACAAAACCTACTTCACCAAGGCGTACGCTTCGCACTACGCCGCCATCGCGCCGGGTCGTTCGGCAACGCTGGCCTTCAATTTCAAGTTCTAAGCGATACGCCCCCTCCCGCGCGCCCGTGCGGGAGGGGCTGGAGCCCGCCATGCTGCTGCACATCCCCGACGTCCTCACCGCCGAGCAGGTCACCCAGGCCCGCCAGCAGCTGGCCACGGCCGGCTGGACCGACGGCCGCCTGACGGCGGGCTACCAGTCCGCGCAGGCCAAGCACAACCTGCAGTTGCCCGAGTCCGATCCGGCCGCGTGTGCGGTCGGCTCGGCCATCCTCGATGCACTGGGCCGCAACAGCAGCTTCTTCTCGGCCGCGCTGCCACGTCGCATCTTCCCGCCGCTGTTCAACTGCTATCAGCCGGGGCAGACCTTCGGGTTCCATGTCGACAACGCGGTGCGCTACGACTACACCGTTCCGGGACAACCGCAGCCGATCCGTACCGACCTGTCAGCCACGTTGTTCCTGAGCGATCCGGACGAATACGAGGGCGGCGAGCTGGTGATCGAAGACACCTACGGCAACCAGCGGGTCAAACTGCCGGCCGGCCACATGGTGCTGTACCCCGGCACCAGCCTGCACCAGGTCACCCCTGTCACCGCGGGCACGCGGCTGGCCTCGTTCTTCTGGATCCAGAGCATGCTGCGCGATGACGGCCAGCGGCGCCTGATGTGGGATCTGGATGTGTCGATCCGCCGGCTCACCCATGACCACCCCGAACACCCTGCGCTGGTGAACCTCACCGGCGTGTATCACAACCTGCTGCGGCAGTGGGCCGATGTCTGAGGCCGCCTCCCCTGCACTGGACGTGGCGGCAATGGCCGACCAGCTGCGGCACGATCCGGCCGCCGCGCTCGCCACGCTGGAGACCACCGCCCAGCGCGGCGATCCACAGGCGCAGTTCCTGCTCGGCCAGGCCCGCATGGAAGGCCGCGGTATCGCGGCTGATGCGGCCGCGGCCGTGCTCTGGTTCGAGCGCGCCGCCAACGGTGGCCTGGCCATCGCGATGAACATGCTCGGCCGTTGCCACGAACTCGGCACCGGCACCCCGATCAACCCGGCGCTGGCGGCGGTCTGGTACCGCAAGGCGGCCCATGCCGAGCTGGACTGGGGTCTGTACAACCTGGCCAACCTGCTGGCTACCGGGCGAGGCGTGGCCCGCGACGAAGAGGCCGCGTTCGCGTTGTACCTGCGCGCCGCACGGCTTGGCCATGCCAAATCGATGAATCTGGTCGGCCGTTGTCTGGAGGACGGTATCGGGGTCGACGCCGATCCGGCAGCGGCACCGGCCTGGTACCTGCGTTCGGCCGAGGCCGGCGACTTCCGTGGCCAGGCGAGCCACGCCTCCCTGTTGCTCGCCGCCGGCGACGTAGACGGTGCGGCGCAGTGGCTGCGCCGCGCACTCGCCCAAGGCAGCCCGTCGTTTCTGGCCCACGTGCGGCCCACATTGGCGGCCTCGCCACATCCCACGATCCGGGCGCTGGTCGCCTGATACCGGGCTCTGCCTCCTCTCGCGGCGGCAACCATTAATCATTCTCATTTGCGTCCGCTAACGAATCTCACCTACAATCCCGCCGCGTTGCCGGTCGGCTGATCGACTGGCCGCTTCACAGGGGCTCGTCTTGCGCCATCCACACCGCCATCGCAGCTTTGCTCCCGCCATGCGCGGGCGTCAGCACGCGTTGTCGACCGTGCTGGCGTGGCTGGGCCTGCTGTCGCTGCTGCTGGCCGGCCTGCCGGTACTGGAGCGCGTTGCCCCGGGCAGCACCGTGATGGTCCTGCAGATGCCGATGGACGAGCGTCCTGCCGGCGGCGGTGAGACCACCGCGCAGGAAGAAGCCCCGGCCAAGCCGCGCCGTGTCGCCAGCGCGCGCCCTGCCCCGACGCCACCGACGCAGCCGTCGCTGCCACCGGTCGTGGAATCGTTGGACTCGCTGATGGCCACGTTGGTGGCACAGCCGCCGCGGGTGCTGCCGGCCATTGATTCGGCACCGGCCACGCCGCTGCCCGCTGCACCCGGTCTGCGCGTCCAGCGCGGCCAGGCCCCACCGCAGGGCTGAATCCGGCCGCCGGCGGCGCCATCGCGCCTGCCCCGTTTGTGTGTGTTCTGCCCGTTCCGGGCCTTCCTGATGCCTGCGCGTGCTGCCGCCCTGCGGCCTGCCACGTCGCCTCCGTTTTCTCCTTGCCGAGGTTACCCCCATGGCCCAGCGCCATCGTCGTCGCATGTCCCTGTCCCGCTGCACCCTGTCCATCGCCCTGCTCGGTGCGCTGAGCACCCCGGCCTTCGCCAACGGCGAGGCCGCCGGTCCGACCACGCTGGACAAGGTGGTCGTCACCGCCGCCGGCTTCGAGCAGAAGATCGCCGATGCCCCGGCCAGCATCAGCGTGATCAGCCGCGAAGAGCTGAGCAAGCGCCCGTACACCAGCTTGGTGGATGCGCTGCGCGACGTGGAAGGCATCGATGTGGGCATGGAGCCGACCGACAAGAACGGCCGCGCCACCATCTCCATGCGGGGCATGCCCTCGGATTACACCCTGGTGCTGATCGACGGTCGCCGCCAGAGCAATGCCGGCAACCTGTACCCGAACAACTTCGGTGGTGGCCAGTTCTCGTACATGCCGCCGCTGGACGCGATCGAACGCATCGAGGTGGTGCGCGGCCCGATGTCCACGCTGTACGGCTCCGATGCGATGGGTGGGGTGATCAACATCATCACCCGCCGCAACCAGACCGAATGGCATGGCGCGGTCACCCAGGGCTTCACCCTGCAGCAGGACGATCAGTTCGGTGATGCACGCAGCACCGATGTCTACCTCAGCGGCCCCCTGATCAAGGACCGCCTGGGCCTGTCGGTGCGCGGCAGCTATTACGACGCCAAAGCCTCCAACCCGGAATGGGATGACCTCCAGCTGCCGGACGGCACGATGTGGTCGCGCAGCATCGGCTTCGGTGGCGGCGGCAAGGCCGTGGCCAACACCAACTGGAACACCGGCCTGCGCCTGAACTTCATCGTCAATGACGACCACGAGCTGTGGCTGGACTACGACGTGTCGCGCCAGAAGTACGACAACAGCGAAGGCCAGACCGGCACCCTGGACAGCCTGGCCAGCCTGTGGCGCGTGGGCAATGCGACGATCCGCAACCCGAACGGTCCGGGCAACATCACCCGCCGCGTGGTGCAGCCGCGCGTGGGCTACACCGCCTACCAGCGCTATGAGCGCGACCAGCTGGCGCTGACCCACCAGGGCCGCTATGAGTTCGGCACCTGGCAGACCACGCTGACCCACATCACCAGCAACAACCTCGGCCGCTCGCTGCCGCTGACGCTGGATGAGCGCGCCGATCTGCAGGGCCTGTGGAACGACGTCTGCCGCCGCACCGGCGCCGCCGCCAACTGCGCGGCGGGTGCACGCAACGGGCTGGGCGCGCTCAACGCCGCCGAACTGGCGCGCCTGCAGGCCTTCCTGCCGCGCCCGCTGCGCACGATGGAGCTGGAGGGCAACGTGCTGGACACCATGCTCGATCTCGCCTTCGGCGCGCACAAGCTCACCGTGGGCGGCCAGTACAACGACACCGACATGGTCGATGGCGTGTTCGGCATGGACGGCAACGGCTACAAGAACAACGTCAAGCAGCAGCACCGCATGTGGGCGCTGTTCGCCGAGGACAACTGGTCGCTGACCGATACCCTGACCGCCACGGTCGGCGTGCGCTATGACGATCACAACATCTTCGGCAGTCACGTCAGCCCGCGCGCCTACCTGGTGTGGAATGCCAACGATGCCTGGACCGTCAAGGGCGGCATCAGCACCGGCTACAAGACGCCGCGTCCGGACCAGCTGTTCCCCGGCATCGTCGGCTTCGGCGGCCAAGGCGTCACCCCGCTGGTCGGCTCGCCCAACCTCAAGCCGGAAACCAGCACCAACTATGAGATCGCCACGTATTACCAAGGCGATCGCTGGGGCTTCAACCTCACCGGCTTCCTCAACAAGTTCGACGACAAGATCGCCAGCGGCGGCACCTTCGCCAACTGCGAAGTCGCCCCGAACGATGGCAGCTACTGCGTGGACATCGGCCCGGGCTGGGCCGAGCTGGGCTACAGCACCTTCGGCCAGAGTGTGAACATCGACAAGGCCGAAACCCGCGGCGTGGAAGCGGCGGCCCAGGTGGATCTGCTGGACAACCTGCAGCTGCGCGGCAACTACACCTGGACCAAGAGCGAGCAGACCAGCGGCACCGGCAAGGGCCTGCCGATCACCGGCAACCCGGCCAAGCACATGGCCAATGCGAGCCTGAACTGGCAGATCAGCGAGGCGGTCAGCCTGTCGCTGATCGGCGAAGGCCGCTACGACCGCTACCGCGACACGCTGGTCAGCAACGTCGGCGGCGTGAGCAGCTCGCAGACCCGCTACTACGAGGACTACACGATCTTCCACCTCGGCGGCAGCTGGGACATCAACAAATGGCTGACCGTCAACGCGCGGGTCAACAACCTGTTCGACAAGGACTTCGTCTCGCAGTCCTGCGTGCTGATCAGCGACAGCGAGTTCAGCTGCGTGGACGATTACTCCACCAAGGACCAGCGTCGCAGCTACTGGATCTCATTGAACGCCAAGTTCTGAGGCACACCGCGGCGACGTCCTGAGTGACGTCGCCGCTGGCCTTGACCTCGGGCAGCGCGCCGGCGACGGAACGCTGCCTTCTTTTTTCACAAATTGCGAACCATTCTCATCAATGGTGTAATTCGCCCCTCAGTACTCTCTCTCCCGACCGTGGCCACCAGCGCTCCTTCTTCCAGCGTGCAACAACAACGCCGCGGCTTCTGGCTGCGCACGCTGCACCAGTGGCACTGGATCAGCTCGGCGGTGTGCCTGATCGGCATGCTGCTGTTCGCCGCGACCGGCATCACCTTGAACCACGCCTCCAGGATCGAAGCCACGCCGGAGGTGGTCAGCCGCCAGCTGGAGCTGCCTGCCGACCTGCTCGGCAAGCTTGGCGACCGCGCCGATGGCAAGGCACCGATCCCGCGCGTGGCCAGCCGCTGGCTGGATGCGCAGCTCGGCATCTCGATCGGGCGCCGCCCGGCCGAATGGTCCGATGGCGAAATCTATCTCTCCATGCCCAGCCCGGGCGCGGATGCCTGGCTGAGCATCGACCGCGCTTCGGGCGCCGTGGAGTACGAATCCACCGCGCGCGGTTGGGTGTCCTATTTCAATGATCTGCACAAAGGGCGCAATGCCGGGCCAGCCTGGGGCTGGTTCCTGGATATCTTCGCCGTGGCCTGCCTGGTGTTCTGCATCACCGGCCTGTTCCTGCTGCACCTGCATGCCCGCCAGCGCCGCATGACCTGGCCGCTGGTCGGCCTGGGCCTGCTGATCCCGCTGCTGATCGCCCTGATCCTCATCCACTGACCTTTCTTTCCGGAGCCGCACCATGCGCGTCACCCTGACCATCGCCCTGAGCGGCCTGCTGGCCACCTCGCCGGCCTATGCCACCACCCTGGACATCAACGTCGAGGTGCCCAAGCTCAACGTGGCCGAGTACCACCGCCCGTATGTGGCCGTGTGGCTGGAAGGGGCCGACCAGAAGGTCGCCGCCAACCTGTCGGTCTGGTACCAGCAGACCGGCAACAGTGAGGGCCATGGCACCAAGTGGCTGCCTGACCTGCGCCAGTGGTGGCGCAAGAGCGGCCGCACCCTGGAGGTGCCGGTGGACGGCGTGACCGGCCCGACCCGCCCGGTCGGCAAGCACGCGCTCTCCTTCAGCGACAAGCAGCCGGCGCTCAAGGCACTCGCCCCGGGCAACTACACCCTCGTGGTGGAAGCGGTGCGCGAAGTCGGCGGCCGCGAACTGCTCAAGATCCCCTTCACCTGGCCGGTCACGTCCGCACAGTCGGGCAAGGCCCAGGGCGCGACCGAACTCGGCCTGGTCACCCTGACCGCCAAGCCCTGATCCCCTATCCACCTGGAGTTTTTCGATGAAGCGCACGCTCGTCCTCGCCGCCGCCATGGCCGCCGCACTTCCGTTCTCCGCCCTGGCCCACAAGGCCTGGCTGCAGCCCTCGCAGACCGTGATCGCGGGCACCAACCCGTGGATCACCGTCGACGCGGCGGTCTCCAACGACCTGTTCTATTTCAACCATGTGCCGCTGCGCCTGGACAGCCTGGTCATCACTGCGCCGGACGGCACCACCGTGCAGCCGCAGAACACGGCGACCGGCAAGTTCCGCAGCGTGTTCGATGTCGAGCTGACCCAGCAGGGCACCTACCGCCTGGCCACGGTCAACAACGGCCTGTCGGCCAGCTGGGAAGAAGACGGCAAGCCCAAGCGCTGGCGCGGTACCCCGGCCACCTTCGCCACCGAAGTGCCGAAGAACGCCAGGAACCTGCAGGTGTCGCAGTCGGTGGGTCGCGTGGAAACCTTCGTCACCAACGGCACCCCGAACGACACCGCGCTCAAGCCGACCAACCAGGGCATCGAGATGATCGCGCTGGCCCACCCGAACGATCTGGTCGCCGGTGAAGCCGCGCGCTTCCGCGTGCTGGTCGACGGCAAGCCAACCGCCGGCCTGGACTTCGAGATCACCCGTGGCGGTACGCGTTACCGCAACGCGCAGGAAGAGATCAAGGTCAGCACCGATGCCAAGGGCGAGTTCGCCGTCACCTGGCCCGAAGCGGGCATGTACTGGCTGGAGACCGGCACCGAGGACAGCAAGACGTCGATCAAGGAAGCCAAGAAGCGTCGCCTGAGCTACGTGGCCACGCTGGAAGTGCTGCCGGAGTAACCCCGTTCGACGTGCATTGCGCCGTCCACCCCACCGCGCCCCCGTCGGACACGACAGGGGGCTTTTCACCTGACGCAGTCCGGCCATCGGGCTTACTGGTCCCGACGTGCCCACCCCATGAACAACCCGGATGTCGACATCGCCAGCCTCGGCGGCCACACCATGGGCACCACCTGGCAGGTAAAACTGGTCGTGGCGCGCAGCCGTGACCTGCACCCGTTGCATGCCGGCATCCAGGCACAGCTCGACGCAGTGGTCGCGCAGATGAGTACGTGGGAAGTCGACAGCGGTATCTCACGCTTCAATCGTGCAGCAGCCGGTGAATGGCAGACGCTGCCACCGTTGTTCGACACGGTGATGCAGTGCGCACTGGATATCGCGCAGCGCAGCGGCGGTGCCTTCGATCCCACCGTGGGCCCGTTGGTGGCGCTGTGGGGATTCGGTGCACAGGCACAGGCACAGCGCATTCCCGACGCTGCCACCCTCGCCGCGACCCGCGCGCGGTGTGGCTGGGAACGGCTGCGTTGGCAGCCCGGTCGCCTGCTGCAACCTGGCGGGCTGGCGTTGGACCTGTCGGCGATCGCGAAGGGCTTTGGTGTCGATCAGGTCAGCGCGTGGCTGCGCCAGAACGGCGTGCACGCAGCGCTGGTGGACGTCGGTGGCGAGCTGCATGGGTTTGGTCGCAAGCCGGATGATCAACCCTGGCGCGTGCTGGTGGAATCCTCGCCGGAAGACGATGCACAGTCAGACCATCCGCCGCGCGTGCTGGCGCTGACCGAGCGCGCCGCGGCCACTTCCGGCGATCGTTGGCACCACTTCGAACACGGCGGCGAGCAGTTCAGCCACACGCTGGATCCGCGCATCGGTGCACCGGTCACGCGCGCGGCGGCGGCGGTCACCGTGGTCGCCGGGAGCGCCATGCAGGCCGACGCCTGGGCCACTGCGTTGACGGTGATGGGCCGGGACGACGGCATCGCATTTGCACGTACCCATGCACTGGCCGCACGCTTTGTCAGCCGTGGTGCGCACGGCATCGAGGAACACATGAGCCCCGCATTCGAACAACTGCTCGCCGACGACCGCGCAGGCGCCGCATGACGCCGCGTCCTTCGCGTTCGTGGCTGGGCAACCTGGCGGCGATGCTGTTGCTGGCCGTCATTGGCTGGGCCCTGTTGCGCCTGCATCTGGGCGACGCGTGGTGGCAGAGCGCACCGCTGGCCTGGCAGTGGCGCTGGGCAGCGGGCAGCCTGGTGGGCTATGCGGCGTTCTGCACGCTGATCTGGTGGCGTGGACGCCCGCGAGAGGAGCGCGTGGCCGACAACGAAGCCGCCCCGATCCTGCTGGTCTGGGCGAGCCAGACCGGCTTCGCGCAGCAGCTGTGCGAACGCAGTGCGCAGGCGCTGCGCGCTGCCGGCCTGCCGGTCCGCATCCGCGCACTGCATGCGGTGACCGCCGCGCTTCTGCAGCGCAGCGGGCAGGTGCTGTTCGTGGTCAGTACCACCGGCGAAGGCGATGCGCCGGATCATGCGCTGCCCTTCCTGCGCAAGGTCATGCCGCAGGCGCTGGCACTGCCACACCTGCAGTACGGCGTGCTGGCGCTGGGGGATCGCAGCTACGGGCACTTCTGCGCGTTTGGCCACCAGCTCGATGCGTGGCTGCGCCAGCACGGTGCGCACCCGCTGTTTGATACGGTCGAGGTGGACAACGCCGATCCCGGCGCGCTGCGCCACTGGCAACAACTGCTGGGCCAGCTCGGGGGTGAAGCCACCGAGCTGCCCGACTGGGCGCCGGCCGAGTACCTGCCGTGGCAACTGCAGGCGCGGCACCTCGAAAACCCGGGCAGCCCGGGCGCGCCGACGTACCGCGTCACGCTGGTGCCTGCTGATGGCGTGCTGCCGGCGTGGCAGGCCGGTGACGTGGTCGAAATCGGGCCACAGCATGCGCCGGCCGAGGTCGAGGCCTGGCTGCGCGATACGCCTTGGGAGGGCGATACGGAGATCGCTGGACAGCCGCTGCGGGCGCATCTCGCGCGGGCGCATCTGCCCAGCAGCGACGAGACGGCCGCCTTTGCCGACGCCGCCGCACTGGTGGCCGCGCTACGCCCGCTGCCGCACCGCGAGTACTCCATCGCCAGCCTGCCCGCCGAAGGCCAGGTACAGCTGCTGCTGCGCCGGCAACTGCGTCCTGATGGCACTCCCGGCCTGGGCAGTGGGTGGCTGTGCGATCACGCCGCGCTGGACGGCCGCATCGATCTGCGCTTCCGCAGCAACCCGAACTTCCATGGGGTCCCGGCGGCAACCCCACTGATCCTGATCGGCAACGGCACCGGCATCGCCGGCCTGCGCGCGCACCTGCGCGAGCGCATCAGCGCCGGCGCGCGCCGCAACTGGCTGCTGTTCGGCGAACGCACCGCCGCGCACGATTTCTTCTTCGGCGACGACCTGCGCGCCTGGCAGCGTGACGGCTGGATCGCCCATCTGGATACCGTGTTCAGTCGCGACGGTGGCGAACATCACTACGTGCAGGACCGGCTGCAGGCGCGTATCCGGGAACTGCAGTCGTGGGTAAACGATGGCGCCACGATTCTGGTCTGCGGCAGCCTGCAGGGCATGGCCCCGGCGGTGGATGCGGTGATCGAGCAGGCGCTGGGCCGCGACGGGAAAGAAGCGCTGATCGTCGCCGGTCGCTATCGGCGCGACGTGTACTGAGGGTCGCCTGCAGCACCTCAGGCGCTGTTGCCACCCGCACTCACACGGATCGCCAACAATTCGCCGCCGCCGCGCAATGCGAACCGGCGGCGTTCACCCGCGGCCAGCCAGGCGGTATCACCGGCGGTCAACGGTGCCAGCAACGGCTCGCCTTCAAATTCGGCCTGGCCGGCGAGCAGATGAATCGCCCATGCCACGCCGGGTTCGGTGAAGAAAAACATGCTGCCCACCAGCGGCCGGTGCAGCAGCTCGGCCTGCACGGCATCGCGCCGCCACATCAGATTGAAATCGTGGGTCACCCCGTCGATCAGTTCACCGGTCAGCTGCGCCTCGCCGGCAAACCGCAGGCGGTCGTGCGGCGGCATCAGCGTGTGCAGCGCGCCATCGGCGAAACGCAGCCGCAGTCCTTCACCACGCAGCAGCACCAGTTCGCGATCGATGCCGGGAAACGCGGAGAACGCGGCGTCCTGTTCGATCTCGGCGATCGACAGGCGCACCTGCCAGTCCTCGCTGTCGGGTACGCGCAGGATCTCGCGGGTCCAGCCTTGGCCATTGCGCCAGCGTTCGCGGCGGTATTCGAAGGATGGAATGACGCGGCTGGCCGCGCTCAGGACGGGATCGGTCGACATGCGGCTAGTGTGCCTCAGCCAACGCACCGCAGTCCTGTCAGGACACGCCGCCGCAATCGGGTTCCAGCAGGCGCGAACGCGCCAGCCAGTCTTTGTCCGGGTAATACGCGAACACCATCGTGCCGCCGCGCAGGCTGTCGATCAGCGGCCGCGCCACGGACAGCCGCACCGCCGGGCACCCCAGGCTGCGACCCAGGCGGCCCTGCAGGCGCGCGATCGCAGGATTCACGTACGGCGCGCCGTGGATGACGATCGCGCGGTCGCGGGCATGGTCGTTGAAGCCCGGCTCCAGCCCGTCCAGGCGCAACGAATAGCCGTTGCCGCCCATGTAGGTTTCCTTGGCGGTGAACGCGCCCAGGCTGGACATGAAGCTGCCGTCTTTGTTGGAGAAATGCTGGGTGCGGTTGTCGCCACTGTTGCGCCCGTGCGCGACCCACTCTTCAAACAGCAGCCGCTGGCGGCTGAGATCGAAAATCCACATGCGCGGCTCTGTCGATGGCCGTGAGTAATCGATCACGCTCAACTTGCCCGGATCGACCCCCAGTTCCGGGCGACGCAGGGCACAGTGCATCGCGCGTGCCGCCAACTGCAATACGTGCTTGTCCGCCGCCGGCGCCGCCCTGGCCAGCATCTCGGCCATCTGCACCGGGTTACCGCCAGGCGCCGGCGCAGGGCTGGCCGCGCCTGCCGTGGCGGACGCAATCAGGCCGCAGAACGCGGCGGGCAGCAATTTCACTACACGCATGGGCAGCACACCAACCGGAGGCAACCCTTACAAAGTGGACCCACCGGCATCGGATTCCAAGACAGGCTGCAGGTTCTGTTCATCGGCCACCGGGCGTACTGCTGGCAGGCTGGTCACCAGCAACGTGGTGCCAGGCACCAGCACGCTGTACAGCTGCTCGGCGAATTCCGGCGGCAGGGCCATCGGCAGACTCGGGGTGGCGAGCAGGTCCGGGGTGGCATTGGCGGCGGTCTGGCCCAGCAGTGGATAGGCGGTCCAGCGGTGCAGCGGGCGGTGCGGGTCCAGCGGGCTGGGGTTGTCCTGGTAGCCCTGCCCCATCACGAACAGCGTGGTGCCCTCAAACGCCGGCAACGCCTTTGCTTCCAGCCGCGATTCGCCGATCAGCACACCATCGCGCAGCACGTACAGGCGCTGATCGTGCAGGCTGACCAGGATGCCAACCTGCCCTGCCGGCGCGGCCGCATCGTTCCAGTAGTGCGCGGGCGCGTCGGTGCTCTCCACCAGCGGCGTGCCGGTGCTGCTGACCGGCGCCAGCACGGCAGGATAGGCCAGCGTCATCGGCGCGCTTTTGGCATCGGCCACCACCACGGTGTCGCCGCGATGGGTTTCGCCGAACAGTTTCTGCGCGAACGCCTGCGGCAACCGCACGCAGCCGTGCGAGGCCGGGTGCCCGGGCAGGCTGCCGCCGTGCAGCGCGATGCCGTCCCAGGTCAGGCGCTGCATGTAGGGCATCGGCGCGCTGTTGTAGAGGTTGGACTTGTGGTCCTTGTCCTTCTGCAGGATCGTGAACACACCGGTCGGGGTTTCATGCCCGGTCTTGCCCGAGCTGATCGTGCTCATGCCGATCGCGATGCCGTTGCGGTACACGTAGGCGCGCTGCTCATCGAGGCTGACCACCAGCACGATCGGGCCGGCCGGGGAGATTTCCGGATGCCAGAGGAATTCGCCGGGCTTGAGATCGGTCGGCCCGCGCGGGGCCTGCGTGGTCGTGGCTGCCGTCGGCGCCGCGTTGGCGGCCGTGGCGGGAAGCATCCCGGTCGCCAGAAGCGTCCCGAGCGCCAGACTCAACAGCGTGCTGCGTACTGCCATGTCATGCATCCATTCAAAGAGATGCGGTCACGCTACACGAACGGCCGGCACGCGATCGCGAAACCCCGCGATCCGTTTCAGCCGCCCCAAAAAGCATTGCCCGGCCACACCTCCTGTGCGAACCGGGCAATCGATACATCCTTGTCGGCATCCCGCCTTCCCCCTGTGCATCCTGCCCAGTCTGGGTGCCGGCCATGCGTCCTGCACTCGGCCGTATATGCTTCCGCCATCTCAGCCCTTCCCGGGGTCTGGATGCCACCGTCCTGGTGGGTCCGCGCCAATCCTTCCGCGCCGCCTCCCTGCGTGCCGCCTCCCTGCAGCTGTCGGTGCCGCCGCGGCATCCTGCCGTGGCGACCAGTGACCGGCGTCCTGCCTGTCCCGACCTGTCCTGTTTTTCAGCGCCTTGGTACGGAGGCCGGCGCTGCCCTCCTGGGCGGTGCCTCGGCCGGCGCCTGCCTGGCCCCGGTCGTCATCCGTTGTCGATTCCGTTCGACGGTAGCTGTCCCTATCCCCTTCACCCGCGCCAGATCCTCGACGTGTTCGAAGGGGCCGTGCTGTCGCCGGTACGCGACGATCGCCTCGGCCTTCATCGGGCCCACGTTCGCCAATCCCTGCTGCAGCGTCGACGCATCCGCCGTATTGATGTTGATCCGATCGGCCGCGAAGGCCATTCCGCTCAACAGCAGTCCCAGCAACAGCGCCCTGCACGAAAACCAAGGTCCCACTGTGCAACTCCTTGTGGCTCGGAACCGGCCCCTGCCGGCAATCCTGTCGAAGGTTCCAGCGTCCCTCGCCACATACACACAGCCTATCGTCCACAGCACCTTCACACAGCAGGCCTAACACCCGACGTGATGTAGGGAAATACCTACCCCACCGCAGGCGTAGAATGGCGGCACTTGTCAAAAGCACTCCGGAGTTCAGATGGACAGCGCCAAGCTCGGCCAATTCGTCAGTGAAAAGTGGGACAACGAAATCGTCCCGCAATTGGTCGATTACATCCGTATCCCCAACAAATCGCCGATGTTCGACGCCGATTGGGTCGCCAACGGCTACATGGAACAGGCCGTCACCCTGATGGAAACCTGGGCCCGCGCCCAGAACCTGCCCGGCCTGACCGTGGAGGTCGTGCGCCTGGAAGGCCGCACCCCGCTGCTGCTGCTGGAAATCCCGGCGTCCGGCGCCGAGACCGGCGACGACACCATCCTGCTCTACGGCCACCTGGACAAGCAGCCGGAAATGACCGGTTGGGACGACGACCTGGGCCCGTGGATTCCGGTGCTGCGGGGCGACAAGCTGTACGGCCGCGGCGGCGCCGATGACGGCTACGCGATGTTCGGTTCGCTGGCGGCCGTGCTGGCGCTGCAGGAACAGGGCCTGCCGCACGCGCGCTGCGTGATCCTGATCGAAGCCTGCGAAGAATCCGGCAGCTACGACCTGCCTGCCTATGTCGATCACCTGGCCGACCGCATCGGCAAGCCGTCGCTGGTGGTGTGCCTGGATTCGGGCTGCGCCAACTACGACCAGCTGTGGTGCACCACCTCGCTGCGCGGGCTGACCGGCGGCAATTTCTCGGTCAAGGTGCTCAACGAAGGCGTGCATTCCGGCGATGCCTCCGGCGTGATCCCGTCCAGCTTCCGCCTGCTGCGCCAGCTGATCTCGCGCATCGAGGACGAGAACACCGGCCGCATCCTGATCGACGGCATGAATGTCGAGATCCCGGCCGAGCGCCAGGAGCAGGCCAAGCGTGCCGCTGAAGTGGTGGACACCGCGATCTTCGAGAAATTCCCGATGGTCGACGGCCTGCGCCCGATGAACGATGACCTGGCCGAACTGGTGCTCAACCGCACCTGGCGCCCGGCGCTGTCGGTCACCGGTGTGGACGGCCTGCCGCCGCTGGCGTCGGCCGGCAACGTGCTGCGCCCGCATACCGCGGTGAAGCTGTCGCTGCGCCTGCCCCCGACCGCCGACGGCAAAGCCTGCGGCGAGCTGCTCAAGGAGGCCCTGCTGCGCGATCCGCCGAACGGTGCGGAAGTGAAGCTGGACCTGGAGAAGGCCTCCAGCGGCTGGAACGCCCCGGCGATGGCGCCGTGGCTGACCCAGGCGATCGACGATGCCAGCCAGACCTTCTTCGGCAAGCCGGCGATGTACATGGGCGAAGGCGGCTCGATCCCGTTCATGGGCATGCTCGGCGAGAAGTTCCCGGGTGCGCAGTTCATGATCACCGGCGTGCTCGGCCCGCATTCCAATGCGCACGGCCCGAACGAGTTCCTGCACATCCCGATGGGCAAGCGCGTGACCTCGTGCGTGTCCAAAGTGATCAGCGAGCATTACGCGGCCAGCCTGCGTGGCGAGACCAGCGGTTCGCCGGTCGCTGCCGACAGCGGCACCCGTCACGGCGGCCACGGCTGCTGCTGACGTTGGCGGACGCAGCCTGGCCTTGCTAGGCTGCGTCCACCTTCTACTGACGTCTTTGGCATGAACGGACTGTTTGGCAGCACCAGCTGGCTCTACATCATCCTGGTCGGCTTCGTCGTCGGTCTGCTCGGGCGCTTCTTCATGCCCGGCAACAACCGCATGGGTTGCCTGCTGACCATCGTGCTCGGCATCGTCGGCGCCCTGCTGGCCGGCTGGTTCGGCCAGTACATGGGCTGGTATGCCCGTGGCGAGCCTGCCGGGTTCATCGGCGCGATCCTCGGTGCGGTCGCGGTGCTGGCCGTGCTCCGGCTGTTCAGCAGCAAGCGCTGACCGTCCCCCTCTCTTCTTTCCCGCGCGCCATCCGGCGCCGCTTCGACGTACCCGTCCATGAACGATCCTGCTTCCGATCCGCTGCGCGCCGACCTTCGCCGGCAGTGGACCTGCGCCGCCCTTGGCGATCCGGCCACCGCCCTCGACCGTGCCTCGGTCGATGCCGGTTTCCGCAGCTACTGGCGCGCCACCAGCGCGCGCGGCAGCCACATCGTGATGGACTCCCCGCCCGGGCTGGAGGATGTGCGGCCGTGGCTGCGCATGCACGACCTGCTCGAGCCCAACGGCGTGCGCGTGCCGCAGGTGCTGGCCCGCGATGAGGACAACGGCTTCCTGCTGCTGGAAGACCTGGGTGGCCCGACCCTGGCCCGCCATATCGACAACGACAATGCCGATGCCTGGTTCGATGCCGCCTTCGCGCAGTTGATCCGGCTGCAGTCGATCCCGGTGCCCGAGGGCATGGGCAGCTTCGGCGAGGCGCTGCTGCAGCGTGACGCCGGGCTGTTCGACGAATGGTTCCTGCAGCGCCACCTCGGCCTTGCACTGGACTGTGGCGAGATCGAGAACCTGCAGCGCATGCACCGCCTGCTGATGGACAACGCGCTGCAGCAGCCGCAGGTGCTGACCCACCGCGATTTCATGCCGCGCAACCTGATGCCCATCGAGGGTGGCCCGGCGGTGCTGGATTTCCAGGACCTGGTACGCGGGCCGATCGCTTACGACCCGGTCAGCCTGTTCAAGGATGCGTTCCTGAGCTGGCCGATCGAACGTGTGGACGCGTGGCTGGCGCGCTATCACGCGCTCGCCCTGGCCGCCGGTCTGCCGATGCGGCCGTGGCCGCAGTTCCTGCGCGACGCCGACTGGATGGGCGTGCAGCGCCACCTGAAAATCCTCGGCCTGTTTGTGCGCCTGCGCGATCGCGATGGCAAGGGACACTACTTCGAGGATGCACCGCGCTTCATCCGCTATTTGGACGAAGTGCTGCCGCGCCATCCCGAACTCGCGCCACTGCACGATCTGTTCGAGCTGCGCATCAAACCGGCCCTGGCGCGTATCGCAGAACCGGTCCTGGCCCGCCCATGAAGGCGATGATCTTCTCGGCCGGTAAAGGCGAGCGCATGCGCCCGCTGACCCTGCACACGCCCAAGCCACTGCTGGTGGCCGGGGGCAAACCGCTGATCGTGTGGCATCTGGAGCGGCTCGCGGCCGCCGGCATCGAAGAGGTGGTGATCAACACCGCCTGGCTCGGCGATCAGTTCGCGCCCGCACTCGGCGACGGTGCGCGCTGGGGCCTGCGTCTGCAGTTCCTCCATGAAGGCGCTGTGCCGCTGGAAACCGGCGGCGGCATTCTCAACGCACTGCCGGTCCTCGGCGATGCACCGTTCCTGGTGATCAACGGCGATGTGTGGACGGATGTCGATCTCGCCACGCTACCGCGCACACCCTCGGGCAATGCGCATCTGGTGCTGGTCGACAATCCCGCGCAGCACCCGCGCGGCGATTTCATCCTGCACGCCGATGGTCGCGTCGGCGATGACGGCGACAGCGCCCGGCTCACCTATGCAGGTGTGGGCGTGTACCGCCCCGCGATCATCGATGGATGGCGCGCGGTGATCGGCGCTACGGCCGGTGCCAGCGCGAACCCGCCCCAGTTCGGCCTCACCCCGCTGCTGCGGCATGCGATGGCGCAGGGCCGCGTGACCGGCCAGCATCACGCGGGTAGATGGACCGATGTGGGCACGCCGGAGCGGCTGGCGCAGCTGGACGCGGAACTGGACGCCTGATCCGGCCAGGGTATCGCCACGCCATGCGTGGCTGAGGCAGTCGCGCTGCCCGCACCAGATACATCCACGCATGGCGTGGATCTACGCGCCGTTCCCCGACCGTTACATCAGGTGCGGGCCGTCTTCCAGCACCTGGCGCAGGAACGGCACGGTGATGCGGCGCTGGGCCGCCAGCGATTCGCGGTCCAGCCAGTCCAGCAGGCTGACCAGGCTGCCCAGCTCACGGCCGGTACGGGTCAGCAACCATTCGATCGCCGCTTCATCGATCGCCAGCCCACGGCGTGCCGCGCGCTCGCGCAGCACCGCCGCGCGGCCTTCGTCATCCAGCGGCTGCAGCATCACGCGCACGCACTGCTGCAGGCGTGAGCGCAGGTCAGGCAACACCAGTCCGAGCTGGTCCGGGGCGTGCTGTGCGGTGTACAGCAGGGTGATGCCCGCTGCGCGCGCGCGGTTGTGGAAATCGAACAGCGCCACTTCGTCTTCGCGCTGCCCGGCCACCGCATCCAGCCCGTCCAGCGCGACCAGGTCGCGGCCTTCCAGCGATTCCAGCGCGGCGCGCGTGCGCCCCACCACCGCCTTCAGCGGCAGATAGGTCGGCTGGCGGCCGGCCTGCTCGGCCAGCGAGCACATCGCCAGCGCCTGATGCGTCTTGCCGGTGCCCGGCGCGCCTTCCAGATACACCCAGTCATGCGCGGCGCCCACGGCAATGGCGCGCAGCTGCGCCAGCGCGCCGTCCGGCGCACCGATGAACGTCTCCAACCGCTCGTCCTGCGGGTAGCGCAGGGCAAGTGGCAACTGCGGAACGACACTCACTGCGCGTCCGGCCCCTTCGGGGTGCCCACGATGACGATCTCGGGCTTGTCCACATAGGCATCGAGCACGATCGCCGATTTCTCACCGGCGTACAGATCGCTCTGGCGATAGCGCTGATGTGCATAACGCAGCAGCACGTTGCTGACTGCCGCCACCGGCAGCGCCAGCAGCATGCCGAGGAAACCGAACAGCTGGCCACCGGCCATCACCGCGAAGATCACCGCCACCGGGTGCAGGCCGATCTTGTCGCCGACGATGCGCGGGGTCAGCACGTAGCTTTCCAGCAGCTGGCCCACCGTGAACACCACGCCGACCAGGATCAGCAGCTTCAGATCGAAGCCCTGCGCCTGGACCAGTGCCGCCACGACGGCCATCACGATGCCGGTGGTCGCGCCCAGGTACGGAATGAAGCTGATCAGGCCAGCCACCAGGCCGATCAACAGGCCCAGCTTCAGGCCGACCAGCGACAGGCCGGCGGCGTACACCACGCCCAGCGCGATCATCACCAGGAACTGGCCGCGGATGAACGCACCGAGCACTTCATCCGATTCACGCGCCAGGTTGGTGATGGTGCCGACATGGTTGCGCGGAATCATCGAAGCCACGCGCTCGACCAGCTTGTCCCAGTCGCGCAGGAAGTAGAACGCCAGGATCGGCAGCAGCAGGATGTTGACCACCCACGTCACCATGGTGAAGCCCGAGCGCTGCACGTAGCCGAAGAAGGTCTTGGCAAAGCCGCCGGCCTGCTGCCAGTGGCTGCGCACCCATTCGATCAGCCGGTCCGGGTCCATCCACTGCATGACCTCCAGCCCGGTCTTCTGCTCGAACCACGGGATGCCCTTTTCCATCAGCCACTGCTGTGCCTGCGGGATCGCCGCCACCAGCGTGGCGACCTGGCGCTCGATCATCGGCACCAGGATCAGCAGCGCGGCGGTGATCAGCAGGATCATCGCCACGAACACCAGCACGACGCCGGTGTTGCGCGAGCGGCCGGTGGCCTCGATCCGGTCGACCAGCGGGTCACCCAGCCAGGCCAGGGCCAAGGCCAACACGAACGGGGTGAGGATCGGCCCGAGCAGCCAGATCACCCAGCCGGCGGCGAGCGCCACCAGCACATATTTCAACCGCCTGAGGAACTGTGCGATTTCCGCTTCGGGGGTGAGGATCATCGCAGGCGGTACTCGTTGCTGGCAGGCGGCGGCAGGGCCGAGGGGGTGGTTTCATCGATCGGCACCGGCAGCGGCGCGGTCGGCGCGATCACGCCGTTGTCGCCCAGCATGCGGTTCAGGCCGGCCAGGCCGGTGGTCATCTCCAGCGACAGCTCCAGGCGATCGCCCGAGGCGCGCACCGGGGTGACGTTGCGGACCACGGCGGTCTCACGCAGGCCGGCGGCCAGACGCATGTAGTCCTCGGCACTGTTCAGGCCCAGCACGACGATGGTGTACGTGCCGGCAGCACCGGTGGCGGCACCGGCCTTGGCATAGCGGCGGACCAGCGCGTCGGCGGCGCCGTCGGCACCCCCGGCCATGGCGCGGCGGGCATCACTGTCCTTGGTGGTCCATTTGTTCAGTTCCTTGCCGCCATCGACGAACACCCAGTCGGCCACCCATCCGCTGCCCTGGCGGTACAGCTTGCCGATCAGCTGCATCGGCGGGGCATAGCGTGCGGAGGCACGGGCCACGGAGGCCGTGTCCTGGCGCCAGATCGCGCCGACCAGCGCCTGCTCGGCCGCGCTGCCCGTGGGCAGGCCCAGCTTGTAGCCGCGCTCGATGGCACGGTTGAGCAGCGGGCGGGCCGCATTGGCCTGCTGGACGGTCACCAGACGCGGGCCGGAGCCATCATCGATGGCCAGCCAGATCACCGGCTTCGGGCGCGGCTGCGGCCACAGCGGCAGGCCGAGGGCGGAGATCAGGCTGTCGACGTCATCCTCGCGGAAGCGGGCCACCAGGATGGTGCGGTAGCTCGGTGCGCCGCCGGCCGAGGTGCTCTGGTCCTGGCGGTAGTCATAGCTGGCCACGTAATCCTTGGCATTGCGCAGGGCCTGCATCACCCCGGGGCGGCTCATCACGCTGCGGTCGCCCGAGAGCTTGGCCAGCACATTGCCCAGCGCCCGGGACAGGGCACCGTTGCGGTCCGAATCGGCCTGGCTGTTGACCGGGACCTCGGCCTCGTAAGCGCCACTGGCACTGGCCACATCGCCTTCGGTGCGCAGGCCGCTCTGGGCCATCGAGGCCACTGGCAGGCACAACGCGAGGAACATCATGAAAAAGAGGCTGCGGCGCATCAGGACTTCCATTGAGCGTATCCGGGGGGAATTGTTGCCCGAATAGGGCCTGCGCGCCAACGTGGCCTGTTAAAATCGCGCTTTCACCCCAGCGCAGCGCCGACGCCCGTGACCAATTCCCCGTCCAACCCCTCTCCCCTGACCTACCGCGACGCCGGTGTCGATATCGACGCGGGCAATGAGCTGGTCGAGCGCATCAAGCCGCTGGTGAAGCGCAGTTTCCGCCCGGAAGTCATGGGCGGGCTGGGTGGCTTCGGCGCCCTGTTCGACCTCTCCAACAAGTACCGCGAGCCGGTCCTGGTCTCGGGCACGGACGGCGTGGGCACCAAGCTGAAGCTCGCACAACAGCTGGGCCGCCATGACACGATCGGCATCGATCTGGTCGCGATGTGCGTGAACGACGTGCTGGTCCAGGGCGCCGAGCCGCTGTTCTTCCTGGATTATTTCGCCACCGGCAAGCTCGACATCGACACCGCTGCGGCGGTCGTGGGCGGCATCGCCAATGGCTGCACCGAAGCCGGTTGCGCGCTGATCGGCGGTGAAACCGCTGAAATGCCGGACATGTATGCCCCGGGCGAGTACGACCTGGCCGGCTTCACCGTCGCTGGCGTGGAGAAGAGCGAACTGAAGGACGGCGCCAGCGTGGCCGCCGGCGATGTGCTGATCGGCATCGCCTCCTCCGGTCCACACTCCAACGGCTACTCGCTGGTGCGCCGCATCTACGACCGCGCCGGGCAGCCGGCTGATCTGGAGCTGGACGGCGGCGTAAAGCTGGTCGATGCGCTGATGGCGCCGACCCGCCTGTACGTCAAGCCGATCCTGGCGCTGCTCAAGACCCACGGCGCGGCGATCCACGGCATGGCCCACATCACCGGTGGTGGCCTGACCGAGAACATCATCCGCGTGGTGCCCGATGGCCTGGGCCTGGACATCAAGGCCGACGCCTGGACCCTGCCGCCGGTGTTCCAGTGGCTGCAGAAGGAAGGCGCCGTGGCGGACAGCGAGATGTGGCGCACCTTCAACTGCGGCATCGGTTTCGTGCTGATCGTGGCCGCCGACCAGGTCGGCTCGGTCGGCGCTGCGATGGCCGCACAGGGCCTGGAGCACTGGACCATTGGCGCGGTCACCGTCGCCGACGGTACCGAGCGCGTCAAGATCGGCTGATCGCGCCCATGGAGCCCCGCATGGAGGCCATCGCTCCACCACCGCTGCCGCCCCGGTTGCCGGCGGCACCGCCGCGTGGCGGCCAGGACGAGGCGGCGCAGTTGCGCCTGTTGTCGGTACTGCACTACGTGATGGCCGGTTTTACCGCGCTGTTTTCCCTGTTCCCGGTGATCTACCTGGTGCTGGGCATCGCAGTGCTCAGCGGGGCCATGCCGATGGACGGCAGCACGGCCTCATCGCCAGGCGAGGTCCAGCTGATGGGCTGGATGTTCACCGGCCTGGGCGCGGTGTTCTTCCTGGGCATGCTCGCCACGGCCGGCCTGATCGGCTACGCCGGGCGCTGCCTGGCGCGTAGCCAGCGCCATACCCTGTGCATGGTCGCCGCCGGCGTGTGCTGCATGTTCATGCCGCTAGGCACCCTCCTCGGCGTGTTCACCCTGGTCACCCTGACCCGCACCCCGGTGCGTGAGCGCTTCGCGCACGGCGCCACCCCGCCCCCTTCAACGCCCTGACCTGCCGGCTGACGCGCATGAACCACCGTGGCCGCAGTGCCCGTCCGTTTTCGATGGCCAAGAAGCTCGCCCTTGTCGCCGTGCTGGCGATCTTCGCCGCCAGCTGGATCCAGCCGCTGTGGCCGCTTGAGCAGACCCTGCACAGCTCGCTGACCGTGATCGGTCTGGTGGCGTTGTGGTGGGTAGACCGCCGCTGGGGGCTGGGCAACGGCGCGTTCGCCGCCATCTGCGGCTTCATCGCCATCCACTGCATCGCCGCGCGCTGGCTGTATTCCAACGTGCCTTACGACGCCTGGCTGCAAGCCGCGCTGCAGTGGTCGCCGGACGCCGCCTTCGGCTGGCAGCGCAACCACTTCGACCGCCTCATTCATTTCCTGTACGGCGTCTGTTTCACCCCGGCGCTGCTGCAACTGGCGCGGCATACGTGGCCTGCGCTGCGCATCGGCCAGGCCTTCACCCTGGCGGTGATGGCGGTGATGTGCTCCAGCCTGGCCTACGAATGGCTGGAATGGGGCATTGCGCTGCTGCTGTCGCCCGAGGCGGCCGAGGCCTACAACGGTCAGCAGGGGGATGTGTGGGATGCGCACGCCGACATGCTTCTGGCCACGCTGGGCAGCCTGCTGGTCTGGCCGATGGCACGGCGGAGCACGCGATGAGCGCACCGGCACGCCTGGCAGTGCTCGCATCCGGGCGCGGCAGCAACCTGCAGGCGATCACTGCGGCCATCGCGGCCGGCCAGCTCGACGCGCAGGTCGTGGCGGTGCTGTCGGACAAGCCCGATGCGCCCGCCCTCCTGCACGTCGCTGCCGAGCAGCGCTGGGCACGTTCACCCAAGGACTTCGTCGACCGCGCCGCCTTCGATGCCGCGCTGGGCGATGCACTGGCCGGGTTTGCCCCGGACTGGGTGGTCTGCGCCGGTTACATGCGCATCCTCGGCGCTGATTTCGTCGCGCGCTTCAATGGCCGCCTGGTCAACATCCATCCCTCGCTGCTGCCGCTCTACAAGGGCCTGCACACGCATGCGCGTGCGCTGGAGGCCGGTGACGCTGAGCACGGCGCCAGCGTGCACTTCGTGGTACCCGAACTCGATGCCGGCACGGTGCTGGCCCAGGCGCGCGTGCCGGTCCAGACCGGCGACACGGCCGAAACGCTGGCCCAGCGTGTGCTGGCCGTGGAGCATCCGCTGCTGATCGCCAGCCTGGCGCTGCTGGTCAGTGGTCGTGTAACTGAACAGGCAGGTCAGCTCCAGCTCGACGGTCACCCTCTGTTTAGCCCGCTGCGCCTAGATTGCGCCGGACAGCTGAACCGATAAGCGGCGCGCACACACGCTGCTGATCCCGGCGCTGGCATCCTCTCCTCCCCCTCCCCCGACCGGCCCGCATGAGAACGCCTTTGTTCAAGCCCGTGCTGCTGATGGCATCCCTGCTGTGCACCGCCGCCCTTGCCCACGCGCAGGATGCAGCGACACCACCGCTGCCCGCCCTGCCCGCCATGGACTGGGAAGCACCGCCGCTGCAGCCGTTCACCGCCACCTACCAGGCCCTGTACAAGGGCAAGCAGGCCGGCGATGCCACCATGCGTGTCACCCACACCGGTGGCCAGCAGTGGCGCGTGGACATGCAGGTGGTCGGCCGCAGCGGCTTCGCCAGCGTGCTCGGCCTGAACCTGGAGCAGAGCACGGTGTTCGAGAACCGCAACGGCACTTATGTACCGTTGAGCCAGAGCACCGTCCGCAAGGGCCTGTTCCTGGGCAAGAAGGTCACCGGCACCTACGACTGGCAGGCTGGCACCGCGCAGTGGCTGGGCGATCTGAAAAAAGAGCGCCGCCAGCCGATCCCGCTGCAGCCGGGCGACCAGAGCGCGCTGCTGCTGAACCTGGCGATCATGCGCGACGCGCGTCCGGGCGGGCAGATGCACTACCGCTATGTGGACGTGGGCCGCGTTCGCCAGCATGACTACCAGGCCGCGCCGGACACCGAGAACGTGCCGGTTGGCGATCTGTCCTACAACGCGCTGCGGGTGTATCGCACCAACGGCGGCAATGACGAAACCATCCTCTGGATCGCCAACGGTGTTCCCACGCCGGTGCGCATCCTGCAACGCGAAGATGGCGAAGATCGGATTGATCTGCGCCTGATCGAATACCAAGGAGTCTGAGCATGACCACATTGAATCGTCCGCTGACCTGGATCGCCGCTGGCGCCTTGGCCGTGGTGAGCCTGCCCGCCATGGCGCTGCAGCCGTTCAAGGCCGACTACCAGGCCAGCTACATGGGCATGCAGGCCAATGGCACCATGACGCTGACCAGCGAAGGCGCCAACAAGTGGCGTTACAGCCTCAACGTCAAGAACCAGCTGGCCGACCTCAGCCAGAACACCGTGTTCGAGGAAGCCAACGGCCGCCTGCGCCCGCTCAGCAGCAATGACCGCTCGGTGCTGCTGGTCAAGAAGCGCAACGTGGACGCCACCTACAACTGGAGCAGCAACCAGGCCACCTGGACCGGCGACGTCAAGCCGGACCGCCGTGGTCCGGTCGCGCTCAAGGCCGGTGACATGGATGCCCTGCTGATCAACCTGGCGATCGCGCGCGATCTGGCGGCCGGCAAACCGCTGAACTACCGCATGGTCGACGAAGGCCGGATCAAGCCGATGTCCTACAAGGTGGTCGGCAAGGAGAAGATCACCGTGGCCGGCAAGTCCTACGACGCCACCAAGGTGTCGCGGACCGATGGCAACAAGGAACTGATCGCCTGGATCGTGCCGGAGTTCCCGGTGCCGGCGCGTCTGCTGCAGCGTGAGAGCGGCAAGGATGCACTGGATCTGACGATCAAAGGCATGAACTGACCAGGAAAAACGCCCGCTTTCGCGGGCGTTTTTTTCATTCCGGCTTGGCCTCGCCGAACACCGTCTTGCAGTCCACCCGGATCTGCTGGCGCGTGTCGCGCCAGTAATAGGTGCTGCAATGGCGGTTGCCGTCGACGCTCTTGTCCACGCCAACCGCATAGAACGACTGGAACACTTCGGTACGGCTGACCGTGCCATCCGCATTCCAGTCCATGTCTTCCTGCTGGATGCCCTGGGTGATGGCGATACCGGCGTACCAGGCGTAGCCCAGCCACGCCAGCACGATCAGTACCAGCACCAGCAGCGCCTTGCGGCGGCGGGTGAACCGGCCGCGCAGGATCATGCCGCGATACGCCGGATGGTGGCGCCCAGCGAGGACAGCTTCTCTTCGATGTTCTCGTAGCCGCGGTCCAGGTGGTAGATGCGGTCGATGGTGGTATCACCTTCGGCCATCAGACCGGCCAGGATCAGCGAGGCCGACGCACGCAGATCGGTCGCCATCACCGGCGCGCCGCTGAGCTGCTCGGCACCGCGCACGATGGCGGTGTGGCCTTCCACCTGGATATCCGCGCCCAGGCGCAGCAGTTCGTTGACGTGCATGAAACGGTTTTCGAAGATCGTCTCGTTGATCACGCCCACACCGTCGGCCACGCAGTTGAGCGCCATGAACTGCGCCTGCATGTCGGTCGGGAAGGCCGGGTACGGCGCGGTGGTCAGGTTGACCGCACGCGGGCGCTTGCCTTCCATGTCCAGGGTGATGCTGTCGTCGGTGGTCTCGATCTTCGCACCGGCTTCGACCAGCTTGGCCAGCACCGCGTCCATGGTGTTCGGGCGGGCACGGTTGACCGTGACCTTGCCACCGGTCATCGCCGCGGCGACCAGGAAGGTGCCGGTTTCGATGCGGTCGGGCAGCACTTCATGACGGCCACCGGACAGCTTCTCCACGCCTTCGATCACCAAGCGGGCGGTGCCCAGGCCTTCGATCTTCGCGCCGAGCGCGATCAGGCAGTGCGCCAGATCGGTGACTTCCGGCTCCATCGCCGCGTTGTCCAGCACGGTAGTGCCTTCGGCCAGCACAGCGGCCATCAGCACGTTCTCGGTGCCGGTGACGCTGACCATGTCGAAGGTGAAGTGCGCACCCTTCAGACGCTTGGCCTGGGCCTTGATGAAGCCGTTCTCGACGGTGATCTCCGCCCCCAGGGCCTGCAGGCCCTTGATGTGCTGGTCCACCGGACGCGAGCCGATCGCGCAGCCGCCCGGCAGCGAGACTTCGGCCGCACCGAAGCGGGCCAGCAGCGGACCGAGCACCAGGATCGAGGCGCGCATGGTCTTGACCAGCTCGTACGGCGCCACGTGCTGATTGACCGAGCGCGGGTCGACCACGATCGCGCTGCCGCGCGAGAGGGTGCCCTGGTCGATGGTGACCTTGGCGCCCAGCTCACCGAGCAGCTTCACGGTGGTGACCACGTCGTGCAGGTGCGGCACGTTGGTGATTTCCACCGGCGCGTCGGCCAGCAGGGTCGCGCACAGGATGGGGAGGACAGCGTTCTTGGCGCCGGAAATATTCACTTCACCATGCAGCGGCTTGCCGCCGGTCACTACGATCTTGGCCATGGAATCTACTTGGAATGAGGTAGAGCCGACCGGTGGTCGGCTGATGTAATCGGTGAGGTAGAGCCAACCATCATTCGGCTGACTAACCCGCTTCGGCCGGGGTGACGGTCTTCAGCGCCAGCGCGTGGATCGCCCCGCCCATCAGATCGCCCAGGGTCGCATAGACCATGCGGTGGCGCGCCAGCGGCATTTTGCCGGCAAAGGCGTCGCAGACCACAGTGGCCTCGAAGTGCACGCCGTCGTCACCCTGCACGTCCGCGCGGGCGCCAGGCAGGCCGGTTTCGATCAGATTGCGGATGGTCTCGGCGTCCAACGGGCTTTCCTAATAAAATGAGCGCTCATTCTACTCTTCCACGTGGCGCTCGCATGGCTGTCTCGCCCCAACTCCCCCATCCGGCCGACGCTGCGGCACTGGTCGCCAGCGGCCGCCGCGTGTTCGAGATCGAGCGCGATGCGCTGGGCGCGGTCGCCGAGCGGCTGGGCGATGCGTTCAGCCAGGCGTGCCAGCTGGTCCTGCAGAGCAAGGGCCGCGTGGTCGCCACCGGGATGGGCAAGTCCGGCCATGTGGCCCGCAAGATCGCCGCCACGCTGGCCTCGACCGGCACCCCGGCCTTCTACGTGCACCCCGGTGAAGCCGGGCATGGTGACCTGGGCATGATCACCGAGGCCGATGTGGTGCTGGCGCTGTCCTATTCGGGCGAGTCCGATGAGCTGCTGATGCTGTTGCCGGTGCTCAAGCGCCAGGGCAACCGCCTGATCGCCATGACCGGCCGCCCGCAGTCCAGCCTGGCCAGCGCCGCCGACGTTCATCTGGATGTCAGCGTGCCGGCCGAGGCCTGCCCACTGGCGCTGGCCCCGACCTCCAGCACCACCGCCTCGCTGGCGATGGGCGATGCGCTGGCCGTGGCCCTGCTCGATGCCCGTGGCTTCACCGCCGACGATTTCGCCCGCTCGCACCCGGCCGGCAGCCTCGGCCGCCGCCTGCTGCTGCACATCACCGATGTCATGCACAGCGGCGATGAGCTGCCGCGCGTGGACGTCGGCGCCAGCCTCAGCGAGGCCCTGGTGGAGATGAGCCGCAAGCGCCTGGGCATGACCGCCGTGGTGGATGCCGACAATCACCTGATCGGCCTGTTCACCGACGGCGACCTGCGCCGCGCGCTGGATACCGACCTGGACGTGCGCAGCGCGCGGATCGCCGATGTGATGACCCGTGGCCCGCGCACCATCGGTGCCGATCAGCTGGCAGCCGAGGCGGCGCAGCTGATGGAAGCCCACAAGATCAATGGCTTGATGGTGGTCGATGGCGACGGTCATCTGGTCGGCGCGCTCAACATTCATGACCTGTTGCGGGCCCGGGTGGTTTAAACCACAGTTGCCTTCCTCCATTCAGCTGAGCTGCCCCCAGACGATGCCCTACTCCCCGTTGCCCGGTTTCCCGTCCCACCTGCATGCCGCTGCCGGCCGTATCCGGCTGGCCTGCTTCGACGTGGACGGCACGCTCACCGACGGTCGGCTTTACTACGACAAGGACGGCAACGAGAGCAAGGCGTATTACGTGCAGGACGGACTCGGCCTGAAACTGCTGCAACACCACGGTATCCACCCGGTGCTGATCACCGCGCGCAACAGCCAATCCGCGCTCAAGCGTGGCGCGGACCTGGGCATCGATACCCAGATCGCGGTTGGCGACAAGCTGGCCAGCGTCAAGGCGCTGTGCGAGCAGCACGGGATCGGCCTGGACCAGGTGGCCTTCATGGGTGACGACCTCCCCGATCTCGGTCCCCTGTGTGCGGTCGGCCTGGCCGTCGCCCCGGCCAATGCCCACCCATGGATCGCCGAGCGCGTGCATTGGCAGACCCGCAGCGATGGCGGCCAGGGCGCGGCGCGTGAGCTGTGCGACGTGCTGTTGGCCGCGCAGGGTCACGTGGATGCGGTGCTGGCGAGGTTCGGCGCATGAACCTGCGTACCTCTCTCGGCATCGGTCTGCTGGTGGCGGCCGTCTTCACTGGCTGGCTGGCGCTGCACGATCGCGACAAGGGCGCGGCCGAGGCAGGCGACGATGCCACCAAGGATTACGTCCTGCATGATTTCCAGATCGTGGCGCTGGACGAACAGGGCAAGGAATCCACCACCCTGCGCGCCCCGCTGCTGGAGCGCACGCGCAGCGATGAAACCATGAACATCACCACGCCCTTGTTCCTGCTGCCCGACCAGGACGGCAACCACTGGGAGCTGCGCAGCGATACGGGCTGGGTCAGCGCCAAGGGCGATCAACTCAAGCTGATCGGCAACGTCAGCGGCGACAGCCCGAAGATCGCCAGCGTGCCGCCCACCACGTTCCGTACCGATCACCTGGATGTCTTCCCGAACGAAAGCCGCGCCAAGACCGATGCGCTGGTCACCATGACCCGCCCGGGCATGAGCCAGTCCGGCGTCGGCTTCGAGCTGGATTCCAAAACCAAGACCTACCATTTCCTGAGCCAGGCCAAGGGCCGTTACACGCCCCAGCGCTGAGCCACCGCCGCCGTGGCGACGTCCTCACGGACAGGCGCCGGCGCACGTTGCACAGGAATCCCCTATTCACCGGCCAGGCTGACGTCTGGTCACGACCCCCACTCTGGCAGGACAGACCCATTCCATGAAGATCCTATTTGCAGCCGCCTGCGCGATCAGTCTTCTCGTCCCCGCCTTCGCGGTGAGCGCGAAGTCCACCGATCGCAATGAACCGATGACCATCGATGCCGGCACCCAGTCGGGCACGCTGGTCGGCGACGGCAAGACCACCCTGTCCCAGGGCGTGGTGGTCACCCAGGGCACGCTCGATCTGCGCAGTGCCGATGCCGAGATCTACATGAAGGACGGCGAAGCGGTGCGCGCGGTGTTCACCGGGAAGCAGGCCAAGCTCAAGCAGCAGCTCGACGACGGCAGCTGGATGGACGCCAGCGCCGACCGCATCGACTACGACATCAAGGCCGAAGTGCTGACCATGACCGGCAACTACCAGGTCAAGAGCGCGCGCGGCACCAACGCCGGCCAGAAAATGACCTACAACACCCGCACCGGCGAGATGAACAGCGGTGGCGATGGCACGCGCGTGCGCACCGTCATCCAGCCCAAGAACAAGACCGCTGCGCCGGCCGCGCCGGCCGCCAAGACCACCGTACCGACCCCCGGGAGCAAGAAGTAATGCTCGTCGCCAAAGGCCTGCGCAAGCGCTACAAGCAGCGTGAAGTCGTCAAGGATTTCGGGCTGACCCTGGAGGCCGGTGAAGTGGTCGGCCTGCTCGGCCCGAACGGTGCCGGCAAGACCACCTGCTTCTACATGATCGTCGGCCTGGTCGAGACCGACGCCGGCAGCATCGTGCTGGACGGCAAGGACATCACCGGCGACCCGATGTATACCCGCGCCAAGCAGGGCGTGGGCTACCTGCCGCAGGAACCCTCGGTGTTCCGCAAGCTCACCGTGGCCGACAACCTGCGCCTGGTGCTGGAGCTGCGCGAGGACCTGGACAAGGCCGGCCGCGAGAAGGAACTGGCCAGCCTGCTGGACGAACTGCAGATCAACCACGTGGCCGACCAGCTCGGTGCCAGCCTGTCCGGTGGTGAGCGCCGCCGCTGTGAAATCGCCCGTGCGCTGGCCGCCAAGCCGCGCCTGATCCTGCTCGATGAACCGTTCGCCGGTGTCGACCCGATCTCGGTCGGCGAAATCCAGCGTATCGTCACCCACCTCAAGCAGCGCGGGATCGGGGTACTGATCACCGACCACAATGTCCGCGAAACCTTGGGAATCTGCGACCGCGCGTATATCCTCAACGAGGGCAGCGTGCTGGCACAGGGCGCGCCGGACGAGATCCTGGCCAACGCCGACGTCCGCCGCGTCTACCTTGGAGACACCTTCAAGCTCTGATCCAGCGGCCGCCGCAACGCCTTCCTTCCGTTCGGCACAGGCATGAAAGCACGGCTGCAGACATCGATGGGGCAACACCTGGTCATGACGCCGCAGCTGCGTCAGGCGATCAAGCTGTTGCAGATGTCCAACGCCGAGCTGGAGCTGGAAATCAACGAGGCGGTGGAGACCAACCCGCTGCTGGACTGGGCCGAGAACGCTGAACCGGCGCTCGAGGCCAGCCCCGGCGAGGACAGCCCCCCGCCTGCCCCCACCGATACCCACGCCGATGGCGAGCACCAGGTCTCGGCCAGTGATGACTGGTCGCCCGGCGAGGGCGACTGGACCAGCGGCAGCAGTGGCGGCTCCTTCGACGATGACGACAACGGCAGCGCCGCCGAGCGCGTGGCCGAGACCGAATCGCTGGCCGACCACCTGCTCTGGCAGCTGCACCTGTCGCACCTGTCGGCCCGGGACCGCAGTATCGGCGCGGCGTTGATCGACGCGTTCGAAGAGGACGGCTACCTGCGCGAGCCGCTGGCGACCATCGCCGAGACCCTGCGCCCGGCCATCCAGGCCGACGAGGCTGAAATCCTGACCGTGCTGCACCAGATCCAGCGCTTCGACCCGGTCGGGGTCGGTGCACGCACGCTGGGCGAATGCCTGGACCTGCAGCTGCTGGTGCTGCCCGCCGACACCCCCGGCCTGGCCCTGGCCCGCCGTATCGCCGATGGCCCGCTGGAGCGCCTGCCACGCAGCGGTGTGGCCGGGATCGCCCATGAGCTGCGCGAGCCGGTGGCCGACGTGGAGGTCGCGGTGCAGCTGCTGCGCTCGCTGGACCCCCGCCCCGGTACCCAGATCGGCGAACTCTCCCACGACAGCTACGTAGTGCCGGACTGCGTGGTCTGGCGCCAGAACGGCGTCTGGCGTGCCGCCCTGGCCGGTCATGCCGGCCCGAAGGTGGTCATCCACCGCGGCTACGAGCAGATGATCCGCCGCTGCGGGGAAGCCGACGCCGGCTACATGCGCGCCCACCTGCAGGAGGCGCGGTGGCTGCTCAAGGGCCTGGAGGCCCGCGGCGAGACCCTGCTGCGGGTGATGCGCTGCCTGCTCGACCAGCAGGCCGCCTTCCTGGAATTCGGCGAACAGGCGCTGCGCCCACTGACCCTGCGCGAGATCGCCGGCGAACTGGGCCTGCACGAATCCACCATTTCACGCGCGATCGCCCGCAAGTACGTGCGCACGCCGCGCGGCACCCTGCCCCTGCGCGCCTTCTTCGCCTCCGGCATCGATACCGACAGCGGCGGCGAAGCCTCCAGTACCGCCATCCAGGCCATGTTGCGCCGCCTGATCGATGACGAGAACCCGCGCAAGCCGCTTTCTGACGCCAAGCTGGCTGACCTGCTCAAAACGTCGGGAATACCGGTAGCGCGACGCACCGTGGCGAAGTATCGTGAAGCCATGAACATTTCCGCCTCGCACGAAAGGGTAAGAATCGTCTGACGCTCCACCGCGCCCGGCGGGAAGGTTCATTGGCACATCCGAACAAAGGAGAAACCCGATGCACATCGAGACGTTTGGCAAGGACCACCTTGAGATCACCCCGGCTCTGAATGAGTACGTGGAGACCAAGCTGGAACGGCTGGGGAAGCATTTCGACCAGCACTGCGAGGTTCGCGTGCAACTGTCGATCCGCAAGCCGGAGCACCATGCCGATGCGAGTGTGAATGTTCCCGGGCAGACTCTGCACGCGGACGCCAGCGGCCCCACCATGTATGCGGCAATCGACATCCTGGCCGACAAGCTCGACCGCCTGGTCATCAAGCACAAAGAGAAAAAGCAGCAGCACGCACCGCAACCGCTGCCGGTGGGCGACAATGAGGGCTGATGCCCTCGTTTCCACCCCGACATGCCTCTGACTGATCTTCTGGCGGCCGTCCGCACGCAAGTGCTGCCGGCCGCCGATCGCGACAGCGTGCTGAAGGCCGCAGCCCGCCTGCTGGCCTGCCGCGAAGCCAACGCCGAGCTGCTGTACCAGAACCTGTGCCAGCGCGAGACGCTGGGCAGCACCGCGATCGGCCACGGCATCGCCATCCCGCACGGCCGTGCCCCCCTGCTCGAGCGCCCCCGCGGCGCCCTGCTGCGGCTGGAATCGCCGGTGGAATTCGGCGGCGATGAACCGGTCGACCTGGTCTTCGCGATTGCCGTGCCCGCGCACTACACCCATCAACACCTGATGCTGCTGTCCGAGCTGGCCGAGCTGTTCTCCGAGCCGGCCATCCGCCAGGCGCTGCGCGAAGCGCGCGACGGCGACGAACTGCGTCGGGTCATCGAATTCCCCCCGCCGGCGAGTGCCGCATGAATACCAGCATCACCGCGCGCGAACTGTTCGAACAGCAGCGCGACCGCCTGAGCCTGCGCTGGGTCGCCGGCCAGCAGGGCGAACGCCGTGAGCTGGAGGCCGGCAACAAGGTCTCGCGCCGCCCCTCGCTGGCCGGTTACCTCAATGCGATCTACCCCAACAAGGTGCAGATCCTGGGCACCGAGGAGCTGGCCTGGCTGGATTCGCTGGATTCGCGCCAGCGCTGGGAAACGATCGAGCGGATCATGCAGTCCCATCCGCTGGCGCTGGTGATCACCCGCAACCAGTCCTGCCCGGAAGACCTGCGTGCGGCTGCGGACGAATCGCAGACGCCGCTGTGGATCTCGCCCAAGCGTGGTCACGAGCTGCTCAACCACCTGTCCTACCATTTGGCGCGCACGCTGGCGCCGCGGGTGATCCTGCATGGCGTGTTCATGGAGATCTACTCCATCGGGGTGCTGATCACCGGTGAAGCTGGCTCGGGCAAGAGCGAGCTGGCGCTGGAGCTGCTCAGCCGTGGCCATCGCCTGGTGGCCGACGATGCCCCCGAATTCACCCAGATCGCCCCGGATGTGCTCGACGGCACCTGCCCGGAGCTGCTGCAGGACCTGCTGGAAGTGCGCGGTCTGGGCGTGCTCAATGTGCGCGAGATGTTCGGTGACACAGCGGTAAAGAAGAACAAGTACCTTCGGCTGATCGTCCACCTGACCAAGCCGATGACCGAGCCCACCCCCTATGGCTATGAACGCCTGACCGGCGACTCGGGTACCCGCCACGTGCTGGACCTGGATGTGCCGCTGATCACCCTGCCCGTCATGCCCGGCCGCAACCTGTCGGTGCTGACCGAGGCCGCCACGCGCCTGCACATCCTGCGGACCAAGGGCATCGACCCGGCCGCGATGTTCATCGCCCGCCACAGCAACATGTTGGAACGCCGCACGCCATGACCATTCCCGCCCCCGCCTCCGCCCCGACCGCCGCCACCCTGATCATCGTCAGTGGCCTGTCCGGTTCCGGCAAGACGGTCGCGCTGAAGACCTTCGAAGACCTCGACTACTACTGCTCGGACAACCTGCCGATCGACCTGCTGCCGGATTTCGTGCGCAGCCTGCTCGGCGATCCCGGCCGCGAGGCACCGCGCCGCCTGGCCGTCGGCATCGACGTGCGCGCGCAGAGTGACCTGACCCAGCTCTCGCACTGGCGCGAAGACGCCAAGGCCGCCGGCCTGGATGCGCAGCTGCTGTTCTTCGATGCCACCGATGAAACCCTGCTCAAGCGCTACGCCGACACCCGTCGCCGCCATCCGCTGAGCCAGCTCGGGCTGTCGCTGCCCGAAGCGATCGCCCGCGAGCGCGAACTCACCGCCCCGCTGCGCGCCGCCGCGGATGCGGTGATCGACACCAGCCACCTCAACGTGCACCAGCTGCGCCGCAAGGTGGTGACCGAGTTCGCGCTGGCCCACGGCAACAAGCTGTCACTGCTGTTCGAATCGTTCGCCTACAAGCGTGGCGTGCCGGCCGAAGCCGACTTCGTGTTCGATGTGCGCGTGCTGCCCAATCCGCATTGGGACCCGGAACTGCGCCCGCTGTCCGGCCGCGATGCCGGCGTCCGCGAGCACCTGGACGAACAGCCCGATGTGCAGCGCTATGCCGCCCAGCTGGTCGATTTCCTCGATACCTGGCTGCCGCGCCTGGGCAATGACACCCGCAGCTATGTGACCGTCGCCTTCGGCTGCACCGGCGGCAAGCATCGCTCGGTGTACATGGCCGAGCGCATAGCCCGCCATGCACGCGACCAGGGCTGGCCGGAAGTGGCGACCTTCCACCGCGAACTGGACTGAAAGCGGCAGTGCCGGCGACGGCCGGCATCGACACGCTGAACCGCGGAACACAGCAGTCTTTCACGCGTGCTATCGCCAATTCATGTTGACCTGTTAACGTTCGGGAATGACCTGTGGCATTCTCCTCGTAACTCATCCCGGTGTCGGCACGGCCCTGCTGGACGTGGCGACCCGTCTACTGCGGCACCTGCCGCTGAAGACCGAAGCTTTCGAAGTACCGTTCGACGCAGATATGGACGTCCTGCTCCCGCTCGCCTCGGCCGCCTTGCGCCGGGTGGACAGTGGCCAGGGCGTGCTGATCCTGACCGACCTGTACGGCGCCAGCCCCAGCAATCTGGCCGGGCAACTGGCTCGTCTGGGCACCCCGGCACGCCGGGTTTCGGCGCTGAGCCTGCCGATGTTGATGCGGGTGATGAATTATCCGGAACAGGGACTGGATCAACTGCCTGCCACAGCCGCGGCAGGCACTCGCAATGGAGCGATTGTCGACGATGCTTGAACGTGAACTCACTGTTTCCAACCGCCTGGGCCTGCATGCCCGCGCCACTGCCAAGCTGGTGCAGGAGCTGGCGCCGTTCCGCTGCAATGTGACCATGGCCGCCAAAGGCCGTGAGATCAATGCCAAGAGCATCATGGGCGTCATGCTGCTGGCCGCCGGCCAGGGCACCCCGGTCACCGTGCGCATCGACGGCGAAGACGAAGCCGCCGCGATGGACGCGGTGGTCGCCCTCTTCGAACGGCGTTTCGACGAGGACAACTGAGCATGGGGGGGCAGCCGCGACCGGGATCCTCCGCACCGGCCCGGACCACGTCCGGGGCGATGCTGTTGTCCGGCCACGGAGCCTCCCGCGGCAATGCCTTGGGCCGCGCGCGGGTGCGCCTGCCCCATGCCCTGGAAGTGGCCGAGCAGCGCATTGCGCCGGCCAAGATCGAGGCCGAGCTGGAGCGCCTGCACGTGGCCGTGGAAGCGGCCCGCGGCGAAATGCACGACCTGCGCCAGCGCCTGCACGGCGCCTTGAACAAAGAGGTCGGCGAATTCCTCGACCTGCATGCCCTGCTGCTGGATGACCCTGAACTGCTGTTTGGCCTGGACGAACTGATCCGCAGTGGTCCCTACAGTGCCGGCTATGCGCTGCGCGTGCAGCGCGATCGCTTGGCCAAGGTCTTCGATGGCATGGACGATGCCTACCTGAAGAGCCGCATGGACGATCTGGACCATGTGATCGGGCGCATCCATGCGTTCCTGCAGAAGCGCCCGCCGGACGTCAAAGGCATGGCCGGCGAGATCCTGGTCTGCGACAACATCGCCCCGTCCGAGCTGGCCCAGCTGCAGGCCCATGGCGTGGTCGGCATCGTCACCGCCGGGGGCAGCGCGCTGTCGCACAGCGCGATCCTGGCGCGCAGCCTGCACCTGCCGCTGATCGTCAACATACCCAACGTGCTGCAGAAGGTCGCCGATGGCGACGTGCTGATCATGGATGGCAGCGACGGCACGGTCACCATCAACCCCCAGGCGCCGGATCTGCGCGATTACCGCGTCCGGCTGCGCGAGCACGCGCGCGAACAGCGTGAGCTCGGCCGCCTGCGCACCAAACCCAGCCGCACCCGCGACAACGTCGACATCGCCCTGCTCGCCAATGCCGAGTCCAGCGAGGACGTCACCCAGGCGCACGCGCTGGGTGCACACGGGCTGGGCCTGTACCGCACCGAGTTCCTGTTCCTGCAGCGCAACGAGCTGCCGGACGAGCAGGAGCAGTTCGAGACCTACCGCGATGCCGCCCTCGGCATGAGCGGGCGGCCGGTCACCATCCGCACCCTGGATCTGGGCGCGGACAAGGCCGACCGCACCGGGCTGACCCTGAGCAACGAAGAAAACCCGGCGCTGGGCCTGCGTGGCGTGCGCCTGTCCCTGGCGCGGCCGAAAGTGGCCGACACCCAGCTGCGCGCGATCCTGCGCGCCTCGGCCTACGGCAAGCTGCGCATCCTGATTCCGATGGTCAGCACCCGCGAGGAAATCCTCGCCGTGCGCCGGCGCCTGGCCAAGCAGGCCGCGCTGCTGCGCGCGGAAGGCCACGAGGTGGCCGAGCACATCCCGTTCGGCGCGATGATCGAAGTGCCGGCCGCGGCGATCGCGCTGGAGAGCTTCATCGATCTGGTCGACTTCCTCTCGATCGGCACCAACGATCTGGTCCAGTACCTGCTGGCCGCCGACCGCAACAACGAGGCGGTCGGCGAGCTGTACTCGCCGCTGCACCCGGCGGTGGTGCGCCTGCTGGCGCACATCCTGCGCACCGGCCAGGCGTACAACATTCCGGTGGCGGTCTGCGGCGAGATCGCCGGCGACCCGCTGATGACGCGTCTGCTGCTGGCGCTGGGGCTGACGGAATTCAGCCTGCACCCGGGCACCCTGCTGGAAGTGCGCCGCGCGGTGCGCGACAGCGACCTGTCCGTGCTGCAGGCGATGGCACCCAAACTGCTGCAGGCACGCGACCGCCGCGGTATCGAACGCTGGATCGAGAAGGCCGGACTCCACCGGTAGGTATCGACCGTTGGTCGATATGCGCCTGACTGCGCGACGTCGCATGCGCGGCACGACCAACGGTCGCGCGCTACCCGATTGACACACAAGCGCGCGATAATGACGCGGTGACCACCGCCGATGCCGCATCCTCTACCGGATAGCGGCCTTTTTCTTTTCCCGCAGGAGCTGCGCATGGCCGAAGCCGTACGCCACGACAAGACGGCGCGCCAGCTGCGGCTGTTGTCCGATGCACTGGACAGCGGGCGGTTGGGTCCGGTCCGTCGATTGGTCAATACCCTGGCGCCGGCGGAAATCGGCAACCTGCTCGAATCGCTGCCGCCGGGCAAGCGCGAGATTGTCTGGGGCCTGGTCGATCCGGAAGACGACGGCGAGGTGCTGGTCCACGTCGGCGAGGAAGTGCGCGAAAGCCTGCTGGCCGACATGGACCCGGACGAGATCATCGCCGCGGTCGAAGACCTGGACATCGATGACCTTGCCGATCTGGTCGAAGACCTGCCGGACACGGTCATCGATGAAGTGCTCAAGTCGATGGACCGCGAGAACCGCGAGCGGCTCGAGCAGGTGCTGTCGTATCCCGAGGACAGCGCCGGCCGCCTGATGAACCCGGACGTGGTGACCGTGCGCGCCGACGTCAACGTCGATGTAGTGCTGCGTTACCTGCGCCTGCGCGGCGAACTGCCCGACCACACCGATCACCTGTTCGTGGTCAGCCGCCGCCATCAGTACCTGGGTCGCCTCTCGCTGGCCGCATTGGTGACGCACGAGGACAACACCCCGATCAACCGCCTGATCGACGATGAGCAGCCGGCGATCGATGTCGGCGAGAGCGCCGATGAAGTTGCGCGCCAGTTCTCCGATCATGACTGGGTCTCCGCCCCGGTGGTGGACGACAACAACATCCTGCTCGGCCGCATCACCATCGATGACGTGGTCGACATCATCCGGTCGCAGGCCGAGCACCAGGCGCTGGGCGCCGCCGGTCTGGACGAAGAAGAAGATCTGTTCTCGCCGATCAAGCGCGCCGTGCGTGGCCGCGTGGTCTGGCTGGGCATCAACCTGTGCACCGCGTTCCTGGCGGCCAGCGTGATCGGCCAGTTCGAGCTGACCCTGCAGAAAGTGGTCGCCCTGGCCGTGCTGATGCCCATCGTGGCCGGCGTCGGCGGCAATGCGGCCGTGCAGGTACTGACCCTGATGGTGCGCGGCATCGCGCTGGGCCAGGTCGGCCAGAGCAACGCGCGCATCCTGCTGTGGAAGGAATCGCGGGTCGCGCTGATCAACGGCACCCTGATCGGCACCGTAGTGGGCATCATCGCCTACCTCTGGTTCCACAGTTTCCTGCTCTCGCTGGTGATCACCATGGCGCTGATCATCAACTTCTGCGCCGCTGCCCTGGCCGGCGTCCTGCTGCCGCTGCTGCTCAAGCGCATGAACGTCGATCCGGCCGTGGCCGGTACGGTGGTGGTCACCGCCGTCACCGACGTCATGGGCTTCTTCAGCTTCCTTGGCCTGGCCTCCCTGATCCTGCTGCACTGACCCTGGACCCCGCATGGCCGTGACCCTCGACAACTACTTCGTCCCCGGCTGGCGCGACGCGACCTATACCTGCGCCGCCTGCGAATGGCAGGGCAGCGCGCGGCAGATGCCGATGGAACTGCACGAAGACGAAGCCCAGTTCGACTGCCCCCAGTGCGAGAACCCGATCCTGCTGGTGGTCCACCCCAGCCTGGCGCAGGTGCAGGCGGCCGCTGCCGAGGGCCATCCCGAGGCGATCGAACAGCTGGACATCCTCGCCGCGGCCCCACGACCGCACTGATGCACTGCAAGATGCTCCGGCGCGCCACCGAGCCTAGACTGAAAACGATTTCAATCAGGGCACGACAATGGCACGACGCTGGGGTGGATGGCTGCTGTGGGCGGTGGCGATGATGACGGTGGCTGGCTGCGCGAGCACCCCGGCGGCCTCCGGTGGCCAGTTCGTCGGCCGTGCGGTCAAGGTGGATGGCCACAACGCGTATTACCAGGTGTTCGTACCGCGCAATGCCGCCGCCTCCCGCGGCGAATTGCCGGTCGTTCTGTTCCTGCATGGCTCCGGTGAGCGTGGCCGCGACGGCCGCCGCCAGACCCAGGCCGGGCTGGGCCCGTACCTGCGCCAGCACGCCTCCACCTTCCCCGCGTTGGTCGTGTTGCCGCAGACCCCGGATGACCAGGAATGGTCGGGCGAGAACAACCGCATCGCACTGGCCGCACTGGATGCCGCCATCGCCGAGTTCGGGGCCGATCCGCAGCGCCAGTACCTGACCGGGATGTCGATGGGCGGCTATGGCAGCTGGAACATCGCGCTGGCCGAACCGACCCGTTTCGCCGCCATCGTGCCGGTGTGCGGCGCGGTGCTGTCCCCGCACCAGAGTCGCCCGGACCTGCAGGTGGAGGCCGTGGCCGGCCAGAGCGACCCGTACGCCGCCATTGCCCAGCGCCTGCGCAACGTCCCGATCTGGATGTTCCATGGCGCGCTGGACGACCTGGTGCCGCCGGAGGACGACCGCAAACTGCACGCCGCGTTCCAGCAGACCGGCGCGAAGGACGTGCGTTACACCGAGTACCCCGACGGGAACCACAACGCCTGGGACGCCACGTACGCCGACGACGCGATGTGGGCGTGGATGTTCGCGCAGAAGCGATGATTGGTTGATGGGACAGCGGTAGGTACCCACCGTTGGTGGGTACGAGCAAGTGCACGCATCGACCAACGGTCGATGCCTACCGTGTTGAACTACGCTTACCCCAGCAACGTTTCCAGCACCGCCATGCGCACGGCGACGCCGTTGGCGACCTGGCGCAACACCCACGACTGCGGGCCATCGGCCACTTCGTCGGTGACTTCCACGCCGCGGTTGATCGGGCCGGGGTGCAGCACCGCGGCATCGGTGCCGGCACGCTTGAGGCGCGTGGCATCCAGACCGTACTGCGCGTGGTACTGCTCCAGCGACGGCACCAGACCTTCTTCCATGCGCTCGCGCTGCAGGCGCAGCATCATCAGCGCATCGGCGCCTTCCAGCATGGCGTCAAAGTCGTCGCCGACGATGCAGCCCTTCAGGGTGTCGTCGTCCGGCAGCAGCGATTGCGGGCCGCACACGCGGATCTCGCCGACACCCAGCGTGCGCAGGGCATGCAGGTCGGTGCGGGCCACGCGCGAGTGCTTCACGTCGCCGACGATGATCACCTTCATCTTCGAGAAGTCGCTGCCCTTGGCCTGGCGCAGGGTCAGCATGTCCAGCAGGCCCTGGGTCGGGTGCGAGCTGCGGCCGTCACCGGCGTTGACCAGGGCGGTGCCCTCGCCTGCCGCCGCGGCCAGCGCTGCCACCGCGCCATCATCGGGATGCCGCACCACGAAGCCGCGCACGCCCATCGCCTCCAGGTTCTTCAGCGTGTCGCAGGCGGTCTCGCCCTTGCGGGTGGAGGACGTGGACGCATCGAAGTTCAGCACATCCGCGCCCAGCCGCTGCGCGGCCAGCTGGAACGAGCTGCGCGTGCGCGTGGACGGTTCGAAGAACAGCGTGCAGACCGCCGAGCCGCCGAGCACGTGACGCTTGTTGCCGACCCGGCCAACGGCCGCATCGCGGATCTGGCCGGCGCGGTCGAGCAGTTGCAGCAGGGTTTCGCGGGGCAGACCTTCCAGGGTCAGCAGGTGGCGCAGGCGTCCATCGGAATCGAGTTGCGAGGCGGTCATGGGCAGGGTCTGAGGGTCAGGAAACGGGGGTGGCGTCATCCGGGGAGGAGAGCCAGCGTTCGATGATCACCGCCGCAGCCACTGCATCGAGTGCAGCGGCATCGCGGCGGCGTTTGCGGCCTTCGGCGCGCTCGACCGCGAACCGGCGTGCCGCTTCGACCGAGCTGGAGCGCTCGTCGACCAGCACCACCGGCAGTTTGAAGCGTTCCCGCAGCTGGCGGGCAAAGCCCTGCGCACGCTTGCGGTTGGGCTGGTCCTGGCCGTCCAGGGTCAGCGGATCGCCGACCACCAGGCCGTCCGGGCGCCACTCTTTGATCAGGCGTTCGACGGCCGCCCAGTCCGGGCCATTGCCGTGCACATCGATCACGGCGATCGCGCGTGCATGCGTGCCGAACGAGCTGCCGATGGCCACGCCGATGCGGCGCGAACCGACATCGAAACCGAGCACGGTGCCGTCGCGGCGGATGGAAGGCGGCGTGGCCGCAGCAGGCGCTGGCGTCGCCGGCTCAGACATGGCCGCTGTAATCGGTCAGGCGGAACAGGTCCACGCCGATGCGCGCGGCCGCGCCCTGCCAGCGCTCGTCGAACGGGGTGCTGAACAGCAGCTCGGCATCGGCCGGCACGGCCAGCCAGCTGTTCTCGGCCAGTTCGGTTTCCAGTTGCCCTTCGCTCCAGCCGGCACAGCCCAGGGTGACCAGCGCATTGCGCGGGCCTTCGCCACGGGCCATCGCTTCGAGGATGTCGCGCGAGGTGGTGAGGAACACGCCCTCGCCCACGGCCAGGCTGGAATCCCAGTCGCGTGCATCGTCATGGATCACGAAGCCGCGCTCGGGGTGCACCGGGCCACCGTTGAGCACCACTTGACTGCGCAGGGTGTCGCTGGTGGTCGTGATCTCCATCTGGGCCAGCACCTCGCCGAGGGTGTACTCGGAGGGCTGGTTCACCAGCACACCCATCGCGCCGTTCTCGTCGTGCTGGCAGATCAGCGCCACGGTACGGGCAAAGGTGGGGTCGGTCAGCGACGGCAGCGCGACCAGCAGATGGTGGGCAAGCGAAGTGGACAGTTCAGACATGGCCCCATTCTAGCCGCTGGCCGTGATGTGCGCTTTCGCGCTGACATAATGCAGCCCTGCGTGCGTGCCCCGGCACGCCTGCCTGATCCGCCATCGCAAGGAGCTGCACGTGTCCGGTTACTGCCTCATCGCCCCCGGTCATCCGGTCCACGGCCATTACCATGACCACGAGTACGGCTTCCCGCAGCGTGAGGAGCGCGAACTGTTCGAGCGCCTGATCCTGGAGATCAACCAGGCCGGCCTGAGCTGGGAAACGATCCTGAAGAAGCGTGAGGGCTTCCGCGCCGCCTACGACGGTTTCGACGTGGACACGGTGGCCGCCTATGGCGAGCGCGACATCGAGCGCCTGCTCAACGATGCGAGGATCATCCGCAACCGGCTCAAGGTGCACGCGGCGGTCCACAACGCCCAGGTGATCCAGCAGCTGCGGGCCAGCCACGGCAGCTTCGTTGCCTGGCTGGATGCCCACCATCCCCTGGACAAGGCGGCCTGGGTGAAGCTGTTCAAGAAGACCTTCCGCTTCACCGGCGGGGAGATCACCGGCGAGTTCCTGATGAGCCTGGGCTACCTGCCCGGCGCGCACAGCCCGGACTGCCCGGTGTTCGAGCGTATCGACACCCTCAAGCCTGCCTGGCGCCAGAAGTGACGCACCCCGTAGTACGGGCTGCGCTGCTCGCTGCCCTGAGTCTGCCCCCGTTGGCGGCCGCCAGCGATCTGGACGGCGTGCTGGAACGCCTGCGCGCGGAGATCGCTGCGGTGCCGGCCGACGACCCGGCCCCGATCGATACCGTGCTGGCCCGCTACCGCGACGAGACCGGCATCGACCTGCAGATTCCGGTGGCCGGCGACAGTGATGCGCCGTTGCCCGCGCTGGTGCGCCCGGCCAACGTCACCCCGGCGGACTGGGACGCGGTGACCCGCTACCTGCGCCAGACCGATGCCCAGCACACCGTGCCGGTGGAGATGGGCGAGCTGTCGCTCTCCCTGCTCGATCTGGATGGCGACGGCCAGCGTGACCTGGTGCAGAGCGCCTACAGCGGCGGCACCGGCCTGTACACGCAGGTGGACATGCTGCGGCGGGATCCGCAGCACGGCTTCGTGGTGCCGGACAGCCTGGACCCGCAGCGCCCCTGGGCGCAGGGCCAGTACGGCCTCAGCGGGCGTGGCAGCGATCAGGGCCTGTACTGGCTGCGCATCGACGGGGTCAGCTACACCGCCTATCGCGATGGCGACTACTACGGCGATACCCTGCTGCTCAACCGGCCGTTGTCGGCGGACCCGCGCGAACGCAGCCCGACGGTGCAGTTGAAGGTGCGCTATGGCCGCGAGCATCGGCTGGCCGATCCGGTGATGCATGTCGACGGCGAACCGCTGGACGCGAACGCCACCGCAATCGCGGCCGACCGGCGCCTGCTCAAGCACATCGACCGCCTGCTGGCCGCGCTGACCCTCGATGGCGACGGCGTGGCGCACTTCGGCGACGAACAGGCGCGTTGCCCGGTGCCACCGGGCACCGATCCGGGCGAGGCCGAAATCTGGCCGTGGCGCGGCGCCGGCAGCTACACCTTCGATACCGCCGCCGACACCGTGATCCGCTCGGGGAAACAGTGTTACAGCGCCACGCTCATCGCGCTGCGCAGCAGCTATGCCGGCGACCATGCCCTGTGCTGCCAGCTGTGGCTGTACCGCGGCCCCGGCGAACAGGCGGCCACGCTGGACCTGCGCAGCCGCCGCTGGGTCGCCGGCGTGACCGTCGTGCCGGTACCGCCGCTGGGTGAGTAACGGGCGTCAGACGCCCATGTAACGGCCCGGGCGGTGGTTGAACATCAGCACCAGGCTGAGCACCACCGCACCGATCGCCGAGTACATCACCTTGGACGGGGACAGCACCGAGAACGCCACGCACATCAGCAGCGTGTCGAACGACATCTGCACCTTGCCGGCGCTCCAGCCGCGGGTGCGCTGCAGGTACACCGCCAGGATGCCGATGCCGCCCAGGCTGGCCCGGTGGCGGATGTAGAACAGGATGCCCAGGCCGGCCAGCGCCCCGCCGACGATGGCCGAGTACAGCGAGCTCATGTGGGCGAAATCGGCCCAGCGCGGCAGCAGGTCGGTCAACACGCCGCAGGCGGTGACCGCCGCGAACGTCTTCAGGGTGAATTCCCAGCCCATGCGGCGCACGGCCACCCAGTAGAACGGCAGGTTGACCAGGACGAAGACCAGGCCGAAGTTCCAGCCGAAGGTGTAGTGGGCCAGGAAGGCCAGCCCGGCCATGCCGCCGATCATCAACCCGCCCTTGGCGAAGATCGCCAGGCCAAGCGAGGCGACCAGGGTCGCCAGGATCATGCCCTGCACGTCCTCGGCCACCGAATGGCGCAGCGCCTTCTCGTCGGCCACGGTGCCGGCACTGTCCGGTGGCGGGGTCAGCGGGCCTGCGGTGACCAGGTGGCCGTCAGCGTCGTCGCACGGCGCCGGGCCATGGGAATCAAGGGACATGAGGGTGGGGGTGTGACGTGGGGAGCGGTATTAGACACGATCGGCGTGACAGATGCTGGGGAGATTGATTCAGGCCCCCGGTCTGGTCGCCCCGGGACGCCAAACCGACATCTGCTTTTCATCCCGGCTGAACACCCTCTAGACGCAGCATGCACAGGTACCCCCGCTGTGCCCCTCCCTCCCTCAGGAGTTCCGTGCCATGCCCTACGTCACCACCGCCGACAATACCGAGATCTTCTACAAAGACTGGGGCAAGGGTCAGCCCCTCGTGTTCCATCACGGCTGGCCACTCAGCGCCGATGACTGGGACACCCAGCTGCAGTTCTTCCTGCTGCAGGGCTACCGCGTGATCGCGCACGACCGCCGCGGCCATGGTCGCTCCTCGCAGACCAGCGGCGGGCATGAGATGGACACCTACGCCGCCGACGTCAACGCGTTGACCGATCACCTGGACCTGCGCGATGCGATCCACATCGGCCATTCCACCGGCGGTGGCGAAGTCGCGCACTATGTGGCGCAGGCCAAACCCGGGCGCGTGGCCAAGGCGGTGCTGATCGGCGCGGTGCCGCCGATCATGGTCAAAAGCGAGGCCAACCCGGGCGGCACGCCGAAGGAGGTCTTCGATGGCTTCCGCCAGGCACTGGTCGCGGGCCGGGCGGCGTTCTACCGCGACGTGCCGATTCCCTTCTACGGTTTCAACCGCGAGGGCACGCCGCCGCAGCAGGGCATCGTCGACAACTGGTGGCGGCAAGGCATGATGGGCGCGATCAACGCGCATTACGACTGCATCAAGGCCTTCTCGGAAACCGACTTCACCGACGACCTGAAAAAGATCGACGTACCGGTGCTGATCCTGCATGGCGATGACGACCAGATCGTGCCGATCGCCGATTCGGCGGAGCTGGCGATCAAGTTGCTCAAGCACGGTACGTTGAAGGTTTACAAAGGCTTTCCGCATGGCATGTGTACGACGCATGCCGATGTGATCAACGCGGATCTGTTGGCGTTCATTCGCGAGTGAATCAAACCGGTAGCGCACGACCGTTGGTCGTGCGCTCCTGCCCCGCTCAGCGCGCGACCAGCTTCTGCCGCTCCGCGTTGTAGCGATCGCCGACGATGGCGATGCTGTCCAGCGCCGCAGCGATCTGCTGCAGGTCCGCATCACTCAACACCACGGCCACCGCGCCCAGATTTTCCTTCAGGCGGTGCAGCTTGGTCGTACCGGGAATCGGCACGATCCACGGCTTGCGCGCCAGCAGCCACGCCAAGGCGATCTGGGCCGGCGTCGCGCCCTTGTCGGCGGCAATCGCGCTGATGCGATCCACCAGCGCCTGATTGGCCTGGCGGGCTTCGGCCGCAAACCGCGGCACTCTGTTGCGGAAGTCTTCGGCCGCGAACGGCGTATCCACGTTGATCGCACCGGTCAGGAAGCCCTTGCCGAGCGGGCTGAACGGCACGAAGCCGATACCCAGTTCTTCCAGCACCGGCAGCACCGCCTGTTCCGGCTCGCGCCACCACAGGGAATACTCGCTCTGCAGCGCCGCCACCGGCTGCACAGCATGCGCGCGGCGGAGGATGTCGACACCGGCTTCGGACAACCCGAAGTGCTTCACCTTGCCCTCGGCGATCAGGTCCTTGACCGTGCCGGCCACGTCCTCGATCGGCACGTTCGGGTCGACACGGTGCTGGTAGAACAGATCGATGCGGTCGGTCTTCAGGCGCGACAGGCTGGCCTCGGCCACCGCACGGATGCGCTCGGGGCGGCTATCGAGGCCCGCATCGGCATGGCCGTTCTTGAAACCGAACTTGGTGGCGATCACCAGCTGGTCGCGGACCGGTGCCAAGGCCTCGCCGAGCAGTTCCTCGTTGAAGAAGGGTCCGTAGGCTTCGGCCGTATCGAAGAAGGTCACGCCCTGCTCGACGGCGGCGCGCAGCAGGGCGATCGCCTCGGTGCGGTCGGTGGCCGGGCCATAGCCATAGCTCAACCCCATGCAGCCCAGGCCCAGGGCGGAAACCCGCAGGCCGCTGCGGCCCAGTTCACGTGTCTGCATGTGGTGCTCCTGCCGGTAAGCCGGCCTCATGGGGGATAGCCACGATAGCCCTGTCGGCAGGGGGAATTGGATAGCGCCGGGTGCTGTCGGTGATGAGCGTGGCTAATCAATCGATGGGTGAGGTGGGCATCGGATCACCCCGGCAGCGCGTAGGTAACTTTCTTGTCCTTGATCGATACCCATTTGCGCTGCTGCAGCTGCTGGATCAAGGCAGTGCGCTCGCCCGCCTTCAGGGTGTTCTGGAACATCGCACTGATGGCGTTTTCCAGTGTCTTCGACGTTCTGGGTCTTGCCGCTCCCTGCTTCCCCAAGAGCAAAACAATGCGCTCGATACGCTTGGCGGACTCACCGGAGGCTGCCTTTGGCTTTGGCTCAGCCTTTGGCTTCGGCGTGGGTATGGTTCTTGAAGTACTCACGGCCGGTGCTTGCTTCGCCAGCATGGGATGTGTTGCTGGATGTGTAGACGACACCGATGCGGACTGCGCGCATGGTATGTCACCACTGGCGGTATGCACATCGCCCACCAGCGACAGGTCTTCGATGGACGCTACTCGGGAGACTCTCAGTCCTCGCGCGCGCAGATGCGTGACCAACGGATCGAAGCCCGTATCTCTGGAGATGATATGAAAACCGCAATGAGGCGCCGCAGCCGCCAGCTCACCGATATAGAACGCAATGTGGAAATCCAACGCATTGGAACCACCGCCATTGCAGCGGATGTAGCGTGTACCCGTTCCCAGCGCCTGAAGTGCGGCAGCCACATCGATACTGATCTTCGCCTGTGCCGCACCCACGAACACCAGCACATGGAAGTCTGGCCCTTCCAACGCCGCCAGGGTTTTCGGCTGCACGTTTTCGTAGTCGATCAGGACGTAGTTGCGCACTGCCACCATTATCCAGCCCTCAGGAAACGCCGTCGCCGCGCAGGGTGCCGATCAATGCGAGCAACAGGAAGAATCCGCCAAAGATCACCACCAGGATGTGCCACACGCCGAAGCGGTCGTACACACGCATGTCCATGCCCTCGTCGTGATGGTAGCGACGCAGCAGACTGTTGACCGGCAGCAGCGGAACGAAGCTGAACAATGCGAACAGCCACAAGCCGTTGGGAAGGCGGCTGGAGAAATTGAGCAGGAAGTAGGCGACTGCCAGCAGGCCCGGTGCGAACGCCAGCGGACGGCGGTGATGGCGTGTGGCATCGCGAAGATTGGCGAAGCACAGAAACGCCCACAGCGGCGAGAACAAGGCGCGCGCCCACGGCCATTGGTCCCCACCGGTTTCTTGCTTGATCGCCCGCCAGTTTCGCCAGAACCAGTACACCGGATAGACGCCCAGCGTGGTCAGCGACAACGCGGCGATCTTCAACGCGGGTGGCGAGTAGTACGTTGCGACGTCAGTGGCGGCAAAGGTCGCCTCTGGCAGTACGGGAGAAGCCATTGGCGCGGTCGCCGGCGCCCGATACGGGTCGTGCATGTCCATATGCCATCACCTGATACGTTGATACCGGCGAGGTGCCGGCGCCCCCTGCGTTCCGGTTGCCCGGTACGGCGCGACTATCGCAAAGCCGCGCCGCCTGTTGTAGTCCCCCGTGTCAGCGGACTTCCGAAATCTCCACCCCGTCCAGCCCCTGCGACAGCGTGCGCGCATCGCCGCCTTGGGAGAGCTTGATGCGCAGGCGCACCTCGTTCTGCGAATCCGCGTAACGCAGCGCATCTTCGTAGCTGATCTCGCCAGCCTGGTACAACTCGAACAGGCTCTGATCGAAGGTCCGCATGCCCAGCTGCACCGAGTCCTTCATCACCTCCTTGAGCTTGTGGATCTCGCCATCGCGGATGTAATCCTGCACCAGTGGCGTGCCCAGCATGATCTCCATGGCGACCTTGCGCGACTTGCCGTCCGGCGAGGGAATCAGCTGCTGGGCGACCACGCCCTTGAGGTTCAGCGACAGATCCATCAACAGCTGGTTGCGGCGATCTTCCGGGAAGAAGTTGATGATGCGGTCCATCGCCTGGTTGGCGTTGTTGGCGTGCAGCGTACACAGCACCAGGTGACCGGTTTCGGCGAACGCGATGGCGTGGTCCATGCCCTCACGGGTACGCACTTCGCCGATCATGATCACGTCCGGCGCCTGGCGCAGCGTGTTCTTCAGCGCCGCTTCCCAGCTATCGGTATCGATGCCGACTTCGCGCTGGGTGATGATGCAGCCCTCGTGCTTGTGCACGAACTCGATCGGGTCTTCGATGGTGATGATATGGCCGGTCGAGTTGTGGTTGCGGTAGCCGATCATCGCGGCCAGCGAGGTGGACTTGCCGGTACCGGTCGCGCCGACGAACAGGATGATGCCGCGCTTGGTCATCGCCAGCGTCTTGATGATCGGCGGCAGGCTCAGCTCTTCCACGGTGGGAATGCGCGTCTCGATACGGCGCAGCACCATGCCGACCTGGTTGCGCTGGTAGAAGCAGCTCACACGGAAGCGGCCGACACCGGACAGGCCGATGGCGAAATTGCACTCGTGCGTCTTTTCGAACTCTTCGCGCTGCGCCGGCGTCATCACGTTCAGCACCAGATCGCGGCTCTGCTGCGGCGTCAACGGTGTCTGGGTGATCGGCGAGATCTTGCCGTTGACCTTGATCGCCGGCGGCATGCCCGCGGTGATGAACAGGTCCGACGCCTTCTGGTGCGCCATCAGCTTGAGGAACGAGGTGAAGTCGATGGTGGTGGTGCTCATCGCGGTGTACTCCGAAGGTTTTCAGGAGCCGGCCAGCGGCCGGCACTACCACTATTCGAAAATCCGCTTGTCCTTGGCGTACTCGCGCGCCTGGTTGCGGGTGATCAGGCTGCGCTTGACCAGGTCCTGCAGATGCTGGTCCAGGGTCATCATGCCCAGCTGCTGGCCGGTCTGGATCGCCGAGTACATCTGCGCGACCTTGTCCTCGCGGATCAGGTTGCGGATGGCCGGGGTGCCCACCATGATTTCCCACGCAGCCGTACGCCCGCCACCGACCTTCTTCAGCAGCGCCTGCGAGATCACCGCGCGCAGCGACTCGGACAGCATCGAGCGCACCATCGGCTTTTCGCCGGCGGGGAACACGTCGATGATACGGTCGATGGTCTTGGCGGCCGAGCTGGTGTGCAGCGTGCCGAATACCAGGTGGCCGGTTTCCGCGGCGGTCAGCGCCAGGCGGATCGTTTCCAGATCGCGGAGCTCGCCGACCAGGATGATGTCCGGATCTTCACGCAGGGCCGAGCGCAGCGCTTCGTTGAAGCCGTGCGTATCGCGGTGCACTTCGCGCTGGTTGATCAGGCACTTCTGCGAGGTGTGCACGAATTCGATCGGATCCTCGACGGTGAGGATATGGCCGTATTCGTTCTTGTTGATGTGGTCGATCATCGCCGCCAGCGTGGTCGACTTGCCCGAACCGGTCGGGCCGGTGACCAGGATCAGGCCCTGCGGCTGATCGATCAGCTCACGGAAGATCGGCGGGCAGGCCAGGTCTTCCAGCGTGAGCACCTCGGACGGAATGGTACGGAACACCGCACCCGCGCCGCGGTTCTGGTTGAAGGCGTTGACACGGAAGCGCGCCAGCGAGGGAATCTCGAACGAGAAATCGACCTCGAGGAATTCTTCGTAATCGCGGCGCTGCTTGTCCGACATGATGTCGTACACCAGCGCGTGGACCTGCTTGTGGTCCAGGGCCGGAATATTGATGCGACGGACATCGCCGTCAACGCGGATCATCGGCGGCAGGCCGGCCGACAGATGAAGATCCGACGCTTTGTTCTTTACAGAAAACGCCAACAGCTCGGCGATATCCATGCGCTGCTACTCCCCATGACTGCTGCGACTGGAAGGTTCTTTCCCCGGGCGGCAGTATAGAGCGAGATGTGCACAATACGCTCCAGCCCCTGATCCACCGGAACCGCCGTGACCGCCCAGCCCCTGCCCGCCATCCTGACGAACCTGCACAACGCGGCGGCCGCCGCCGGGCGGCCAGATCCGGTCCTGCTGGCGGTCTCCAAGACCCAGCCGGCCGACGCCGTACAGGCCTTGGCCGCGCAGGGCCAGCGGGCCTTCGGGGAGAACTACGTGCAGGAGGCGGTGGCCAAGATCGAGGCGCTGGCGCCGCTGGGCCTGGAGTGGCACCTGATCGGCCATCTGCAGTCCAACAAGGCCGAGCTGGCCGCCCGCCATTTCGACTGGGTGCAGAGCGTGGACCGGCCCAAGCTGGTCACCGCGCTGGCCGCGCACCGCCCGGCCGGCCAGCCGCCGCTCAACGTGCTGATCCAGGTCAACATCGATGACGAGGACAGCAAGCACGGTTGCGCGCCGGAAGACATCGACGCGCTCGCCGCCGCCATCGCGGCCGCGCCGCAGCTGCGCCTGCGCGGACTGATGGCGATCCCGGCACCCTCGCCGGAGGCTGAGCGTCGCCAGGCCGCGTTCACCCGCATGGCCGCGCTGTTCACCACACTGGCCGCAGCACATCCGCAGGTGGATACGCTGTCGATGGGCATGAGCAGCGATTACCCTGAGGCCATCGCCCATGGCGCCACCATGGTCCGCATCGGCACTGCGCTGTTCGGCGCACGTCCGCGACCGGCCTGAGCGCCCCGCCCGTTCCAAGGAGAGTTCATGAGCACGTCCCCCATCACCTTCATCGGCGGCGGCAACATGGCCCGCAGCCTGATCGCCGGCCTGGTCCGCCAGGGCGTGGCCCCGGCCAGCATCCATGTCGCCGAGCCGGTCACTGAACTGCGTGAGCAGTTGACGGCTGAGTTCGGGATCAAGGCCTATGCCAGCGCGACCGAAGCCGCCGCCCAAGGCGCGGTCTGGGTGCTGGCGGTGAAGCCGCAGGTGCTGCGTGATGTCTGCGCCTCGCTGACCGATATCGCGCACGCCAAGCAACCGCTGGTGGTCTCCATCGCCGCCGGTATCACCAGCGGCCAGCTGGACCGCTGGCTGGGCGGCGGCCAGGCCGTGGTCCGTGCGATGCCCAACACGCCGGCCCTGCTCGGCGCCGGTGTCACCGGGCTGTTCGCCACCACCGGGGTCACTGCCGCACAGCGCGCGCAGGCCGATACCGTGCTGGCCAGTGCCGGACGCACCGTGTGGATCGATGACGAAGCGCGCATGGATGCCGTCACCGCAGTCTCCGGTAGTGGCCCGGCGTATGTGTTTCTGTTGGCCGAAGCGATGGAAGCGGCCGGCATTGCGCAGGGCCTGCCTGCCGAGGCCGCTCGCACGCTGGTGGTGCAGACGCTGCTCGGTGCGTCGCGCATGCTCGATGAATCCGGCGAAGCCCCTGCCGAACTGCGTCGCCGCGTGACCTCGCCGAATGGCACCACCCAGGCAGCGATCGAGAGCTTCCAGGCCGACGGTCTCGAGGCCATCGTGTCACGCGCGATCGACGCGGCGACCACGCGTGGGCAGGCATTGTCGGCGGCAAATGATTGACGGCCAAACGTAGCCACGCATGGCGTGGTGCTACACCCACCTTTCCGGGAGCGTTGCACATGAAGATTCTGCTTGTCGGTGCCAGCGGCACCTTGGGCCAGGCCGTCGCCAGCACGCTCGGCGTACACCATGAACTCATCCGTGCGGGCCGCCATGGTGGCGATGTGCAGGTCGATCTGACCGACGATGCCAGCGTGGAGGAGCTGTTCGCCAAGGTGGGCAAGGTCGATGCCGTGATCGCCACCACCGGCCGCGTGCACTTCGGTCCACTGGCCCAGATGCGGCCGGCCGACTTCAATCTCGGCCTGCAGGACAAACTGCTCGGCCAGGTGCGGTTGAGCTTGGCCGCGCAGCATTACGTGAACGTTGGCGGCTCGATCACGCTGACCAGCGGCATCATCAGCGCCCAGCCGATCCGCGATGGCGCCAACGCCACGGCATCCAATGCCGCACTCGAAGGCTTCGTGCGCGCCGCGGCCTGCGAGCTGCTGCCGCGCGGGCTGCGCATCAATGCGGTCAGCCCGAACGTGCTGGCCGAATCGATGGACGATTACGGTGCCTACTTCCCGGGCTTCGAAGCGGTGACGGCGCAGCGCGCGTCGCTGGCCTACCAGCGCAGCGTGGAAGGCATACAGAGCGGGCAGGTATTCACCGTCTGGTGAGGGCGGCGCCGGCCCGCGGCCGGCACTACTCCCAGCGGCGGGGGCCGTCGCCCTGGTCGCCCAGCGCATCGCCGGGGTTGGTCAGGCGGCAGCGCTTCAACGACAGACACCCGCAGCCGATGCAGTCGGTGAGCTGGTCGCGCAGCAGCAGCAACTGCTCGATGCGCTGGTCCAGCTCACTGCGCCACAGCGCCGACATCTTCGCCCACTCGGCCTTGGTCGGCGTCTTGTTTTCCGGCAAAGCGGCAAACGCGGTCGCGACTGCTTCCAGCGGCATCCCGACCCGCTGGGCGACACGGATCACGGCCAGCCTTCGCAGCACATCGCGCGCGAAACGGCGCTGGTTGCCGGCAGTACGCAGGCTGCGGATCAGCCCCTTGCGCTCGTAGAAGTGCAACGCCGATACCGCCACACCGCTCCGCTTGGCCACTTCGCCTACACTCAGTTCCTGCGCGATCACTGCTTGACCTCAACCATGGTTCAGGTGGCATGCTGCCCGCCGCTGCGCTGCACTGCAAGCCCGGCCTCCCCCTTTGATGCCTGGAACCCGCATGTCCGTTGATGCTGCTCCGCCGCCCGCCGCCGTTCCGGTGGTCGATGCCCCGATCCCCTCGATCCTGTCGCCCGCTTATCGCGCAACCACGATCGGCATGGTCGCGCTGGTCTCACTGCATGCCTTCGAGGCGCTGGCCGTGGCCGCAGCGATGCCGACCGTCGCCCATGACCTGGACGGACTGCGCCTGTATGCCTTGGCATTCGGCGGCACCCTGGCCACCAGCGTGATCGGGATGACGCTGTCCGGGCGCTGGAGTGATCAGCGTGGCCCGGCGCGGCCGCTGTGGCTGGGTCTGGCCTGCTTCGTGGCCGGCCTGCTGGTGGCAGGCTTGGCCCAGCACATGCCGGTGCTGGTGCTGGGCCGGTTGATGCAGGGGCTGGGTGCGGGCGCGATCTCGGTCGCGCTGTATGTGCTGGTCGGCCGATCCTTCCCCGAGCCGATGCGGCCGCGTGTGTTTGCCGCGTTCTCCGCCGGGTGGGTGGTGCCCTCGTTGATCGGCCCCAGCATCAGCGGCCTGATCGTGCAGCACCTGGGCTGGCGTTGGGTGTTCCTGATCGTGCCGCTGCTGGCGATCCCGGCGGCGTTGCTGCTGCGCCCGGCGCTGCGTCAGGTCGGGGCGGTGGCCACCGGCACCGGCGGCCGCAATGTGGTGCCCTGGGCAGTGGGTGCCTCGTTGGGCGCGCTGGCGTTGTACATCGGCGGGCAGCAGCAGGGATGGCAGGCCGTGGCGCTGCTGATGCCGGCGCTGGGCGTGCTCGGGCTGTGCAGCTGGAAACTGTTGCCGACCGGCACGTTGACGCTGCGCCGCGGCCTGCCCAGCGTGATCGCGCTGCGCGGTATCGCCGCATCGGCGTTCTTCGGCTGCGAAGCGTTCCTGCCCCTGCTGCTGCAGCGCGAGCGTGGCTTGACGCCGGTATGGGCCGGTGTGGCATTGAGCCTGGGCGCGCTGGGCTGGTTCTCCGGCTCGTGGCTGCAGGGCCACCAGCAGCGTGGCTGGTCCCGCCGGCAGTTGCTGCTGTCCGGTGCGCTGCTGATGTGCGTGGGTATCCTGGCCACCTCGCTGGCGATCCAGCCGGGCATCCCGTTGTGGTCGGCGATGGTGGGCTGGGTGCTGACCGGGCTGGGCATGGGGTTGATCTATCCCAGCCTCTCGGTGCTGACACTGTCGCTGTCCGCACCTGAGCACCAGGGCGCCAACACCTCGGCTCTGCAACTCAGCGAGGCGCTGGGCGTGGCGACCACCCTGGCGATCTCCGGTTCCTTGTTCGCGCTGTTCCTGGACGGCCGCGAGGTGCTGGGCTACCTGCTGACCTTCGCGATCATGCTGGTGCTGGCGCTGTTGAGCGTCGTCGTCGCACGGCGCATCTGACCCTCAGCGGGACACGCCCCTTACGGGTGCGTGTCGCCGACCTCTTTCAGATCCTCTCGCAGGATGCGGCGGATCTCCAGCACGGCCTGCGGGGTTTCCTGCACGCTGTGCCCGGAGATGATCACCTTCTCCGACACCGCGCCATCCAGATGCGCGCTCCAGTACGGCACCAAGCCGTCATCGGACTGCAGCAGCGGCACCTCCGGTTTGCGCTGGGCGATGATCGAGTGGTACTTCAGCCCGGGCGTGATCGGCAGCGCACCGGCCGCTTTCACGAACGGATCGCTGGCCTTGAGGTTGTCGATGCTGTTGGGGATCTGCAGCTTGGTCGTGCTGTTGGCCGATTCGGATTCCTGCAGGGTCAGGAACACATCCTCGAACTTGCCCAGCAGGGTGATCGGCAGCCGCACCAGCCGGCCGATCAGGCGTCCCACCCGATTGCCCGCGATATCCGTGCCCTTGTGCGGGGCGGCGATGAAGATCGCCCGCTCCACGTTCGGTTCGGCGGTGAAATGCAGCAGCGGCCCCAGCTTGGCTTCCACCCGCTTCAGGCGCTCGCCCTTGAGGTCGTAGTTGGCCAGCAGATCGTTCCACAGCACATCACCGGAGGAGGTCACCAGCAGGCGCGCGAGCACACCGCCCATGCTGTGGCCGATGAACACCATGTCCTTGGAAGCCGGCGTGCTGCCGGTCGGGTCGAAGTGGTTGAGCGTGTTGTTGAAGGCCTGGTGGATCTCGTAGCGGTTGAGCGCGATCGGGGCGTTGGTCGGGTAATACACCTGCCAGACCTGGAAATGCCGGCGCAGTTCGGGGTCGCCCATGATCTCGTTGGCCACGTTCACCCACGCTTCCGGGCTGCTGCCCAGGCCGTGCAGCATGAAGATGATGCGGCGGTTGGGATCCCACGGCTGCATCAGGTACATGTGCGGCGCACCGATGCCTTCGCTCAGGCCGAACAGCGTGCGCAGCGACTGGGTGGCAAAGCCGGACTGCGCCAGCCACATGCCGTAGGCGGCGGTGAAGTTGCCGGCCAGCGGCACCTTCTCACCGTGCAGGTCCACGCTCTCGGTGGACTCGGGCGAGTACACATCGAACAACACCTGGGTGGTTTCCAGCACCTGCTGCAGGGTGTCGCCCTTGAAGCGCAGCAGCGCGGTGGCATTGATCGCCGACATTTCGCTGTACTGCGGAATCTCGACCTTCTCGCCATCGGCGGGGGCCACCAGCTTGGGCGGGTCCATGATCACCACCAGCTCGGCACCGAAGCCATCACGGCGATAGGTGCTGCGCAGGCCGGCAAAACTCAGTGCCGAGGCGGACACCATGCGGGTTGGAATGCTCTGCATGCGCAGCTCATCGAAATCGGAGGTCAACGTCCAGCGCTCACCCGCCACAGCCGCGTTGTAATCCTCACCTTCCAGCGCGCTGTCGCGGCTGCGCTTGAACACTACCGCGGCGGTCTGCTCGGCGGCGTAGTTGTAGTAATCGCGGACCTGGGTCTGGCGATCTTCGAAAGCGCGATCGGAGGGTGTGCGCCCACTGAAGAACAGGTAGGCGTACGCATAGCGGGCAGCCTCCAGCCAGGCATCCAGTGCCGCGTCGGACATCGGCGTCTTTTCGCGGTCCTTGGGCTTGGGGGTCAGCGCCAGCGCCGTCTTCACCCACAGCTCGGACTGCGCGGACAGCCGCTGCTCCTCAGGAAGCACATCGGTGTGGCCCAGCGTCTTCTGGCAGGCGGCCACGTCCTTCTCGCACTGCGCCACGTCCATGCCGATCACGCTCAACGTCTCCTGCGAGGCGGCGCTGAGCTTGCCGGAGGTGAGCACGTCGCCGCGCTTGTTGGCCAGGTACTCGGTCGGGGCCACCTGCTTCATGGTGACCATCGCGCAGCCGCTGGAGAGCAGCAGCGAGAGCACCACGGCCAGCATCGGCAACACGCGATGCGGGAACAACTTCACTGCGGACATCATGGAACGCTTCCCTGCTCTGCCCCCGGGACGCCCCGGCGGATCACCTGTGAAAAATCATCGGTCTCGCTGCTGGCGCGTGCACGATCGGTAATGCGTCCGCGCGCCTTCAGCGTCTCGAACGGCACGCCCGGCGTGAGCACCCCAAGATCCCGCGCGTACTCGGCGAAATAGCCCGAGGCCAGCAGCCGGTAATCCATCGGCAGGCCCGGCGCGATCTGCTTGGCCAGTTCGTACACGATGGTGGTGCAGTTGCTGGTCAGCGTGTTGTAGAACGCCGGCGCGGCATCGAGCTTGCGGGCCTCGCCCAGGTAGGACAGGAACAAGCCCTTGAGCTGCTCGTGGGTCATGCCATGCAGGCGGTACAGATACACGTCTTCGCCCCGCGCGTTGGTACGCGTGCGCACGATGTCGGATTCCTCCGAGGCAACCAGGGTCATTTCGAACTTGCGGAAGAACCCGCCGAGGGCCGAGAACGACTCGCCGCGCTCCTTGCGGATCTCCAGTGAAAATACCAGGTAGCGGCCATCGTCGAAGCCGAACGAGATCAGCGTGTGCGCGATCGCCGGGCCCATCCAGTAGGACATGATCAGGTCGGCCGAGCGCAGCTGGTCCAGGTTGTATCCGCGGCGCACCCAGCGCGCGTCGTAGTCGGTCTCGCTGCGCCAGGTGAAGTCACGGACGTTGTCCAGCACCACCCGTGAGCCATCCACCTCGACTACCTTCAGGCGCTGGGCGACATCATCGGCCCAGATGCGGTCCTGGCGCGGGATCAGCAGCAGCCACCACACGCCCGAGAGCACCAGTGCCACGCCGTACAGCACGCCTGGCCAGCGCCCGGCGCGCGCACGCGCCACGCCCACCGCACCGGTGACGGCGAACACCACCCACAGGGCAACCAGCAGATACCGCAACCAGCCCGGACCGGGCAGCTGATAGGCCAGCAAACCGGTGATCCACAGCGCCGCCAGCAGCATCAGCAGCGCCAGCCCCCATCGTCCTGCCTTCTTCACGCATCGATCCGTCGTCTATCCGGGGCGCTAGTTAGCCATAACCCCCGTGTGCGCCGCATGTCGAGCCTGTTCAGCTTCGGGCGGCGTTCACTCCGCGGCAGGTGCCGGCTGGCCCGGACCGGGCGACCGGCCGCATACTTCCAGTCCTCTGAACGGTTACAGGACGCGCCATCCATGCAGGGTCTGACCACGGTCGGGGGTGTCCCCATCCAGCGGCATCATTTACTCCGGTGTCATTGCGGCGCCGTCGTCCTGCGCCTGCACCTGCCAGACGGCGTGGTCTCGCCCCGGCGCTGCGACTGCTCGATGTGCCGGCGCCGGGGGGCGATCGTCGCCTCTGTGAAGCTGGCCGATCTGGAGGTCGTACAGGGCCACGACGAGCTGCGCCTGTATCAGTTCAACACGCATGTAGCGCGACATCACTTCTGCAGCGTGTGTGGCATCTATACCCACCACCAGCGCCGCTCATCGCCGGACGAATACGGCTACAACGTCGGCTGCCTGGACGGGGTCAATCCGTTCGATATCGGCGAAGTAGCGGTGAACGACGGGGTCAACCACCCCGCCGATGCACAGCGCACTTAACGACGGCCCGGCCCGATCTTCTGCCACGGGGCCATGCCCTTGCGCCCATGTAGCAGCGGGCGCTTGAGCGGCAGCCGGCGCGGCATCGGAATGCCCACCCCGGGTGCGGCCGTATCGTCTTGGCGCAGGGATTCTGCACGCTCGCCGACCAGCAGGGCGGCCACTTCTTCCAGTCCGTTGCGCATCGCGCGTGCGGCCGTCTGCAGGGGATTCATGGCATGTCTCCAAGTGCGGTGGGGACGCTCTACGCTAATGGCCGATGGGCATCGAAACCGTGAACGGAATGGGTCAATGAGATGAAAACGTCCTTTTCACCCCTCGCCAAAGATGTGAGACGCATTTGCGTTTGTAGACCCCCGTCTCGATAATCCCGGCCCACACCGCGCCTCCAGCCATCGCCAGAGAGCCTTCATGCAACGTGCCACCATCAAAGCCTGGTTTGTCATCCATAAGTGGACCAGCCTGGTCTGTACCCTGTTCCTGTTGCTGCTGTGCCTGACCGGCCTGCCGCTGGTATTCGCCGAGGAAATCGCCCACCTCAGCGAGCCGGAGGTCGCCACAACCGCCGCAGACGCCACCCCGCGTGATCTGGACGCGCAGGTAAGCACCGCGCTGGCGCAGTATCCCGGCGATGTGCCGCTGTTCGTCGGCTGGGATCCGGATGCGCCCACCGTGTACGTCAACACCGGCGCCCGCGCGGACACGCCGCCGCCGCAGATGCACACGGCGCTGCTGCATGCGACCACCGGCGAGGTGCTGCCCGCCGCGCAGTTCAACGAAGGCGTGATGTATTTCCTGTACCGGCTGCACACCGATCTGTTCCTCGGTCTGCCGGGCATGTTGTTCATGGGCGCGATGGGGCTGTTGTTCGCGGTCGCGATCATCTCCGGGCTGGTGCTGTACGGACCGTTCATGCGCAAGCAGCGCTTCGGCACGCTGCGCACCGGTCGCAACCGTCGGCTGGCCTGGCTGGACCTGCACAACGTGCTGGGCATCGTCACCCTCGGCTGGGCACTGGTGGTGGGCATCACCGGCGCCATCAACACCATCGCCAAGCCGCTGGAACAGGCCTGGCAGAGCGAACAGCTCGGCGAGTTCGCCGCCCGCTATGCCGGCCAGCCGCGCCCGGCCACCCTGGCTTCGTTGCAGGCTGCCGTGGACACCGCCCGCGCCGCCGAGCCCGGCATGCGCCCGGCCTTTGTCAGCTTCCCCGGCACCGGCTACAGCGGTGACCATCACTATGGGGTGTTCATGCAGGGCAACACCGCGCTCACCGAACGCCTGTATCGCCCCGTGCTGATCGATGCCAAGACCGGCGAGCTCACCGCGCAGCCGCAGCTGCCCACCTACATGAGCGTGCTGCTGCTGAGCCAGCCGCTGCACTTCGGTGACTACGGCAAGCTGCCGTTGAAGATCCTGTGGGCGCTGCTGGATCTGCTCACCATCGCGGTGCTGATCAGTGGCCTGTACCTGTGGGTGAAGCGCGGCAGTACCGACGCACGTGTCACCGAGATCGAGCGCGCCGCACAGACCGGCGGTGCCGCATGAGCGCGCCGGTGAAGCCACCGCGCAGCCCGTTCATCGCCCCGGCGTGGATCGCACTGGTCAGCGTGGTCGGGCTGGTCAGCGCACTGATCGGCGACGGCGTGTTCGACGTGATCTCCTGGCTCGTGTTCACCGCGCTGATCGCGCTGGTGGTGCGCGCGTGGGTGAAGCGCACGCGCTGAATGCGCAACGGGCTGGCCTATACTCGCGCCCCTCACACGCACCGCGAAGATAGACATGGATGCTGGCTCCATCGTTCGGCACGGCCCACCGTTGCTGCTTGCCCTGGCAGCTGCACTGGGTGCGAACGTCGCCCAGGCCAATGCCCGGCTGGACGCCACGTTGGCCGTTCAACGCGAGGCGCTCTCGCAGATGCAGGGGCTCAATGCCAACGACGTACCGGCGACTGCCGTTTCGCTGGAGACCATGCAGACGCAGATGCGCAGGGTGCTCGATCTGTCGGTCCTGACCGATACGATCGAGGCAAACGACCGCGCCGGGTTTGATGCCTTCTGCGAGAACGTCAGCACTGCAGCATTCGCCTACAACGACCACATCAGCCGTGCTGCGGACGACCTCATGAAGTACATCGAGGCCAACCCCAGCACCCCCCGAGCCAACGAACAGCTCGCGCGATTCGGCCCCGAGATACTGCAGGCCTCCGTGTTTTTCATTGGCTGCGCGGCAGTGCAGCTGCGGCTTGACGGAGAACGCATCGCGGCACGTCCGGAATCAGAGCGGGACCCCATCGAGCCGGCCATGCTCAAGAACACCGCGGACTTCGGCGCCACCGCACTGCAGAGTCTGGCCAGGCACATCGCCTCGCAGGAGCTTCCTGAGGAGCAGCGCCGCCGACTCGCCCGCGATGCCCAGCCGGTCGCCGCGATGATGGCCCGCGTACTGCCGCTGCCGCAACGTGCACAGGTCGCCGAGGGACTGCAGCTTCGGCGCGACGCCGGCGAGGCGAATGGCGAACTGCTGGTCCCGCTGATCGACGCGCTCAACACCACGGACTGCCAAGCGACCTGCCAGATACTGACCGCCGCGCTCCCTTGAAGCACCGCCGTTTTCCGCCTGTCACCGCACCTGCAGTGGAGCGGCCTCCCTGACCAGATCAAGGAGGTGGCGCAGTGCCGGCGATGGATCACTGGCCGGCGTACACAGCTGCAGTGTGAAGTGTGCAGCGTCGCCCGCAACCGGCCGGTAGACCACGTCATCCTGCCGGAAGCCGACCATGCTGGCCGGTACGATCGACACCCCGGCCTCTACCGCCACCAGCGACAACACGGCATGCATCCCGTGCGCCTCCTGCACCACCCGCGGACTGAACCCGGCTTCCGCGCAGACACGGATCACCTGCGCATGGAAGCCCTGCCCCTCGCGCGCGGGCCACAGCACGAACGGCTCGGCCGCCAGCGCCTCGACCGCCACGGTGACCTGCTGCGCCAGCGGATGGGCGCGTGGCAATGCAATGGCCAAGCGGTCCTCATCGAAGTCCTGCAGCCGCATGTCCGCCGCGTCATGGATCGGGGGGATCAGCACCGCCACATCGATGCGGCCCTCGCGCAACAGCGTGAGCTGCCCTGCCGAGGTCGCTTCGATCAGCTCCAGCCGCACCTGCGGATGCTGCGCACGGAAGGCGCGGATCACCTGCGGCAACCGCCCGTACAGCGCGCTGCCCACATAGCCCAGCCTGACCAGCCCCGTACGCCCAGCGGCCGCATCACGGGTCGCCAGCAGCGCGTGGTCGGCCTGCTGCAGGGTCAGGCGTGCTTCGGCCAGCAGCGTCTGGCCCGCAACCGTCAGTCCCAAGGTGCGGTTGCCGCGCTGGATCAGCTCCGCCCCGATCTCATCTTCCAGCTTGCGGATCGCCGCGGTCAGCGGCGGCTGCGACATATGCAGCCGCGCGGCCGCACGGTGGAAGTGCAGCTCCTCGGCGACGGCGACGAACTGACGGAGCTGGCGAAGATCGACCATGGGGCGGTGCCGGAACGGGAAAACAGCCCCAAGGGTAGTACGCCGGGACGTGCGCAGGCGTCAGCGCGGCTCGATGGCAGCCTTTGCGATCTGCGGCCAGTGCGAGGCGACCTGCTCCACACTGCCGGCGGACACCGCCTGCAGATCGCGCGGATAGTGCACGCCCCCAGCCTCGGTGAGCCGCGTGGCATGGAACTGGCCGTTGCTCGCGCGCAGGATCCAGCCGCCCTCGGTGCAGGCGCGCGAGGCCAGGAACACCACGCCGGGTGCCACGGCCTCCGGATACAGTTCATCCGGCTCGCCCTGCACACCCCACATGCGGGTCTTGGCCACCGGTGAGACCGCATTGACCACGATGCCATGCGCTGCACCCTCGGCCGCCAGCACGTTGACGATGCCCACCGCGGCCGACTTCGCCGCCGCATACGCCGCCAGCCCGTGCTGCACGTACTGCGGATACAGCGCGCGATCGGAGGTGGTCAGCACGATGCGGCCATGACCCTGCGCCTGCATCGCCGGCCAGGCCGCTTGGGCCAGCCACAGCGGTGCCTTGGCCGCGACCGCCATCATGTGGTCGAAGCGATCCTCGTCCACTGCATCGATCTTCTGATATTCGACCCAGCCTGCGTTGTGCAGGATCACGTCCAGGCGGCCATGCTGCTGCAACAGCTCGGCAACCAATGCGGCGGCCTCGAGACGGGTAGCGATGCCCCGATGGTTGGCCTCGACAGAGAGGCCATCCGCACTCAGGCGCGCGACTGCCTGATCGATCCGCTGCGGATCGCTGCCGGTGCCATCCAGCCCGGCGCCGATATCCTGCATCACCACGTGTGCGCCGCGTTGCGCAAGCAACCGGCTGTAGGCGAAGCCGAGGCCACCGCCGGCGCCAGTGACCAGGGCCACCTGGCCAGCGAAAGAAAGTGTGTCGTTGATTGTCATGCGGACAGCATCCGCGCTGCGCGGCGCGGATGCCAATACCAACCACAAGAGGCTGCGATACGCGGGACGTATCGCGAGCGGGCAGCTTAGAGGTGCGTGGGTTCGACGATCACCGCCGTGCCATAGCACAGCACTTCGGTCAGGCCAGTCATTACATCGGTGGCGTCGTAGCGCATCGCGATGATCGCGTTGGCACCGAGCAGCCGCGCATGGTTGGACATGTCCCGGTAGGTCTCTTCGCGAGCCTGCTCGCACAGTTGCGTGTAGATGGTGATGTTGCCGCCGAAGATGGTCTGCAGCCCGCCGAGGAAGTTGCCCACGATGGAACGCGAGCGCACGGTGATGCCGCGCACCACGCCCAGGCTGCGCACCACGCGGAAGCCGGGCAGCTCCATCGCCGTGGTCACCATGGAATCATCGAGTCGGGTTGCAGGGCCTGCGCGGCCACCGTTGTTGTAAGGATCCGCCATTGCTGCCTCTATCCGGGTTGGAAAATGGGTGGAACGGGCGCGCAGTGCGCCCGCCGGTGATCATGGCGAATCCGGCGCCTGCGATACAGCGGTGGGCGTGCCGGTTTGCCGGGGCCGTGTCGGCCAACGCCACAACAGCCAGACCAAGGCTGCCAGCGTCAGCCACACCAACGCACAAAGGATGACCGCCGTCGCCCGAAGAAGAGGCTCGCCGTGAGTGGTCTGCGGCCAGAGCCGCCAGGTGTCCACGTAAGCGACACCGATACCAGCAAGCAGGATCGGCACACCGACAACCGTCCCCACGACACGTACCCAGAGAAGACGACGGAAGATCAGCAGGACACCAAGCACCACCCCGGTGAGCGCGAAGATCGGCATGGCAATGTAGAGGGTCAGAAACCCGGTGAAATCAGAGGCCATCGCAGGCAGCGGGAGAAACAACAGCGCAGCGGCTGCCCATCGCACTGACGCGGCTACTGAATCGCGGGCTGACTTACACATCGGTCTTCCTTGCCGTGCAGCCGGTCTCCGGCGATGGCGGGCATCTTAGCCGAGGCGGTCATGCGCAGGTACTGCCAAGGCCCCTGTCCCCAGCAGGTGGCGTGCCGGTCAGATCCCGCCGAGCCGGACCACCTGATACACCCCCACATTCCGCTCGGCCAGCGCGCGCACCACCTCGGGAATCAGCTGCATCGGCAGGTCCACTTCATAACCGTGGGGCCGCGCGTGCAGCAGCGAGGCGTCGAAATCAAAGGCAGGATGATCGCTGGCACGCTCGACAAGGAAGGCGGTGATGGCATCGCGCGCGATCCCTTCCCACTCGCCCACTTCGAAGTACACCCGGTACAGCGTGTCGCCGTAATCGTCGGGCGTGCCGTGCACGGATGCCACCGTTGAATCGGTCATCGCGTCCTCCTGTATTGGCGCAAGCGCCGTGGCCAGCCGAAACCATACACCGCGGCCGGTCCACGGCGCCTGCACACACGCGCACTTACGGACAGCTCTCAGCGCCCGCGCGGATCCACCAGATCGCTCTTGCTCCTGGCGAACACAGGCGGTGCCACCTCCAAGGCCACATTACCCACCGGCCGACCCGCCAGGAAGTCCGTGATACCCGCGGCGATGGCAGGGTTCCCGAGCCACAGCTCGTTGTCGTGACTGGCCCCGCGCACCAGCAGGGTGCGGCTGTCGCTGAACCCCGGCCGCAGTGCCTCGGCATTGGCGGGCGGCGTGCGTCCATCCAACGTGCCACTGATGAACAGCACCGGCACATCGCTGCGCAGCGGACCACGGAAGGCATCGCCAAGATCGACCAGTCCCAAGCCATCCCCAAGCGCCGGGAACGGGAAGTTCAGCGCATCGCCGAACAGACTCTCGCGTGCCTGCGCCTCGGCCAGCGCGCGGCGCTGCAGACTCTGCCCGGACGCCACATCCATCGCCAGCGGCATCGCGCCATAGCTGCCGTGTTCACTACGCAGCAGCAGGACCATCGCTGCCAGCAGGTCGTAGTCGCCGTTCTCGGCATCGCGCAGGATCAGCGGCAGCCACTGCTGGGTCATACGCCGCCCGAGACAGGCACTGATCGCCAACTGCGCGTCGAACTTGCCGATCATCACCGGCTTGCCGCCGTGCATGACACTGTGGCCTTGGCGAGGCTGCTCGCGCAGGGCGGCCAGCACGCGCGTGGCCGAGCCGGTCAGATCATCGAAGCCCGCTCCTTTGGCCAGCACGCTCAACTCCGCCAGCAGCGCATCGGCCGACAGCGGCAGTTTCAAGGTGTCGTCTGGGCCTTCCGTCCCCATCAGCACCACGCGGTCCAGACCGGCGCCGTGCAGGCGCACCGTGGCCAGCGCCAGATGGGTGCCGTAGCTCATGCCCCACAGGCTGATCTTCGGCACCTTCAACGCGCGCCGCAGGTCCTCCAGGTCGCCGGCACTCTCGGCGGTGGTGTAGGCCCCCAGGTCCACACCGGCTTCCCGCCAGTACGCCACGCAGCGGGCGGCGACGTCACGCAGCGCGGCGAGCGCCGCATCGTGCTGCAGTGGCTGTGCATCGTCGAACGTGTGCTCATGCGGACACGGCGCCGGCGGCTCGGACTCACCCGCCCCGCGCTGATCAAGCAGCAGCACATCGGTCTCGCGCCGGACCTGATCGAACACCGGCCAGCGCGGACCGCGCCCGGTGCCGATGCCCGATCCACCCGGACCGCCAGCCAGATACACCACCGGGGCCACACGGCCATCGCCGCCGGTCGCTGGCAGGCGCACCACCCGCAGGCGCATGCGCGGCCCGTTGGGGTCGGCGTGCCGACGCGGCACCTCCAGATAGCCTGCCTCGGCATCGATGGTGCCGTGCGTCTGCGTCTCGAACGCATACGGGGTGAACACCAGCGGCGCCGACGCGTCCCGTGCCAGTAAAGGCGACGCGCCGACAAGCGCCAGGCACAGTGCCGCCAGCCGCGTGACCCGCAGGCGTCGACCGGACGAAGAGGAAGGGAACAGGCAGGGCGAGACAGTGAACATGACGGACTCCGCGTAGGAGGAAGGGGAACTGGGCGCCGAGGCTGGCGCATGCACTACGCCGCCAGCATCACCGCGCCCAAGGCAACCGGGGAGCGCCCGTCCGCCGAACAGCTCCAGGCGGGGGTCCAGTGACTCCGTGCAACCGATACGATGGGCCCATGCAGATTCCACGCACCCTGACCGCCCTCGCCGTCCTGCTCATCGCGGTCGCCGCGTGGCTGCTGTTGGTCGCGCCCCCACCGGGCGTGCGCTACTACGAAGCCCAGGAGATGGCACCCGCCACGCTGGGGCCAGATAGCACACTGCCCACCGCGCCGCCGACGACACTGCAATGGCAACCGGCCAACCAACGCGAGCTGGTGCAGTGGCGCGGCCCTTACTGGCTGCGCTGGCGCCTGCGTGCGCCGAACGCACACGACACGGCTGACCGTGCATTACGCATCTCGGTGCGTGCGGCCGGCCAGCCCTTCTGGAACGGCAAGCCGTTGGCCGCCAATGGCACCGTCGGCCGCAACGCAGACGAAGAGCAACCGGGACAGGTGGACATCATCCGCGTGCTGCCGCCCTCCTCGCCCAGCGGCACCGATACGCTGGTGCTGCTCGCTTCCAGCCATCACCAGTGGTTCAAGCTGCGGGGTGCGGATGCCTTCGTTGCCATCGGGCCAGCCGCCTCGATCTACAGCCACGGCATTGGACCGTGGCTGATCGCCGCGCTCGCGACCGGGGCACTCGGTGCGGCGTGCCTGTACTTCCTCGCCGCACAGCGCGGGCGGCCACGGGTGCCGGGTGCGCGCCTGCTGCTGGCGCTGGGGGTGGTCGGCCTTGCGCTGCCCATGGTGGAAGCATGGCGCCCGCTGGTGGGCTATGCCTACCCGTGGCACGGGCCGCGTCTGCTCATGCTCCTTCTGTTGCACTTGGCTGCAGCGATCCTGCTGCCGGCCTATCTGGTGCGTCGCTTCGGCGTCGCCGTGCCGAGGACTGCCCGCATGGCCTATCTCGCCACAGTGCTGGCGCTGGCCGCCTTTGTCCCCAGCTTCGATGGCCGTGGTGCTGCCCTCCTGCTGCTCAGCCTGCTGACCTCCGCCTACGTGCTGCTGCGCGCCCGTGGTGAGCCTGACGAGCGTTGGCCGATCCTGGCGTTGGTCGTGGCCGGTGCGCTGGCCGTGCCCTTCGCCGGCGGCATCTTCCTGGACGGCCCCTACTTCCTGTTCCTGGCCGTGCTGATGGGTTTTCTGCTGATCCGTCACGCCGCGCAGCTGCGTACGCTTGACCACCACAATGCGCAGCTGCGCGAAGAGCGTGCCCGCCTCTCGCTGCAGCTGCTGCAACGGGGCATCCAGCCGCATTGGCTGATGAACACCCTCACCGGTCTACAGGAGTTGATCGAACAGGCGCCAATGCGCGCCAGCCGACTGGTGGAATCCCTGGCCGAGCAGTTCGACCGCCTGCGTGAAAGCAGCACCCGCCCCAGCGTGCCGATTGAAGAAGAGCTGGCGCTGTGCCGCAACCACCTGGACATCGTCGGGCTCGCGCTGGATCGCCACATCGGCTTCGAGGTCGAGGGCGAGCGCACTGGTCTGTGGCTGCCGCCCGGCGTGCTGCATGCGCAGGTCGAGAATGCGCTGACTCATGCAGGAGCCGTCGCGTGTGCCGAGCATCCCTTCCGCCTGCGTATTCAACGCGCGGGCGACCGTTGGATGCTGGAACTTCGCAGCGCACGCGGATCCGCCCGGCATCGCGGGCAAGGCACGGGCACCCGCTACATTGAGGCCAGCCTTGCAGCTACCTGTCCGGAGGGCTGGCACTTTGAGCAGGGCCCCGATGGCAACGACTGGTACGGCCGCATGGAGCTGACATGCGCATCCTGATCGTCGAGGACGAGCTGTTGGTTCGCCAGCGGCTGCTGCGGATGTGTACCGAACTGGCTGGCAGCCGCGCGCGATTCGATGCTGTGGCCGACCTGGACGCTGCCGGTGACCGGCTGCAGCGCAGCGTGTATGACGGCCTGCTGCTGGATCTGAATCTGGGGGGCGAGGATGGCTTCGACCTGCTGAAGCGCGTGGTGGCCGGCCGATACCACTGCGTGGTGGTATCAGCGCATCGGGAGCGGGCGCTGCAGGCGTTTGAGCATGGGGTGCTGGATTTCGTGCCGAAGCCCTTCTCACGCGAACGGCTGGGGCAGGCGCTGGAGCGATTGCTGGATGTTGGCCGGTATCGGTCCGGGGCGGCGCGTTACCTGGGCATCTGGCATGCGCAGGGGACGGCGATGGTCGAGCTGGCGGACGTGCTTTGGATTCGTGCTGATGGGGACTACAGCGAAGTACGTATGCACGATGGGCGGAGTGAGCTGCATGACAAATCGCTGGCGAGTCTTACTGCCGTGCTACCGCCGGACTTTGTGCGCTGCCACCGGTCGTATCTGGTCAATCTGACGCATGTGCGCACGTTGCATGCTGCTTCAGGGAGTCGTTACTGGTTGGTGTTGAATGATGGGGCTGAGGTGCCGGTGGGGCGGGTGTTTGTTGAGGAGGTGCGTGGAGAGCTTGGTTCGACGTGAGCTTCTCGAGGGAATCGCTGCGAGCCAATGTCCATTTTTGGCCAGTTGCAGTCACTCAAGACCTTTCAGCCCGCGACAGTTTCAAGCTATAAACGGTCTTCCAATCTTTAGTACGCTATGAGCGCTGTCTGCAGCAGTCGTTATTGAGTAGTGAAAATATGGTGTCCTGTTCAAAGTAGGCTCAATCCAGATGGACAACGGCAAGGAATTGCCAAATTCTTGAGAAGGATAAACTCAATGGAGATCACTACTCTATCTTCGGCGGTTGCGTTGTGGCGGGCATTGTGCCTAGACGCCGGCCTGGAGCTACGCCTAAAGAATGGGAGGCCGGGTCGGGATGCGGACATTGAGGTTACGCTTCGCAAGGCGCTAGCTGTACCCAACAGTGCGATATCGCTCGATGCATGGTTGGCAATAGATTCCGCCGCTCCGCAACCAAAGGTGAACGTAGAGCGCTTCTTGGTTGAGCTGCTGAAGGGGCAAGTGGGGTTCGCGCGAATGATGCAGGACATCCTCGAAACTCTTGTCAAGGCTGATGCCCGTCGCGCTACGCACTCTCTTAGCGTCGCCTTCAAGTTCGAGGGAATGGACGATCCGGTGATCCAGACGTTGGAGGAGTTCCGGGAGAGCGTCCTCCGTATCCAAAAGGTCCTTCAAACGCGGCGACCCCTGCCCAACCAGCATACGCTGTGGGACATTTATGATTCTTTGCAGGCTGTATGGCAAACGACGAGTAACAGTAGGCCCAATCATTTTCCCGGTGTCCCTCAAACTCTCCCAACCGATGAGCCAGAACTCGACAAGCAGCTGACGCAGATCGGTGTTCTGGTTCGCGATATCCAGGAACTCTGGCGGGAGCATGGGGCGGACCGGTGTGAGGTAATTGAAGCCGCGCGCATCATGTCCTCGCAGACCCATGGGAGCGGTCATCTCCAGGGACAATTGAACGCCGCCAGCGACTTCTGGGACTGTAGCGTGATCAACAGCCTGCAGCAGCTGCCTTGCCTCGTTGCATCGGGCAAAGTTGAGAGCCAGAAGGCACGCGATCGGCTTGCCGAAGTAGTCTCGCATCTCGAACCGGATGACGTATGGGTCGACCGTACATTCCGCGAACTGCTGGACACACTAGCCGTGCCCGCTTGGCAGCGCCGACACGAACTATATTCCGTCTGGGTCGGTACTCGCCTGCTTGAGGTGGCGAAAGCAGCGGAGCCAAGCCTGAGATTCAATCCCGTTGACGGGCTCCTGTCGTTCGCCTTCGGTGGCAGCAAGCTTGCTACGTATTTTCGGGAAGGCAAAGAATACGAGATCTGGGCAGAACTGCGCTCTGCACTCGTGGGTAGCAGTCCCAAGCGTAAGGGGGGGATTCAACCTGATTTCCGGGTCGTCGAAGCGGGGCTCTCGCCAGCGGGTGACCGTACGGTCTACGTTCTAGAATGCAAACATTACCTACGATCTAGCAAAAAGAATTTCACCGTAGCGGCAAAGGACTATGCTCGCAGTTGCCCCAGCGCAACCGTACATGTGGTAAACCATGGCCCAGCAGACGAATCGAAACTTCGTGCCGCACTACCCACTGAACTTCAGTCCACTGTGCGATTTATCGGCAATGCTAACTGTGATATCGAAGGCGGTGCTGGCAGCCTATTCGACGCAATTCACGCCGTGCTTTTTCCGCCCTCCAAATTTCCGGAAACGGATGAGGTAATGATCTTGCCCCTGTATTCCCGACCCCACCCTATTCGCAATAAAGCGCCTGGTCAGCGCCTGCAGCCTGTTGCCGCCTGAACTCCCGAGGCGAACGCATTTTCAGCGAAG
>NZ_JBDJMW010000008.1:0-196982 GCF_039674145.1 Stenotrophomonas sp. TWI587 | reverse complement strand
GGCCGGCTCCGCGCGATGCAGATGTCACGAGGAGCCGGCCAGCGGCCGGCACTCCCTCAGATCTCGACCTGGGCGCCCAGCTCCACAAGCCGATTACCCGGAATCCGGAAGAACCCGGTCGCCGGCGCCGCGTTCCGGTGCATCAGCGCGAACAGTTTGTCGCGCCAGATCGGCATGCCGCGGTTGGCGGTGGCCACGATGGTCTCGCGGCTGGCGAAGAACGTGGTGTCCATCGGGTCGAAGTAGATCCCGCCGTGGTCGCACGAGCGCATCAGCGCCAGCGGCACGTCCGGCGTCTCCATGAAGCCGAACTTCACGTAGATCCGGTAGAACTCATCGCCCACCGATTCGATCTTCAGGCGCTGGCCCGAGGGCGCGTACGGCACCGGCAGGGTTACCACGTGCAGGAACACATTGCGCTCGTGCAGCACCTTGTTGTGCTTGAGGTTGTGCATCAGCGCATGCGGCGCCACCGAGGGGTCGGCGGTCAGGAACACGGCGGTGCCCGGCACCCGCACCGGCGGGGCCAGCATCAGGCCCGGCAGGAAGGTGTCGATCCGGATGCCGTCCTTGCGGATTTCATCGCGCAGCAGCTCGCGGCCACGGCGCCAGGTGCGCATCATGGTGAACAGCACGATGCCCAGCACCACCGGGAACCACGCGCCCTGCAGCAGCTTGGCGCCGTTGGCGATCACAAAGCCCAGATCGATCACGAAGAACACCGCGCACAGCGGGATGATCCAGTAGCGCGAGGTCGGCCACAGCGCGCGCGCCACCAGGGCCAGCAGCAGGGTATCGATCAGCATCGTCGCCGACACCGAGATGCCGTAGGCCACCGCCAGGTTGGAGGAGCTGCGGAAGGCCAGCACCAGCCCGATCACCATCACCGCGATGCCCCAGTTGATGCCCGGGATGTAGATCTGGCCGATGGTGTCGTGCGAGGTGTGGGTGATGCGCATGCGCGGGATGTAGCCCAGCTGCATGGCCTGGCGCGACACCGAGAACGCACCGGTGATGACCGACTGCGAGGCGATCACCGCGGCCATGGTGGCCAGGATGATCATCGGGTACAGCGCCCAGTCCGGCACCGCTTCGAAGAACGGGTTCTTGACCGCCTCGGGGTTGTTGAGCACCAGCGCGCCCTGCCCCAGGTAGTTCAGCACCAGGCACGGCAGCACGAAGAAGTACCAGGCGTGGCGGATCGGTTTGGCACCAAAGTGGCCCATGTCCGCGTACAGCGCCTCGCCGCCGGTCACGGCCAGCACCACCGCGCCGAGGATGAAGATGCCGTGCCAGCCATGCTCCATGAAGAAGCGCAGCGCCCACATCGGGTTGAACGCCTTGAGCACCTCGGGCGCATCGACGATGTTGTAGATGCCGATCGCGGCCAGCGAGATGAACCAGATGGAGGTGATCGGGCCGAACAGCTTGCCGATCTTCTCGGTGCCGAAGCGCTGCACGGCGAACACCGCCAGCAGCACCACCACCGTGATCGGCACGATGAAGGCATGCAGGCCCGGGGCCGCGACCTCCAGGCCTTCCACCGCGCCCAGCACCGAGATGGCCGGGGTGATCACGCCATCACCGAAGAACAACGAGGCACCGAAGATGCCCAGGATGCCCACCACGTAGGCCGAGCGCGAGCCGTTGCGCAGCGTGCGCTGGGTCAGCGCCATCAACGCCATGATGCCGCCCTCGCCCTCATTGTCGGCGCGCATGATGATGGTGACGTACTTGAGGGTGACCACGATGTTCAACGCCCAGAACGCCAGCGACAGCACGCCCAGCACGGTGTCATGGTCGCTGTTGAGCCCGTAGTGCGGTGAGAACGCTTCTTTCAGCGTGTACAGCGGGCTGGTACCGATGTCGCCGAACACCACGCCGATGGCGCCGATCATCAGCGCCATGCCGCCGGCCGCTGGCGCGTGCCCGTGCGGGGACTGGCCGTCGCTGTGCTGGGAGGAAGTGGTGGACATGGGGCTCCGGGCGGACGCGGTCGGTAGTGTCGGTAACTAGGGAAGGACAGGCGCGCGGCTCAGCGCAGCGCGGCCTGCAGGGCCTTGCGGATGACCGTGGCGACATCGTCGCCCTCGGCATTGGCATCGCGTGCCATGCGCGCGGCCTCGGTTGGCTTGTAGCCCAGCTGCTGCAGGGCCACGGTCGCCTCGGAGACCGGATCGGTGGCCGGTGCGGCACCGGCGATCGGCGCGCCGCCCCCACCAAAGTTGGCCGCGCGATCGCGCAGCTCCAGCACCATGCGCTCGGCGGTCTTCTTGCCGATCCCGGGGATGCGGGTCAGCGCGGTGATGTCACCGGCCTGCAGCATGCGGGCGAACTCGTCCACACTCACCCCGGACAGCACGGCCAGTGCGATCTTGGCGCCGATCCCGGTGACCTTCTGCACATCGCGGAACAGGCGGCGCTCACCCTCGCGCAGGAAGCCGTACAGCGAGACGCTGTCTTCCTTCTGCGCGTAATGGGTGAACAGCGTGACCTCACGCCCCAGCTCGGGCAGATCGTAGAAGGTGCTCATCGGCGCCTCCAGCTCGTAACCGACGCCATTGACGTCGACCATGAGCCACGGCGGCGCCTTGTAGGCCACGATCCCGCGCAGACGACCAATCATGCAGTGTTCCTCATTTCCGGCTCCAGGCCTGGCGTGCATTGACGCCCAGGCGCAGCGCCGTTGCCCGGACATGGGCGTGGGTGATCGCCACGGCCAACGCATCGGCAGCGTCGGCCTGCAGCTTGGTTTTCAAGTTGAGCATGAGCCCGACCATGTGTTGGACCTGTTGTTTTTCCGCACCGCCGCGGCCGACCACGGCCAGCTTGATCTCGGTGGCGGCATATTCGCTGACCGGCAGGTCGCGCATCACCACGGCCGAGATCGCCGCACCGCGCGCCTGGCCCAGCTTCAGGGCCGAATCCGGGTTGCGCGCCATGAACACCTTTTCGATGGCCACTTCGTCGGGGCGGTATTCCTCGACCAGCGCGGTCAGGCCCACCACCAGCAGCTTCATCCGCTGCGGGAAGTCGTCCGCGCCCAGCAGGACCAGCGGCAGGTGATGCACGTGCACCACCTTGCCGGTGGCGTCCACATCAATGATGCCCACCCCGGTGCGCTGTGAGCCGGGGTCGATGCCGAGAATGCGGGTCATGCGGCACGCACACGGCCGCCCGCGGCCCGGGAGGGACACATGCGGCGGGGATAACAGGGAACGGCTGGAGTCATCATGGTCCGCATTGTCCGCTCACCGGTCGCGCAAAGCGACCGGTGAAGCGCCCGCTCAGGCGTAGGCGTCCGCGCCGAGATCGGCGTTGGAGAACACGTCCTGCACGTCGTCCAGGTCTTCGAGCATGTCCAGCAGCTTCTTGACCTGCAAGGCGGTGTCGCCTTCGACCTTGATGTCGTTGTCGGCGCGGTAGGTGATTTCGGCGTGGTCCGGGGTGAACCCGGCAGCCTCCATCGCATCCTTGACGGCGTGGTAGCCGTCGGCCGCGGTGACGACATCGATCGCCCCGTCTTCCGGGTAGACCACGATATCGTCCGCGCCGGCGTCGATCGCGGCTTCAGTGACGGCCTCTTCGTCCGCACCGGCGGCGAAGTGCAGCACGCCCAGGCGCTTGAACATGAACGACACCGAGCCTTCGGTGCCCATGTTGCCGCCGCACTTGCTGAACGCATGGCGGACATCGGCCACGGTGCGCACGCGATTGTCGGTCAGGCAGTCCACGATCACCGCCACGCCACCGGGGGCATAGCCCTCGTAGCGGATCTCTTCGTACTCGACGCCCTCCAGCTCACCGGTCGCCTTCTTGATGGCGCGCTCGATCACGTCCTTGGACATGTTTGAGGCCAAGCCCTTGTCCATGGCCACCCGCAGGCGCGGGTTGTTGTTGGGGTCGCCTCCACCGCCGCGCGCGGCAACGCCGATCTCGCGGATGATCTTGGTGAAAATCTTGCCGCGCTTCGCGTCAGACGCGTTTTTGCGGTTCTCGATGGAGGGGCCTCTACCCATGGGGTGACTCTCGTGCTTCTGTCAGGAACAGGGCGCGAATTCTACCTGATCCATCGGCCCGCCCGTGTCAGTACCCAACCTGCTCAGGCAGCGTGGGCCGCGTCGTCGCGCCGGAACCGGCCATCGCGGAGGAACGCAGCGGTCTGGCGCGCCGCATCGGGCGAAAACACCAGCCCGCTGTGGCTGGCCGGGATCACGCAGTGGTCGGCCAGGCCCGGCAACTGGGTCTCATCCAGTGCCACGGTGCCATCGGAGGCATCGCCGCAGGCACCCAGCAGACTGCCCAACCCATGCGGGACCGAGCCGGCGATCAGGCCGACCTGCGCCCTGCCCTCCCAGGCCGGCAGGCCATCGAGCAACAGCTCCGAGCTGCGCCCCAGCGCCAGCGACCAGCCGTGATCGCTCAGGGAACGGGCGGTCACGCTGCCGCGCAGCGGCGAACCCAGGCAGACCACCCGCGATACCGGCAGCTCCGGCGCACGCCGCAAGGCCTCCAGCGCCACCAACCCGCCCAGGCTGTGCCCGACCAGCGAGACCGGGCCACTGCCCTTGAGCCGCTCGAGCAACTGCGGCACCGCCACCTCCGGCCCCCCGAACACGCTGGCGTAGCCAAAGGTATCCACCGAAAACCCACGCGCGCGCAGGCGCCAGGCCAGGGGGCCGACCCAGGCGCGTGCGTTCCAGATGCCATGCAGCAGTAAAACAGGGGGAGTCATGGTGTCAGCCTAGCCCGTTGGGCTGGGCGCCTGCAGAAGGAAACAGCGTCATTAGACGAATGGACCGGACAACGGCAGGTGAAGCCATGATGGCCCTGCAGGGAGCGGCACTCAGGCGGCGGTGGGCGGGCGGCGCAGGATGAACTCCAGGTCGCGCACGTTGCCGACCGGGAACTCGTAGGTGCCGACCTTGCTGAAGCCATAGCGGGCATAGAAACGCTGCGCGCCGAAGTTCTCCGACCAGACACCGAGCCACAGCGTGCGCGGCCCCTCCCGCTCCAGCCAGGCAAGCGCCGTTTCGAACAGACGGCTGCCCCAGCCACAGCTCTGCTGGTCCTTGATCAGGTACAGGCGCTTGAGCTCGCCATCGCCGGGCTGCACCTCAACATGCGGCAGCCCACAGGGGCCGGCGGCAGCATGGCCCACGGCAACACCGTCCAGCTCCAGCAGCCAGACCGCGTAATCGGGGTGTTCAAGAATGATGCGCTGGCGCTCCGCCGGGTACGCCTCATCAAGGAAAGCCTGCAGGTCTTCCGGCGGATACAGGTGGCCGAAGGTTTCCACGAAGGTACGGGCGGCCAGCACCGACAGGGTCTGGGCATCGTCCGGGGTGGCACGGCGGATGGTGTAGCGGCCTGGGGTCACGGCGGGAGCATCGGCATCGGCGAGAAGCGCCAATTTACCTGAACGCGGCGACGATGGCGCCTCCATGACTATCGACGTTTTCGATCACCACGGGCGCCATCATCGGGCGAGCACCGACTCCTGTCGGCGCCGCCCCCCCATCCACACCGACCGATGGCCGGCGTTTCCCGGCTTATTCCTTGACGGCGCGCGGGCGTACCTGGACGTGCACTTCCGCCAGCTGCTCGTCCGGGATCGGCGACGGGGCGCCGGTCATCAGGCACTGCGCGCCGGTGGTCTTCGGGAACGGGATGACATCGCGGATCGACTCGGTACCGGCCATCAGCGCGGCGATACGGTCGATGCCGAAGGCGATGCCACCGTGCGGCGGCGCGCCGAAACGCAGCGCATCGAGCAGGAAGCCGAACTTGCCCTCGGCCTCTTCGGCACCGATGCCCAGCAGGTCGAACACCGCACTCTGCATGTCCGAGCGGTGGATACGGATCGAGCCGCCACCGATCTCGTTGCCGTTGAGCACCATGTCATAGCCGCGCGACACCGCCGTCTTTGCATTGGCGCGCAGGTCGGCGATGTCGTCCACCGCCGGGGCGGTGAAGGGGTGATGCAGGGCGACGTAGCGCTGGGCTTCGTCGTCGTACTCGAACATCGGGAAATCGGTGACCCACAGCGGGGCCCAGCCGTCGGCGACCAGGTTGAAGTCCTTGCCGGCCTTCAGGCGCAGGGCGCCCATGAAGTCGGAGACCTTGTTGTAGCCACCGGCGCCGAAGAACACGATGTCCCCGTTACCGGCGCCGACGTGGGCGACCAGCGCGGCGAAGGCTTCTTCGCTGAAGAACTTGGCGATCGGCGAGCTGACTTCGCCGCTCTCGCTGATCTTGATGTAGGCCAGGCCCTTGGCACCGTACTTGGCGGCATGCGCGGCGTACTCGTCGATCTGCTTGCGCGACAGGCTGGCACCGCCCGGGATGCGCAGCGCAGCCACGCGGCCATCGACATCGTTGGCGGCCGCGGTGAACACCGGGAACTCGCTGGTCCTGACCAGTTCGGCCACGTCCACCAGCTCCAGCGCGATGCGCAGGTCCGGCTTGTCCGAGCCATAGCGACGCATCGCCTCGGCCCAGGTCATGCGCGGGAAGCTGGCGGCCAGCTCCACGTCGACCACTTCGGCGAAGATGGCGCGGATCATGGTTTCCACGAAGTCCTGCACATCGCGCTCGCGCACGAAGGCGAATTCCATGTCCAGCTGGGTGAATTCCAGCTGGCGGTCGGCACGCAGGGCCTCGTCGCGGAAGCAGCGCGCGATCTGGTAGTAGCGGTCGAAGCCGGCCACCATCAGGATCTGCTTGAACAGCTGCGGGCTCTGCGGCAGGGCGTAGAACTCGCCCGGGTGCATGCGCGCCGCCACCAGGAAGTCGCGGGCGCCTTCCGGGGTGGCCTTGGTCAGGATCGGGGTTTCGATGTCCTGGAAACCGGTGGCGTCCAGGTGACGGCGCAGGGCCTGCACCAGCTTGATGCGGGTGCGCTGCATGCGCTGCATTTCCGGGCGGCGCAGGTCCAGGTAACGGTACTTCAGGCGGGTTTCCTCGCCCGGGTTCTCGTGCGCGTGGAACGGCAGCGGCTCGGCCTTGTTGAGGATGGTGATCGACGTGGCGATCACTTCCACGCTGCCGGTGCGGAGTTTGTCGTTGGCCGCATGCCGCGCGCGCACCACGCCCTCCACCTGCAGCACGTCCTCGTAGCCCAGGCTGGCGGCCACCGCGAACACGGCCGCGTTGTCGACTTCCACCGTCACCTGCACGATGCCTTCATGATCGCGCAGATCGATGAAAACCACGCCACCCTGGTTGCGGGCAACGTCGGTCCAGCCGGCGAGGGTTACGGTTTGGCCAATCAGGGTCTCGTCGACCAGGCCACAGAAGTGGGTACGCATGGGGGTAAAGCTCCGCAGGAGAGTGCCGACGCCAAGCTGCGCCGGAAAGCCCGTTATTCTGCGGCCGCCAGCCCGGCGGGGCAAATCCGGGCGCCGCGGCCGGGCATCACGCGCTCTGAACCGGGGGCATTCCTATAGTCCGCGCACCAACGACCGCACGGGGATGTCGCCATGCAACGCCGTCTGAGCACCGTCTGCCTCACCCTTGCCCTGGCCTGTACGGCCCCGGCCCTGCACGCCCAGATGAGTACCCGGGCCTATGCCCCGGAAAATCTGTCGCAGCTGTCCTCCTCCGACCGCAGCCGGGTCATCACCCAGGAATACGCCGACCAGTCCAATGGCCGCCGGATCCCGGATGACCAGCTGCGCTTCTATCTGGCCCAGGTCAACTCGGGCTGGAGCTTCTCCCGCATCAAGCAGGACATCGCTACCTCGCTGCGCGGCAACGGCGGCGGCAACTGGAATGGCGGCGGCAACGGCCCGGGCAACAACGGCACGGTCCGCTGTGAAAGCCAGGACAACCGCGAGCGGGTCTGCAACACCGGCTGGCGCAGCGCGCAGCTGTCGCGCCAGATTTCCGGAACCACCTGTACCGAGGGCCGCAACTGGGGCTCGCGCAACGGTACCGTCTGGGTCAGCGGCGGCTGCCGTGCCGAATTCGTCGAGGGGCGCGGCAATGGCGGCAACTGGGGCGGCGGTGGCGGCACCGGGGCCACCATCCGCTGCGAGAGCCAGGACAACCGCGAGCGCACCTGCAACACCGGCTGGCGCAATGCCACCCTGGTCCGCCAGATTTCGGGCTCGGCCTGCGTGGAAGGCCAGACCTGGGGCGTGCGTAATGGCGCGGTCTGGGTCAACCGTGGCTGCCGTGGCGAATTCGCCGAAGCGCGTGGCAACAGCGGCGGCAACTGGGGCGGGCCCGGCGGCAACAGCAACTACAGCGTGACCTGCAGCAGCAACGACAAGCGCCAGCAGACCTGCGCCTGGGACGACCGCCAGGGTCGCCCTGCACTGGTACAGCAGCTGTCGGGAACGGCCTGCGTGGAAGGCCGCAGCTGGGGCTACAGCAACGGCAGCCTGTGGGTCAGCGGCGGTTGCCGTGCCCGGTTCGGGGCGCGCTGAGCGCCCCTTTCCGGATAGGTGCCGACCGTTGGTCGGCACGCTCGCGGTGACGCCGGCCCGCGGCCGGCATTACCGCGCGGCGTTACGGCGCAGGTGTTTCACTGCCCCACGGTGCCGGCGGCAATGCCACCGGCTTGCTCAGGTCGAACACCACCTGGAAGTGGCGCCCGCCCGGGCGGGTCAACTCATAGACGAAGCGCTGGTCCGGCTCCACTTCCATCGCCCAAGTGTTCTGCACTGACGCGAGCATGTCGGCCTTGCGGAACATCGCGACCGAGTCCGAATCCACCGGGAACGACTGGCGCTGCGCGGTACCCGGCGGCTTGCTGTCGCCACCGTAGAGGGTGACCGCATCCGGACTGCCGTCTTCGTGGCGGTGATCATGCTTCAGGCGCAGACCGTTCTCGGTGCGGGTCAGCACCCAGGTGCGCGAGTGGTCGTCACCGACATGGAACGGGATGCGCAGTTCATGCGCCGGATCCTCGCAGCCGCGCACGTGCATAACCAGCCGCTTGCCCTCGAAAGGATCAGGCGCCTCGGTACGGGGCTCATTCACCGCGATGCGGCCTTCAAAGGCCTTGCCACAATGCGCGGCGACGGCCGACATGAAGGCATCGGACGGCGCCATCGATACTTCATGGCCAACCGTGTCGTTCGAGCCGCTGCAGGCGGTGACCGCCAATGCAGCGGCCAACGGAAGAAGTTTGACTACGTTCATGCCCCCCACCCTAACGGGCACGACCGGACAGCGCAAACCGCGTGCCGGATGCGACGGACACGCTCATGGGCGCGTCGCTTCCGCTGCAACCGGGGCTTCATTCCCCCTGTGTTATGGTCGATCACGTGATTTGTTCGCCTTCTTCCCCACGAAGGGCGCACGCATGTTGCGGTTGACCGCCCTCCTCGCGGGGGTGGCACTGCTGCTGACAGGCAGCGGCCTGCTCGGCACATTGCTGGCGGTGCGTGGTGGTGAAGCCGGCTTTGGTGCCGGTACGTTGGGGTTGGTGATGTCCGGCTATTTCGCCGGGTTTTTCATCGGCACCTTCTTCGCCCCCTCGCTCATCGGCCGGATCGGCCATATCCGTGCGTTCGCCTTCTTTGCCGCCCTCGCCGCCATTGCGGTGCTGGTCCACCCGCTGTGGATCAATCCCGTGGGCTGGGGCGTGCTGCGCATCCTGACCGGCATCGCGCTGGTGGGCCTGTACACCGTGATCGAGAGCTGGCTCAACGCCGAGCCCGATCCGCGCCTGCGCAGCCGCGCCTTCTCGCTGTACATGGTGGTCAATCTCTCGGCGCTGGCACTGGGCCAGGTGCTGCTGATGCTCGGCGATGCCGGCGCGACCTCGATGTTCATGCTCACCGCCATCCTGGTATGCGCGGCGGTGTTGCCGGTCACCGCAACGCGCCTGCGCCCGCCGGAGATTCCCTCGGTACCGCGCCTGAAACTGGCGCGCCTGTACGCCATGGCACCCGTGGCGACCGTGGCCGCCGGCCTGTCCGGCCTGGCGATGGGGGCGTTCTGGGGCCTGCTGCCGGTGTACGCCGGTGAGATCGGCCTGGACGGCAACGGCGTGGCCTTGTTCATGCTCACCGCCATCGCCGGCGGTGCTTTGCTGCAGTGGCCGCTGGGCCATATCAGCGATGGGCATGACCGGCGCACCGGGCTGGTCGCCTTGAGCCTGGCGGCCGCCGGTATCGCCGTGGTGGCGTCGCTGCCGATGATCCAGATACAGACCCATCTGGTGTTCGGCCTGTTTTTCTTCTACGGCGGGCTGGCCTTCGCGCTGTATCCGTTTGCGGTCGCGCACATGCTTGACTACCTGCCGCGCGAAGATCTTCTGTCGGGCTGCTCCAGCCTGCTGCTGGTGCATGGCGTGGGCGCCGCGCTTGGCCCTGCGTTGGCGGGTGCGGCCATGCAGCGCTTCGGCGCGCCGGCACTGCCGCTGTATTTCGCGGTGGTGTTGATGCTGCTGGCGCTGTTCACCACCGCGCGCCTGCTCAGCTTCCAGCGCCTGCGTACCCATCCGGTCGGCTTCCGACTGATGCTGCGCACCACGCCCTCGGCGCTGGAACTGATTCCCGAGACCGACACCGCGCCGCCGGATCCCGATACCCCCCTCCCCTCTGACTCCGATAAGGAAGTGCATTGACTGTTTCGACACCGACCTCCCTCACTCCAACCCGTACACCGCCGGCCCCGCCGGCACCGCAACTGATTCTTGCCACCGATCTGGATGGCACCTTCCTCGCCGGCGATGCCGCCGCGCGCCATCGGCTCTACCGGCTGGTCGACCAGCACCCCGGCATCCGCCTGATCTTCATCACCGGCCGCGGCCTGGAAGCGGTGATGCCCCTGCTCTCCGATCCTGCCATTCCGCGCCCGGACTACGTGGTCTGCGATGTCGGCGCCACCGTCGTCGATGGCCACACCCTGCAGCCGCTGCAACCCCTGCAATCGATGATCGACGCACACTGGCCGGGCGAGCAGGTGGTCGCCGCCGCGATGCGCCCGTTCACCGCGCTGCAGCGCCAGGACGTGCCGCAGGAACGCCGCTGCTCGTATTTCTGCGATCCCCAGACGCTGGCGCCGCTGCGCTCACAGATCCAGGCGGCCGCACAGGCGCTGGGCTGCGATGTGCTGTATTCGGCCGACCGCTATCTGGACATCCTGCCGCCCGATACCGACAAGGGGCGCACCCTGGCCGCGCTTGCGCGCCTGCTGGAACTGCCGCGCGACCGCATTCTGGTGGCCGGTGACACACTCAACGACCTGTCGATGTACACCTCCGGTTTCCGCGGCGTGTGCGTGGGCGATTCCGAGCCGGCGCTGACCGCTGCGACGGCAGATCTGAAGCACGCCTTCCATGCGCAGGCCCCGGGCTGCGGCGGCATTCTCGAAGCGATCGAGCATTTCGGTCTGCTCGCCGACGACGATCCCTTCCTGCGCCCACCAGCGCAGGCGCGCGCGGACGGTGCCGATCTGGTGATGGTCTACCACCGGCTGCCCTTCGATGAAGTGATGGAAGACGGCGTACTGGTGCAGCGCCCGCCGCGCTCACCGAACGGCATCATTCCCTCGCTGTTGAGCTTCTTCGAAGGCGGCCAGAAAGGCTCCTGGGTCGCCTGGGGCATCGATGATCCCAAGCGCGGCCCGTTCCAGACGCATCTGGCGGTGGATGCCGAGCGCTATCCCACCCTGACCGCCGCGCGCGTACCGCTGAGCAAGCAGGAAGTGGACATCTTCTACAAACGTTTCTCCAAGGAAGCGTTCTGGCCGATGCTGCATGTGTTCTGGGAACGCGCGAAATTCCGCGAGGAAGACTGGCAGGTATTCCTGAAGGTCAACCGCAAGTTCGCCGAGGCCACCGCCGCCGAAGCCGCGCATGGCGCGACCGTGTGGATCCACGACTACAACCTGTGGATGGTGCCGGCCACGCTGCGCGAGCTGCGCCCTGATCTCAAGATCGCCTTCTTCCACCACACCTACTTCCCGTCGGCCGATGTGTTCAACGTGGTGCCCTGGCGCCGCGAGATCATCGGCAGCCTGCTCAGCTGTGATTACATCGGCTTCCACATTCCACGCCAGGTGGAGAACTTCGTGGACGTGGTACGCGGCGCGATGCCGGCCGAGCGCCTGGCGTGGGAAAGCTGCGCCCCGCGCTTCCTCACCTACGGCTGCGCAGTGGGCCTGGATACGATGACCACGCGCCTGCGCGTGGGCGACCGCGAAGTCGCCCTTGGCGCGCATCCGGTCGGCACCGATCTGCGCCGCATCCACAACGTGCTCGCGCGCAGCGATGTGCGCAACGACATCTTCAAGCTGCGCCGCGAGATCGGCGCACGCAAGCTGGTGCTGTCGGTGGAGCGGCTGGATTACACCAAGGGCACGCTGGCCAAGCTGGAGGCGTTCGAGCGCCTGCTGGAACAGCATCCGGATCGCCAGGGCAAGGTCACCCTGCTGATGATCTGCGTGCCGGCCGCGCGCGAAATGACCATCTACCGCACGTTGCAGAACCAGATCGAGCAAGCGGTCGGGCGGATCAACGGGCGCTTCTCGCGATTGGACTGGACCCCGGTGCGCTTCTTCGCCCAGGCACTCCCGTTCGAAGAAGTGGTCGCGCACTACGCCGCCGCGCAGGTGATGTGGATCACCCCGCTGCGCGATGGCTTGAACCTGGTGTCCAAGGAGTTCGTGGCCACCCAGGGCATCGAGGGCAGCAACGGCGTGCTGGTGCTGAGTGAGTTTGCCGGTGCGGCCGCCGAGCTGAAGGGCGCGGTACTGACCAATCCGCATGACCCGGCCGACCTCACCGCCGGCCTGTTGCAGGCGTTGTCGATGCCCGACGAGGAAGCCACCGGGCGCATGCGCCAGCTGTTTGGCAGCGTGGAGTATTACGACGTGGATCGCTGGGGCCGGGACTTCCTGGACGCGGTGCGCACCAGCCACGCCGAAGGCTGACCGTGTACAGGTAGTGCCGGCCGCGGGCCGGCTGCGTGCGGGGCGGTTTTCCGGGGTGGCCGCCCCGCGCCCGGCACTACCATCGGCGCGCACCGACCAACGGTCGGTGCTTACCGCGCGGCATGGGTTATCCAGCGTTCTGCATGATGCCTTCGGCGATCACCGCCACCTGCCGCAGCACGTCGTTTCGGCCGGCATCATCCACCGTCGCGCCCTGCAGGTAGCTGGTCAGCACCCACGGTGCACCGCCGGCGAGCGGCCACAACAGAGCGATGTCATTGGTGGTGTCCTCGCCATTGCTGCCGGTCTTGTCACCCACCCGCCACGCCTTGGTCAACCCGGCGCGCAGCCGTGTATCGCCGGTTTCGTTGTCGATCAGCCAGTCGGCCAACTGCTGTTTCGAGGCGGGCTTGAGGACGTCTCCGAGCACGAAGCGCTGCAGGCTGGCCGCCATCGCGGCCGGGCTGGTGGTGTCGCGCGGGTCGCCCGGGGCGAAGCGGTTCATCTCCGGCTCGAGGCGATCGTTACGGGTCACCGCATCGCCGTTGGCACGCAGGAACGCGGTCACGCCGGCCGGCCCGCCGACCACGCCCAGCAGCAGGTTCGCGGCGGGATTGTCGCTGGTGATCATGGTCGCCCGGCACAGGTCGCGCACGGTGACGTCCTTGCCGATATGCCGTGTGGTCACCGGCGCATGCGAGAGCATGTCCTGCTGGCGCACGGCCACGCGCTGATCCAGCGAGAGCCTGCCCTGATCAGCCAGATGCAGCACGGCGGCGGACAGCACGAACTTGAAGGTGCTGCACATCGGGAAGCGTTCGTCCTGCCGGTTGCCGGTGCGCCAGCCGGTGCCGGTGTTGAGCAGGGTCACGCCCAGGCGACCGCCGCTTGCTACTTCCAGCGCCGCGAAGTCCTTCGCCGCGACGGCGGGTTTCGGTGCGGGCAGCGGGGTCTTGGCGAAGGCGGTGGCGGCCAACGCAGAGGCGGCGGCCGCGCCGGTCCATTGCAGGAACTGACGTCGAGCGATCATGCAGATTCTCCTTGGCGAAGGCCCGAGTATTGGCACGCGGCCGTGCTTCCACCAGCGACGTTTTTCAGCATGAGCCATTACTTCATCTAATACCCAAGGCTGCCACCGTTCGCAGCACTCCTGATGGCACTGCCGCGCCCGGCCTCCATTGCTCCACCTCTGCCCGGGCAATGCGAAGATGCATCATCCCTGCTCACGGCTCGCCGCATGCTCCGCCCCCAGTTGCCGCTCAATGCCCTGCGCGCCTTCGAGGCCGCCGCCCGGCACCAGAACTTCACCCGCGCCGCCTTGGAGCTGTGCGTCAGCCAGGCCGCGCTGAGCCATCAGATCCGGGCACTGGAGGATCGGCTCGGGGTGTCGCTGTTCACCCGATTGCCGCGCGGGGTCGCCCTGACCGATGAAGGCGCCCGTCTATATCCGGTGCTCAACGAGGCCTTCGACCGCATCGCGGTGAGCCTGGACCGGTTCGTCGGCGGGCATTTCCGCGAGGTGTTGAGCGTGGGCGTGGTCGGCACCTTCGCCACCGGTTGGCTGCTGCCACGCCTGGGCGACTTCAACGCGCGCCATCCGGATATCGAGCTGCGCCTGCAGACCCACAACAACCGCATCGATCTGGCCGGTGAAGGGTTGGACCTGGCGATCCGGTTCGGCGATGGCGACTGGCAGGGGCAGATCAGCGACGCCGTGCTGGATGCCCCGTTCGCGCCCCTGTGCGCGCCGGCGCTGGCCCGCACGCTGCGTCAGCCGCGCGATCTGGCCAACGTGGCGTTGTTGCGCTCGTACCGCAGCGACGAATGGCCACGCTGGCTGCAGGCCGCTGGCGTGCCGGAACTGGACGCGCGCGGGCCGGTGTTCGATTCGTCACTGACGCTGGCCAGTGCCGCCGCTGCCGGTGCGGGCGTGGCGCTGCTGCCGTTGAAGATGTTCGAGCAGGATCTGGCCCAAGGCCGGTTGATCCAGCCTTTTGCGCAGACGTTGGACCTGGGCAGGTATTGGCTGACGCGGCTGCGCTCGCGCCCCGAGAGCGATGCGGCGCGGCGGTTCCGGGAATGGTTGGAAGCGCGGTAAACCCACGCATGGCGTGGATCTACGCGGGCGGATGCGGACGTACGAACGTGCCGCATCCCCCACTGCGATCAGGCGTCTAGCAGCTCCATCCACGTCTGCTCGGCCTTGCTGAGCAGGGTGGCGGTCGCTTCGCGGTCACGGCCGAGCACGGCCATGCGGGTCGCATCGGCATAGTTCTTCGGATCGGCCAACTGGCGGTCCAGATCGGCCAGCAGCGCTTCCAGTTCGCCCACCTTGGCTTCGGCGGCGGCCAGCTTGTGCGGGTTGGCCGGCTTGCGCGCGGGCAGCGGCGGGGTCGGCGGCACCGGCTCCGGGGCGGCCGCGGCCATCTTCTGCTTGGTGCCCTGCGCGGCCGGTCGCGAACGCAGCCACGCCGCGTAGGCATCCAGATCGCCGTCGAACGGCTCGACCACGCCATCGGCCACACGCCAGAACGTGTCGCAGACCAGACCGATCAGATGGCGGTCATGCGACACCATCACGATCGCGCCTTCGAAGTCGGCCAGTGCTTCGGCCAGCGCTTCGCGCATTTCCAGATCCAAGTGGTTGGTCGGTTCGTCGAGCAGCAGCACGTTCGGCTGCTGGTAGGCGATCAGCGCCAGGGCCAAGCGCGCGCGCTCGCCACCGGAGAAGCCATCCACCGGTTCGAAGGCACGGTCGCCGGCGAAGTTCCACTTGCCGAGGAAATCGCGGAAAGACTGGTTCGGTGCGTCCGGGGCCAGGTCGCGGAAGTGCTCCATCGGCGACTGGCCTTCATGCAGCGACTCCACCGTGTGCTGGGCGAAGTACCCGATGCGCAGGTCCGGGTGCGCGGCGCGCTCGCCGCTGATCGGGTCCAGCTCGCCCACCAGGGTCTTCACCAGGGTGGTCTTACCGGCCCCGTTCGGGCCGAGCAGGCCGATGCGCTGGCCGGCTTCCAGGCCGAAGCCCACGTTGTGCAGGATCACCGAATCGGCACCGTAACCGGCCTCGACCTGGTTCAGGCGGATCAGCGAGAACGGCAGTTTGGCCGGCGGCGCGAACTCGATGCGGAACTCGCGCTCGGCGCGCACCGCTTCGGTACCGGCCAGCTTGGCCAGGCGCTTCATGCGGCTCTGCGCCTGCGCAGCCTTGCTGGCCTGCGCCTTGAAGCGATCGATGAAGCTCTGCAGATGCGCACGCTCGGCCTGTTCCTTGTCGTGGGCGAGCTGCTGCTGGCGCAGCTGTTCGGCGCGCTGGCGCTCGAAATCGGTATAGCCGCCGACGTACAGCTTGGCGCCGCCCCCGTGCAGATGCAGGGTGTGGGTGGCCACGTTGTCCAGGAACTCGCGGTCATGCGAGATCAGCAGCAGAGTGCCCGGGTACTTGAGCAGCCACTGTTCCAGCCAGAACACGGCGTCCAGATCCAAGTGGTTGGTCGGTTCGTCGAGCAGCAGCAGGTCGCTGGGCATCATCAGCGCGCGGGCCAGGTTCAGGCGCACACGCCAGCCACCGGAGAACGAGGACACCGCGCGGGAGTGCGTCTCGGCCGGGAAGCCCAGACCATGCAGCAGCTTGCCGGCACGCGCCTCGGCGTCATAGGCACCGATCTCGGCCATGCGCTGATGCGCGGTGGCCACCGCTTCCCAGTCTTCACGCGCCGCGGCCTCGGCCTCTTCGCGCATCACGGCGGCCACCTCGGTGTCGCCCTCCAGCACGAACTGCAGCGCCGGGTCGGGCAGCGACGGGGTTTCCTGGGCCACGCTGGCGATGCGGATCTTGCCGGGCAGATCGACGTCGCCCTTGTCCGCCTCCAGCTCGCCCTTCACGGCAGCGAACAGGCTGGACTTGCCGGCGCCATTGCGGCCGACCACGCCGACGCGGTACCCCGCGTGCAGGGTCAGGTCGACGTTGGACAACAGCAGCCGCTCGCCACGGCGCAAGGCGAAGTTACGAAGGGAGATCATCTTGGGGGTCCATATAACGGAATGGAATGTGCTGGTGAGCACCTTTCCTGCGACGTAATTCTAGCGTTAACGAATACTTGACGGGCCCCGGGATGCGCGGCGGGACTCGTTCCTCTCTCCCACGACCCCGCCTGCGCTTCCCCGGGACCCTCCTGTCGGATCGATCGCCGCACGTAAATGGTTGCTGCTGCAACGTTTTTTACGAACGTGGCGAAAATTTGACAAGCGATGAATATCCCGTTAATTCGTCTATTGCGCACCGCAACAACCGCCTTCGCTGACCCGATCCTCGATGTCGTCATGTCGCTTTGGTGCAGCACCGTCACTACCGGAGCCACATCCTGATGAACCGCAAGACCAGTACGCTCGCCGCCGCCGTAGCTGTCGCGCTCGGTATGTCCAGCTTCGCCGCCACCGCCCAGGACGCACCGGCCCGCACCGCGGCCAACACCCTGGACACCATCATCGTCACCGGCACCCGCGTGGCCGACCGCACCGTGGCCGAGTCGCAGTCGCCGATCGACATCATCACCCCCGAGGCATTGCAGTCCACCGGCACCACCGAGCTGGCCACCGCGCTGGCCCGCGCCCTGCCCTCGCTGAACTTCCCGCGCCCGGCACTGACCGATGGCACCAGCGGCATCCGCCCGGCGCAGCTGCGCGGCCTCTCCCCTGACCAGGTGCTGGTGCTGGTCAACGGCAAGCGCCGCCACACCTCCGCGCAGATCAACGTCAACGGCAGCATCGGCCGCGGCTCCTCGGCAGTGGACATCAACGCGATCCCGATCGCCTCGATCGAGCGCGTGGAAGTGCTGCGCGACGGCGCCTCGGCGCAGTACGGCTCCGATGCCATCGCCGGTGTGATCAACATCGTGCTCAAGGGGTCCTCCTCCGGCGGCAGCCTGGCGCTGGATGCCGGCCAGTACTCGGCCGGTGACGGCAACAAGTACCAGCTCTCCGGCGACACCGGCATCGGCTTCGCCGACGGCCGCGGCAGCGTGCATGTGGCCGGCCAGATCGTCCAGCAGGACGAGAGCAACCGCGCCGGCCCCTACCAGGGCACCGCGCCCAACACGGGCAACTTCCCGAACATCGGCCAGACCACCTTCGTGGTCGGTGACCCGCAGGTGGATGCTACCGCGGCCTCGGCCAATGCCAGCTTCCAGTTCAGCGACCACGTCTCGGCCTACGCCACCGCGATGGCCAGCAACCGCGACATCACCTCGTTCGCGTTCTACCGCTCGCGCAATAACAGCAACCAGGGCGCGCTGCTGGCGCAAACCTACCCGGACGGCTTCGTGCCGGAGATCAATCAGTACTCCAAGGACCGCTCGCTGGTCGCCGGGGTCAAGGGCGATACGGACAGCGGCTGGAACTGGGACGTCAGCTACAACTACGGCGCCAACAAGATCGATTTCCACACCCGTAACAGCATCAACTACGCACTCGGCGTGAACAGCCCGCGCTCGTTCTACGATGGCGCGCTGGAGTACACCCAGAACATCGTCAATGCCGATGTGACCAAGACCCTGGACTGGGGCCTGGCCTACCCGGTCACGCTGTCCTTCGGCGGTGAATACCGCAAGGAAAAGTGGGAGCAGTCCGCTGGTGAACTGAACGCCTATACCGGCAGCGGTGCGCAGGGCTTCGGCGGCTTCACCCCGCTCAACGCGGTGGATGCCGACCGCGACAACTACGCCGTCTATGCCGGCCTGGAAGCCGACCTCACCGACAAGTTCTCCGCCGGTGTGACCGGGCGCTATGAGGATTACTCGGACTTCGGCGACAAGTTCTCCGGCAAGCTCTCCGCGCGCTATGCCTTCACCGACAAGGTCGCCCTGCGCGCCACGGCGTCGAGCGGCTTCCGCGCCCCGTCGCTGGCCCAGCAGAGCTACCAGGCCGTCACCAGCACGATCGTCAACGGCGTGTTCGTCGAACGCGGCACCTTCCCGACCACCAGTCCGGCCGCGCAGGCCCTGGGCGCCAGCCCGCTGAAGGCCGAAAGCTCGACCTCCTACAGCCTGGGCCTGGTGCTGCAGCCGGTGGATCGCCTGTACCTGACCGTGGATGCGTACCAGATCGACATCGACGACCGCATCGTCTTGTCGACCAACATCACCACCAATGCCGCCGCCAATTCGCTGCTGTCCGGGCTGGGGCTGCCGGGCGTCACCGCGTTCTCCTACTTCACCAACGGCGTGGACACCCGCACCCGCGGCGTGGATGCCGTTTCCAGTTACACGATTCCCTTCGCCGCCAGCTCGCTGGAGCTGACCGCGGCCTACAGCTACAACGAGACCGAGGTGAAGAAGTTCATCGCCTCGCCGGCGGTGTTCGGCGCGCTGGGCATCACCCAGTCGCTGATCGGCCGCGATGAGATCGGCCGCATCGAGGACAGCTACCCGCGCGACAAGGCCATCCTCAGCGGCACCTGGCGCACGGACCATTGGGACCTGAACCTGGCGGCCACCCGCTACGGTTCGTTCACCGTGCGCAACTCGGCCACCGCCCTGCGCGACCAGACCTATGACGCCTCGTGGGTGCTCGATGCCTCGGCCAGCTACAAGCCGAGCGAGAACTGGACCCTGACCCTGGGCGCGGACAACATCCTGGACCAGTACCCGGACCGCACCGTGGACCTGCAGAACTCCACCTGGGGCATGCTGCCGTACAGCAACTACTCGCCGTACGGGTTCAATGGCGCCTACGTGTACGGGCGCGTGACCTACAAGTGGTAAATAGATCTGCCTGAAAAACGCAGTGCCCCGGTTCGCCGGGGCATGTGCGTTCTGGCCGCGAGAAACCGGGATTCCGCGCATTCACCGTTCAACACACCCGCTGTCCCGGACAGCACATGACCTGACCACGGGGACATAGCAGCAATACGGTCATCGATGTTTGCCCGGATCGGCCGCATCGGTGAAAATCGGGGCATCCCCTATTTCTGCGAGCCCCGATGCACCATGACACCGACCTGATCAACATCGTTGCCGTTGGCCTGGGGCTCGCCTTCATACTCGGCGCGCTGGCCAACAAGCTGCGTTTGTCTCCGCTCGTCGGTTATCTGATTGCAGGCATCTGCGTAGGGCCGTTCACGCCGGGCTTCGTTGCCGACCAGGCGCTGGCCAACCAGCTGGCCGAAATCGGCGTGATGCTGCTGATGTTCGGGGTCGGTCTGCATTTCTCGCTCAAAGACCTGATGGAGGTCAAAGCGATCGCCATCCCGGGCGCGATCGGCCAGATCCTGGTCGCCACCCTGCTCGGCTGGGGGCTGGCCGCGCTGATGGGCTGGCCGGTTATCTACGGCGTGGTGTTCGGTTTCTCGCTGGCCACCGCCAGTACCGTGGTGCTGCTGCGCGCGATGGAAGAACGGCGCCTGCTGGAAACCACCCGCGGCAAGATCGCCATCGGCTGGCTCATCGTGGAAGACCTGGCCTGCGTCCTGGCCCTGGTGATGATGCCGGTGCTGGCCGGCGTGTTCGGCCCGGATGCGGCCAATGAAACCCATACCGTGGGCAGCGTGCTGGCCAGCATTGGCTGGACCTTCGTGCAGCTGGGCCTGTTCGTGGCGGTGATGCTGGTGGTCGGCCGCCGGGTGATTCCGTGGATCCTGGAGCGCATCGCCGGCACCGGTTCGCGCGAGCTGTTCACCCTGGCCGTGCTGGCCATCGCGCTCGGCGTGGCGTTCGGCTCGGCGATGCTGTTCGGCGTGTCCTTCGCGCTGGGCGCGTTCTTCGCCGGCATGCTGCTCAACGAATCGGAGCTGAGCCACAAGGCCGCCAACGATTCGCTGCCGCTGCGCGATGCGTTTGCGGTGCTGTTCTTCGTCTCGGTCGGCATGCTGTTCAACCCGGCCATCCTGATCGAGCACCCGTGGCAGGTGCTGGCCACCGCGGCGATCATCATGTTCGGCAAGTCCGCCGCCGCGTTCGTGATCGTGCGTGCCTTCGGCCACCCGACCGGGACCGCGCTGACCATTTCGGCCAGCCTGGCGCAGATCGGCGAATTCGCCTTCATCATCGCCGGCCTCGGCGTGACCCTGAAGATCCTGCCGCCGACGGGCCAGGCGCTGGTACTGGCCGGTGCGCTGATCTCGATCATGCTCAACCCGCTGGTATTCGGCCTGCTCGACCGCTGGCTGCTCAAGAACCAGGAAACCGCCCCCACCACCGTGGAGACGGAATTGCCGCCGGGCCCGTCGCTGGATCTGCACGACCACGCCATCGTGATCGGCTACGGCCGCGTCGGCAGCGCGCTGGCGCAGGTGCTGCGCGATCGCGGCGTGCCGGTGATGATCATCGACGACAACAAGGAACACGTCGCCGAAGCGCACGCGGCGGGCCTGCCCGGCATCCGTGGCAGTGCGGCTTCCGACCGCGTGCTGGCCGAGGCGCATCCCGAGCGCGCCAAGATCGCCGTGCTGGCCATCCCGCAGCCGCTGGAAGCCGGTGAGACACTGGCCAAGCTGCGCGCGCTCAATCCCGGCCTGACCCTGCTGGCGCGCGCGCACAGCGACGCCGAGGTGAAGCACCTGCTCGCCCACGGTGCCGATGGCACGGTGATGGCCGAGCGCGAGCTGGCCTACTCGCTGGCCGAGATGGTGATGTCCACCCCGCCGTACCGCACGATGGGGCAGCAGCACAGCATCCCGGTGGTGTAAGGGCCGCTACACCACCGGCACGCAGACATCAGCGCGCAGAATGCTCTCGGGTACCTCTTCCGGGTCATCCAGGTAGTGGTAGTACAGCTCCGCATCGCGCAGCGTATAGCCACTGTCGGGCAACCAGTCGCGCAGCAGCGCGTCCGTGGCCGCTTCCAGGCCCGCGTAGCTGCCGACATGGCGCAGCACCGCATGTGTGCCGCCTCCCAGCGTCAGCGCACGCAACGGGGCTGGCAGCGCCACCGGCGTGCGCCCGAATCCCATCGCGCAATCGAACACGCAGCGTTGCGCCGGCGCGTCGCGGTGGTCCGTCCGTGCGATGCCGATCAGCTGCTGCAGCTGCTCGGCCCAGCCCTGCTCCGCCGCCCAGGTGAAGATCTCGCCGAAGGCCTGATCCAGATCATCGAAAGCCCCTTCCCTGCGTAGCGCCACCACATCGAAAGGCGCCAGCGTCGTCACCGTGACCTGCAACGGCACCGTCCCGTCCGCGTGATCGCCCGCCGGCAGTGACAGCCGCTGCTGCCAGCGGCTGCGCAGCGCGGCATCCTCGCGCAGGCGGGTGGGGGTGGCATCCAGTGCCTGGCGACAGGCCCGGGCCAGTGCCTGCGGACTTTCGAAGCCGACGTTGAGCGCGACCTCGGTGACGCGGCTGTCGGTCTGGCCCAGCAGGGTCAGCGCCTGCAGCAAGCGCAGGCGCGCCACGGTACGCCCGGGGGTCTCGCCGGTCAGCGCACGGTACAGGCGATGGAAATGGAATGGCGACTGGTGCGCGATCGCGGCCAATGCCTCCAGATCGGGCAAGGGATCGCCAGCACGCAGGCAAGTCTGCAGATGGGCGATGACGCGGTCGATACCGTGGCGCTGGCGTACCTGGGCATTGCGGTGCATGGCGGGTTCCCTCTCTTGGTGACGCTCAGCGTGCGTCCTCCCCAAGGCCGCCGCGTGGCCGATCTTGCGCAGTTGCAGGAACGTCAGCCGATGCTAACCCTGCCGGCGCAGACACGCCAAAAAACCCCACGGCGGCCGGCCCGCACCGGCCGCCGTGGGCCCTGCCTCTACGCCTTGGCCAACGCCTGCTCCAGGTCCGCCAGCAGGTCATCGATGTGTTCAATACCCACCGACAACCGCACCGTATCTTCGCTGACGCCGGCCTTCTCCAGCTCGGCCGCATCCAGCTGCCGGTGCGTGGTCGAGGCCGGATGCGTGGCCAGTGATTTGGCATCGCCCAGGTTCACCAGCCGGGTGAACAACTGCAGCGCGTCCAGAAAACGCGCACCCGCGGCGCGGCCACCGGGCAGGCCGAAGGTCAGCACGCCGGAGCCGTGGCCGCGCAGGTACTTCTGCACGAGCGCATGCTCGGGGTGATCGGGCAGCGCGGCATAGTTGACCCAGGCGACCTTGGGATGGCCCTGGAGGTGTTTCGCCACCGCCAGCGTGTTGGCGTTGATACGATCCAGCCGCAGCGCCAGCGTCTCGATGCCCTGCAGGATCAGGAAGGAATTGAACGGTGAGATCGCCGCGCCGGTATTGCGCAGCGGCACCACCCGCGCGCGGCCGATGTAGGCGGCGGGCCCGAGTGCGTCGGTGTAGACCACGCCGTGGTAGCTCACGTCCGGTTCGTTCAAACGGCGGAAGCGCTGCTTGTGCTCCGCCCAGGGGAAGCGCCCGGAGTCCACGATCGCCCCGCCCAGACTGGTGCCATGACCGCCGAGGTACTTGGTCAACGAGTGCACCACGATGTCCGCACCGAAGTCGAACGAGCGCTGCAGGTACGGCGTCGCCACCGTATTGTCCACGATCAGCGGCACGCCATGCGCATGTGCGATCTTCGCCACCGCCTCGATGTCGGTGATGTTGCCGCGCGGGTTGCCGATGGATTCGACGAACACCGCCTTGGTACGCTCATCGATCAGCGCGCCGAACGCCTGCGGGTCGCGATAGTCGGCAAAGCGCGTCTCGATCCCGAACTGCGGCAGCGTATGCGCGAACAGGTTGTAGGTGCCGCCATACAGGGCGCTGGCCGAGACGATGTTGTCGCCGGCCTCGGCGATGGTCTGGATCGCGTAGGTGATTGCGGCCTGCCCGGAGGCCAGTGCCAGTGCGCCGATGCCGCCCTCGAGCGCGGCGATGCGCTGCTCCAGCACATCGGTGGTCGGGTTCATGATGCGGGTGTAGATGTTGCCCGGCACCTTCAGGTCGAACAGGTCCGCACCGTGCTGGGTGTCATCGAAGGCGTAGGCCACGGTCTGGTAGATCGGCACCGCCACCGCGCGGGTGGTGGGGTCGGGTCGATAGCCGCCATGCACGGCGATGGTCTCCGCGCGCCACTGTGATTCGGGACTGCCGTGTTCTGACATCGCATCGTCTCCAGGTGAATGCCGACGATACCGAACAAAAAACCCCCGCCGAAGCGGGGGTTCATGCCAAACATGCATGGTCTGAGGCGCAACGGTTATCAGACCACCGTTACGCGCGGAGCTCAGCCCTTCACGAACACCAGCTTGCCCTCGGCCGCATCGACCCGGATCACATCGCCGTTGAGGAACTCGCCGGACAGGATCTTCTGCGCCAGCGGATTCTCCAGCTGCGACTGGATCGCACGCTTGAGCGGGCGTGCGCCGTAGATCGGATCGAAGCCCACATTGCCAAGCAGCTCGAACGCCGCATCGCTGACCTCGATGCGCAGGCCACGTTCGGCCAGGCGCTTTTCCAGCCCCTGCATCTGGATGCGCGCGATCTGCTTGATCTGCACCTTGTCCAGCGGATGGAACACCACGATGTCGTCCAGGCGGTTGATGAACTCCGGGCGGAAGTGCGCCTGCACCACGCCCATCACCGCCGCCTTCATCTGCGTGTAGGCCTCCGGGCTGTCATCGCTGCTCATGTCCTGGATCTGGTGCGAGCCCAGATTGGAGGTCATCACGATGACGGTATTGCGGAAGTCCACCGTGCGGCCCTGGCCATCGGTCAGGCGGCCGTCGTCGAGCACCTGCAGCAGAATGTTGAACACATCCGGATGCGCCTTCTCCACCTCGTCCAGCAGGATCAGCGAATACGGGCGGCGACGCACCGCCTCGGTCAGGTAGCCACCTTCTTCGTAGCCCACATAGCCCGGGGGCGCACCGATCAGGCGCGCGACGCTGTGCTTCTCCATGAACTCGCTCATGTCGATGCGGATCATCGCGTCGCTGCTGTCGAACAGGAACTCGGCCAGCGATTTGCACAGCTCGGTCTTGCCTACGCCGGTCGGGCCCAGGAACAGGAACGACCCGCTCGGGCGATCCGGATCGGACAGGCCTGCACGCGAGCGACGCACCGCATCGGAAACCACCTTGATCGCCTCTTCCTGGCCGACCACACGGTTGTGCAGCACCTCTTCCATGCGCAGCAGCTTGTCGCGCTCACCTTCCAGCATGCGGTTGACCGGAATGCCGGTCCAACGCGAGACAACCTCCGCGATCTCCTCGGCGGTCACGCGGTCCTGCACCAGCTTGAACTCGGTGGTTTCCACTTCCTGCGCGGCAGCCAGCTGCTTTTCCAGCTGCGGAAGCTGCCCGTACTGGATTTCGCTCATGCGGCCGAAATCCTGGCGGCGCTGGGCCGATTCCAGTTCCAGCTTGGCCTGCTCGATCTGTTCCTTGATCCGGGTCGCGCCCTGCAGGGTTGCCTTCTCCGACTTCCAGATCTCGTTGAGATCGGAGAACTCGCGCTCCAGTGCATCGATGTCATTTTCAAGATCGGCCAGACGCTGGCGCGAGGCGTCGTCCTTTTCCTTCTTGAGCATCTCGCGCTGGATCTTGAGCTGGATCACACGGCGCTCAAGGCGATCCAGTTCTTCCGGCTTGGAGTCGATCTCCATGCGGATGCGCGAGGCAGCCTCGTCCATCAGGTCGATGGCCTTGTCGGGCAGCTGGCGGTCGGCGATGTAACGGTGCGACAGCGTGGCCGCCGCGACGATCGCCGGGTCGGTGATTTCCACGCCATGGTGCACGGCGTATTTTTCCTTCAGCCCGCGCAGGATCGCGATGGTGTCTTCCACGCTCGGCTCGCCCACCAGCACCTTCTGGAAACGGCGCTCCAGCGCGGCATCCTTCTCGATGTACTTGCGGTACTCGTCCAGCGTGGTCGCGCCGACACAGTGCAGCTCGCCGCGCGCGAGCGCCGGCTTGAGCATGTTGCCGGCGTCCATCGCGCCATCGGCCTTGCCCGCACCAACCATGGTGTGCAGCTCGTCGATGAACAGGATCACCTGCCCCTCGCTCTTGGCCAGGTCGTTGAGCACGCCCTTCAGGCGCTCTTCGAACTCGCCGCGGAACTTGGCGCCGGCGATCAGCGCGCCCATGTCCAGCGAAAGCACGCGCTTGCCGCGCAGGCCTTCGGGTACTTCGTCGTTGATGATGCGCTGGGCCAGGCCTTCCACGATGGCGGTCTTGCCCACGCCGGGCTCGCCGATCAGCACCGGATTGTTCTTGGTGCGGCGCTGCAGGACCTGGATGGTGCGACGGATTTCCTCATCGCGGCCGATCACCGGATCCAGCTTGCCGCTCTCGGCACGCGCGGTCAGGTCGATGGTGTACTTCTCCAGCGCCTGGCGCTGGTCTTCGGCATTTTCCGACTGCACGGTCTCGCCGCCGCGCACCTTGTCGATGGCGGTCTCGATCTTCTTCCTGTCGGCACCGGCCGCGCGCAGCGCCATGCCCAGGGTGCCGCCATCGTCCACCGCAGCCAGCACGAACCACTCACTGGCGATGAAGGCATCGCCATGCTGCTGGGCCAGCTTGTCGGTGTTGTTGAGCAGCCGGTTCAGATCGTTGCCGATCGACAGGTTGCCTTCCTGCCCGGAGACCTTGGGCAGGGCCTCCAGGGTTTCATTCAAGCGTTCGCGCAATACCGGCACGTTGACGCCGGCCTGGGCCAGCAGCGGGCGCGTGCTGCCGCCCTGCTGGTCCAGCAGCGCGCTGAACACGTGCACCGGTTCGATGATGTTGTGGTCGCGGCCCACGGCCAACGACTGCGCGTCGGCCAGCGCCTGCTGGAAACGCGAGGTGAGCTTGTCCATCCGCATGTTCTTGTCCTCGATGTAAACGGGGCTGGCCGTGCCAGCACTGTCCCTGAAATGCGGTTACGGGGGCGTGTTTCAAGGGTGGATGAGATGCCGATTCAGGGTTCGTCAGGCCGTCGGTGGCCGGGCCAGCAGCGATGGTTCGGGCGGCTGCGGGACCAGGCAGCCGAGACCGGCGGGCAGGTCCAATGCCACGGTGTAGCCCCCGGTGACGCCGTAGCCGATCCGCCACGACGACGGGAACAGATCCGGCGGCTGGAACGCGATATCCACCGCAATGTCGCTCAACGTATCGGTGACCTGCAGTGGCGTGCTGGCGGGCGCGTACTCGATGTCCTCCGCACCGCGCGTGGTGATCACGTTCCTGCGCTGGATCGCAGCGGCCGGCACCGACGAGCGCGGCGCACCGCGCATCTGGAAGGCCCCATGGAAGCCCGTATCGACCAGCATCAGGTTGTTCTCGCGGCCCCGGATCGGAAAGCGGACCTGCTGGAAGGGACCCCACAACGAGGAGGTGAAGACCGTCCGCCGCGTGCACGCGGCCGGCGACTGTGCCCCCAGCAGGGTCAGCGTTTCACGCGAGAGCGTGATCCGACCCAGCGCGCGCAATACATCCAGCCCGATCAGGTTCAGCTCGCGCGCGGGTTCGCTGTTGAACGACACATCGCGCACGCGCTGGCCGCCCAGCTCGATGTCGATCGGTGCCGCCAGGCCCGCCTGCTGGATGTCGCCGGCGACGATGCGCGACACCACGAAGTTCTCCGTCACCGACAGGCCGAGCGACTCGGCCAGCGCGCGGCTGATGTGCGAGCGCGGGGCGCCGGTATCGACGATGAAGGACGCCTCCCGGGCGACCGGCGCGCCATCGCGCGTGCCGTGCAGGGTAAGCGTCACCGAGGGCAGCTCATTGCTGAACTGGATCGGCACCGCCACGTCCTGTGCGCGCGCTGCCGAAGGCACCGCGCTGCGCGGCCAGGTGGTGAAGGACGCGAACGCCGGCCGGGTGACATCGGGGACTTCATCGCCGGCCCTGAGCATCGGCACGATGGTGCGCTGGTAGTCCTCGCGCACGCGCAGCATCAGGCTCGCCCATCCCGCGATGTCGCCCTCGATCAACGCATTGCCCGCGAGGGTGGATTCGCAGAGAAAGGCCAGCCCCTGCAGCGCGGGGGGTGCATCCCGGGTTTCCTCCAGGCACTGGCGTGCTGCACGGTTGGAGGCGGCCAGCTCGCCACGGACGCGGTGATACCCCGCCGCGCCCAGGTGACGACGCGGACCGGGTGCGCCGCTCATGTCGCGCAACGTGGTCAGCTCCGCACGCAGCACCGCATCGCTGTAGCCGAACCCATCGTGCAGCGCCACCGGATCGGCCGCTGCCGTGGCCGGCAACACCGCCACACACATTGCCAGTACCCACCTCCGCATCGCGTACTCCCATCAACCGCCCCGCTCGACCCTAGCACGGGAACCACGCTGCGCTCACGCCTGCTTCCCCGGGCGTGGGCGATGCTGGCCACAGGTGACGCACGGAGTGGCTGCATGCATTACGAACTGTATTACTGGACCGGCATCCAGGGTCGCGGCGAGTTTGTCCGCCTCGCGCTTGAGGATGCCGGCGCTGGCTACACCGATATGGCGCGGGTGCACGGCGATGCCGTGATGCAGCCATATCTGGACGGTAAGGTGGAGGGTCTGCAGCCGTTCGCTCCGCCGTTCCTGCGCACGGGCAAGCAGGTCATCGCCCAGGTCGGCGCGATCCTGGATCATCTGGGACCGACGCTCGGTCTGGTGCCCGATGCCAGCTCACGGCGGCAACAGGCGCTGCAGTTGCAGATGACCATCGCCGATCTGGTCGCTGAGGTGCACGACACCCATCACCCCATCGCTGCGTCGAAGTACTACGAGGATCAGAAGCACGAAGCCAAGGCGCGCGCCGAGTCGATGCGGGCCGAACGCATGCCCAAGTTCCTGGGGTATTTCGAGAGTGTGCTCAAGCACAACGGCGGGCGGCATCCGCTGCGCGAGCATTCGTATGTGGATCTGTCGCTGTTCCAGCTGCTCAGCGGGCTGGACTACATGTTCCCGCGCCGCATGCAGGCGCTATGGCCCACGCTGCCGCAACTGCGCGCGCTGAAAGACCGGGTGGAAACCCGCCCCAACATCGCGGCTTACCTCGCCTCCGAGCGGCGCCTGGCGTTCAACACGAATGGCATTTTCCGGCACTACCCGGAGCTGGATGGCGAGCAATGATGTCTCGCCGGGGTTAGCGACGCATGCGGCGGTAACGACGCATGCGGCGGTAGCTCACGACCGTTGGTGGTGAGCGCAGGAAAAAGCAGCCGGCCAGCGGCCGGCACTACCAGAGCGCTACACGCGCTCTGAAGGCTGCTTCTGCAGTGACAACAGCGCCAGCAGCCCGGCCAGCGCCACGTAGGCACCGGCGAATTGCCAGCTGATGATCTTCGCCAGGCCTTCCAGGTGCCACGGCAGGTAGATGCCACCGCGCGGATCCACCGAGTGGATCAGGCCGAACAGCGTCAGCGCGGCCGCCACCAGCAGGAACCCGGAAGCGCGCAGCAGCTTGCCATCGATCATCGCCACCACCGCCGCGATCCACAGCATCGAGGTGATGATGAAGCCGTTGCCCAGGGTGAAGATCACCGCCAGCTCCGGCAACCCATGGCCATCCAGCGTGGTCGTCAACGCGACCAGCTGCTCCGGCGCGATCCAGCCCGGCGCCTTGATCGCCAGCAGGTACGCCACCGAGGGCAGGAAGCCCAGCACCATCGCACCGGCATGTTCGCGCGGCGTGGCCTGGAAGGCCTGGGTGGTGATGTCGATCGCCACGTACACGATGATCGGCGCCAATACCGCCAGCGGCAGCCACTGCACCAGGCCGGAGATCACGCCCAGCATCCCGCCGATGCCCACGAACAGGCCGGTCAGCAGCGTGTAACCGCTGCGCGCACCCATGTGCTTGTACGCCGGCTGGCCGATGTACGGCGTGGTCTGCGCCACACCCCCGCAGAGACCGGCCACCAGCGTGGCGACGGCTTCCACCAGCAGGATGTCGCGGGTGCGGTAATCGTCACCGGCTGCGCGCGCACTCTCGGAGACGTTGATGCCGCCCACCACCATCAGCAGGCCGAACGGCAGCAGCAGTGGCAGGTAAGTGATCGCAGTCGGCAGGCCGTCGATGAAGCCCAGCGTGGGCCACGGCAGCACCACCTGCGGCGGCACCCATTCGGGCACTTTGAAGCCCGGCGCGCCCAGCCCGGCCAGGCCGAGGCCGTAATACAGGATGGTGCCGAACACGAACGCGACCAGCACGCCCGGTGCGCGGATCGGCAGCTTGCGCTTGGCGATCAGTACGTACAGCAGCAGGCCCAGCGTGACGAAGCCGACGATCGGCGAGCGCAGCGTTTCCAGCAGCGGCAGGAAGCCCATCAGGACAATCGCGATACCGGCGATGGAGCCGAGCAGTGAGGCACGCGGCAGCGCGCGGGTGACCGCCTCGCCGAAGAACGAGAGGATCACTTTCAGCACGCCCATGATCACCAGCGAGGCCATGCCCAGCTGCCAGGTCGCAATGGCGGCATCGTGCGGTGCCAGTCCCTGCCCCTTGAAGGCGAGGAAGGCCGGGCCGAGCACCAGCAGCGCCATGCCGATGCTGGTCGGTGCATCCAGGCCGAGCGGCATCGCGGTGACATCGTCACGCCCGGTACGCACAGCCAGGCGCCGGGCCATCCAGGTATAGAGCACGTTGCCGACCAGCACGCCGAAGGCCGTGCCCGGGAACATGCGGCCGAACACTACATCGGCGGGGAACTGGAAGATGCCGACCAGCGCCATCGCGATGAAACCGAGGATCGACAGGTTGTCGACCACCAGGCCGAAGAAACCGTTGAGATCGCCGGCAACGAACCAGCGGGGACGTCCGGAGGGGACGGGAGCAGTGGCGGACATGCGCAGGGCGGCCGTGGGGAGGGGGTAGCCGATGGTAGGGCCTCGCCGCCCCCAGTAACAGGCGCATGAATGGAACACCGGGAGACGCCCGCCGATGGATCGCGCCACCGCGCGGTGGTGCCGGTCAGCGGCCGGCACCACCGGACCGCGTGGGGATCAGGGCTTGTTGAGGAAGTTGTTCGCCAGCAGATCGCGCACATCCCCGACCCGCCCGCTGAGCAGCGCCTTGGCCGCGTAAAGGGCGGTGCCGGCCACCTGCTTGGCCTCCACCTGCGGCGGCATCACCAGCTCGGTCGGGCTGGTGTGCACGTCCAGCAGGGCCGGGCCGGGATGGGCCAGGATGTCCTGCACGGCCTGCTCCAGGTCTTCCGAGCGGGTGACCGTGCGCCCGTAGAATCCGATCACCTCGGCCAGCCGACCGAAATCGGGGTTCTTCAGGTCGGTGTAATTGTCCAGCAGGCCCTCGACCTTCTGCTCCAGCTCCACGAAGTTCAGCGAGCTGTTGTTGTAGACCACCACCTTGATCGGCAGGTTCTCCTGCACGGCGGTGAGCAGATCGCCGAGCAGCATCGCCAGGCCACCATCACCAGACAGCGAGATCACCTGTCGGCCCGGGTAGGCCTTCTGCAGACCCAGCGCCTGCGGCATCGCGTTGGCCATCGTGCCGTGCAGCAGGCTGGTCAGCGTGCGGCGGCGGCCGTTGACGCGGATATGGCGCAGGATCCAGACCATCGGCGAGCCGCCGTCAGCGGTGAACAGCGCATCGTCGGCGGCGTGGCGGTCGATCAGCGCGGTCAGGTGCTGCGGGTGGATCAGCTCACCCTCGCCCGGCTGCTCTTCCTTGGCACGCGTGGCTAGCGCCTTCTCGCGGTGCTCCAGGCATTCGTCCAGGAAGCTTCGGTCCTCGCGCTCGGGCAGCAACGGCAGCAGCGCTTCCAGGGTCGGGCCGATATCGCCGACCACGCCAAGGTTCACCGGATGCCGGCGGCCAAGATGGCTGCCATCGCGATCCACCTGGATCAGCGTGGCCTTGTCCGGGTAGTACTGGCCCCATGCGAAGTCCGCGCCGAGCAGCAGCAGCGTGTCGCAGGCCATCAGCGTGTGATACCCGGATTCGATGCCGAAGATGCCGGTCATGCCCATGTTGTACGGGTTGTCGTACTCCACGAAATCCTTCGCGCGAGAGGTATGCGCGATCGGCGCCTTGAGCCTGGCACCGAGCGCCACCAGTGCATCGTGCGCATGCTCGCAGCCGGCGCCGGCATAGATGCCGATCCGCTTGCCCTCGCCGATCAGCGCGGCGATGCGCTGCAGTTCGTCGTCCGAGGGGCGCAGTACCGGCTGGGTGTAGTGCACCGAGAACGGCACATCGTGTTTGACCTCGGCTTCGCTGATATCGGCCGGCAGGATCACTACCGCCACGCCGCGACGGCTGATGGCGGCCTGGCAGGCAAGGGTCACCACGCGGCGCGCCTGCTCGGCGCTCTGCACCTGTTCGCAGAACACGCTGCAGCTGCCGTAGACCGCCTTGAAATCGACTTCCTGCGGGAATTCCATGCCCAGCTCGGCAGTGACCACCTGGCTGGCGATCAACACCATCGGCGCGCGGTTGCGGTTGGTTTCGAACACGCCGTTGATGAAGTGCAGGCCACCGGGGCCGCATGAACCGGCGCAGGCGGTGAGCTGCCCGCTGATCAACGACTCGGCACCGGCGGCAAACGCGGCCACTTCCTCATGCCGCATGTGCACCCACTCGATCTCGCTGTGGTGGATGGCATCGGTGACGTAGTTGAGGGTATCGCCGACGATGCCGTAACAGTGACGGACACCGGCGGCCTGCAGGGTTTCAACCACGATCTCGGCAACGCGCTTGCTCATGACATGCTTCCACGACGAGGGGGAAGCGTCAGCGTAGTCCCGGGCAAGTGACACTCATGTGGGTTTACCCGTGGCAGCGCGCGATCACGGCTGCGTGTTCACCCAGCCCAGCACTGCGCCGCGTGTGGGATTGTCATAACGCACCTGCACCCAGCCATCGCGCTCATCCAGCAGTTCCACGCGGTCATCGCGCACCAGATACCGCTTGGTCGTGGCATCACCGGGCTGGCTGTAGAGGGGCAGCCGCGCCACCATCACATGGCCGGAAATGCGCAGCAGCGGCGAACCGGCGCGCGGTGTCTCCAGGCCATCGCCGATGGCCGTCTCCAGCACGTTGCCGTCGGGATCGAAGGTACTCCAGACCGCCAGCGGACCGCTGTCGGCGGTCTGCTTCACGAACACGTAAGGCTCGAGCACATCGTCGAGCATCAGCATGCGCTCGGCGCGGTACAGGTACAGGCGACCGCCGTCGTAGCGGTACTGATCCACGTACCACATCGGCCCGCTGCGGCAGCTGCTGCTCAGGGTGCGGTTGTCTTCCTCCACGGTCAGACCCATCAGGTCACCGCATTGCGCGCGGTCGTTCGGGATGGGCGCCAGCGCCACCAGTTCCTGTCGCGCTGGCACGTAGCGGTAGACCGCGACCGCTTCGTTGACCATGCCGACCGCGGCGCGCGCGACCAGCTCCGGGTAGCCATCGAAATCAACGTCCTCGGCGGACAGGCGTGCGTTGCCGTCCGCGTCGGTCACCCCCGGCAGCACCTGACGCTTGCCCGACGGTGCCAGTACGACGGCAATGCCGCCGTCGTCCTGCAGCGTCGCCTGCACCTGCACGCCGGCAGCCACCTCGAGCTGAAGCCGGGCCGGGTCGGCATCCTGCGCGTGCGCGCACGTCACCGCCAGGCCCATCAACAGCGCAGCCAGCATCGCATCCCTGTGTTTCATCATCGCTCCGTGCAGCGCCACCGCGGCGCCCTGGATCAGAACGATACTTCAACCGCCTGCTGCGCCCACAGCACCGACTGGTGCCCGGTGGCCTGCTTCCACGCCCGTCGGATCGCTTCGATGTCGGCGCGGCGCTGCGGGGTGTTCTCGTGCAGGACCACCAGCACCTTGGTGCGCAGGCGATTCGGCTCGGGCGCGCCGCGGAACAGCCACTGGCCGTAGGCGTCGAACACGGTCAGGCCGTCCGGGAAGCGTGGGGTCACTTGCTTGTCGAGGAAGGCGCGCCACTGCGCGTCGGTGATGCCCTCGGTCTGCGGCCGGTCGGCCACGCCGGTTTCTTCCCCCACGCCGAAATAGAGCTCGCTGCGGACCCAGCCCGCAGCCGCGTCCGGGCGCGCCGCATCGCCCTGCAGGGTGGCCGTAGCGGTGGCGGGCGGGATAGGTTTGGCCGCGGGGGCGGCGGTGGCACAGCCGCTGGTGGCCAGGACCAGGGCAAACAGAAGGGCGCGGAACGACATGGACAACTCTCCGGAACACAGGGACAGGCAGGGGAAGGAGCGTGCCGGACATCCGGGTCCGGTGCAGATCGCCAATGGCTATCTGCTGATAACCACTTCGATGGGACTTGCGTCACACAGGGCGATCACGCGAAGATAATATATCGCTTCATCCGGATGGATTGGTAGTGCCAGCCATCGGTCGGCAAGCCCCCTCCTCCTCCCCCTCCTCCTCCCCCTCCCTCCCCCCTCGTCGTCTGCTGGAGTCCGTATGTCCCGTCCGTCCGCGTCGCGTCTTGGCCTTGCCATCGCGCTCGTCCTCTCCTCCCCCCTGTTGGCCCAGGACGTAGTTGCGCAGGACGCGCCGAACACCGCCCAGACGTTGGACACCGTGATCGTGACCGGCACCCGCGCCGTCGACCGGACCGTGCTGGAATCCACCTCGCCGGTGGACGTGCTCACCGCCGAAGACATCCGCAAGGCCGGCGTGGTCAATGGTGAGCTGGGCAGCGCGCTGCAGGCGCTGCTGCCCTCGTTCAACTTCCCGCGCCAGTCCAACTCCGGCGGCGCCGACCACATCCGTGCCGCCCAGCTGCGCGGGCTCTCGCCCGATCAGGTACTGGTGCTGGTCAACGGCAAGCGCCGCCACAGCAGTGCGCTGGTCAACACCGACAGCAAGATCGGCAAGGGCACCACCCCGGTCGACTTCAACGCGATCCCGGTCAGCGCGATCAAGCGCATCGAGGTGCTGCGCGATGGCGCCGGCGCGCTGTACGGCTCCGATGCGGTGGCCGGCGTGATCAACGTGATCCTGGATGACGCCCCGGAAGGTGGCGCGTTCGAAGCCAGCTTCGGCGCCAACCACACCGATCTCAAGCCGATCGACCGCACCCTCACCGATGGCCAGACCAGCTACGCCAGCGCCAAGGTCGGCACCGCGCTGGGTGACAACGGCGGCTTCCTGCGGGTCGGCCTGGAGCTGAAGAATCACGAGGGCACCAACCGCGCCGGCTTCGACCAGATTCCGCCGTGGGACCAGACCCCGACCAACCTGGCCCTGCAGGGCAAGCGCAACTACGCGCTCGGCGATGGCAAGACCAAGGATCTGAACGCCTGGTACAACGCGCAGCTGCCGTTCGGTGAGACCTCCACCTTCTACAGCTTCGCCACCTTCAACCAGCGCGACAGCGAAGGCGCGAACTACTTCCGCTACCCGGACAGCGACGCCAACTGGGCGCAGATCTACCCCAACGGCTACCGCCCGATCTCCGAAGGCGAGAACCGCGACGTGCAGGCCGTGGCCGGCGCGAAGGGCCAGTGGGGCGAGTGGAACTACGACGCGAGCCTGGATTACGGCGTCAACACGTTCACCTACCGCCTGCGCAACTCGCTCAACGCCTCGCTGGGCCCGACCAGCCCGACCCGCTTCAAGACCGGTGATTACCGCAACGAGCTGACGGTGGCGAACTTCGACCTCGGCCGCGTGTTCTCGCAGGGCGACAGCATCACCCACAGCCTGGGCCTGGGCCTGGAAGCGCGCCGCGACCATTACCAGACCCGCCCCGGTGACCCGAGCAGCTATGCTGCCGGCCCGTTCACGGATCGCCCGACCGGCTCGCAGGCCGGTGGCGGCCTGACCCCGCAGGATGCCACCTCGCTGTCGCGCGATGTCGCCAGTGCTTACGCCAGCCTCTCCAGCCAGTTCGGCGAGCATTTCTCCAGCGATCTGGCCGCGCGTTACGAGCACAGCGATGACTTCGGCGGTGAGCTCACCGGCAAGCTCGGTCTGCGCTATGAATTCACCCCGGCCTTCGCGCTGCGCGGGGCGATCTCCAACAACTTCCGTGCCCCGTGGCTGGCGCAGATCGGCTACGAATCCACCTCCACCGGCTACAACGCCGCCGGCCAGCTGGTGCAGGGCCGCGTGCTGTCGGTCAACAATCCGATCGCGCGTGGCCTGGGTGCCACCGATCTGAAGCCGGAGAAGTCGCTCAACACCAGCCTGGGCTTCACCAGCCGCATCGGCGACCACTTCGATGTCTCGCTGGACTTCTTCCAGATCGACATTGATGACCGCATCGCGCTGTCGGAGAGCATCACCGGTGATGCGTTGACCGACTACGTGCAGCAGCAGTTCGGCGTGGCCGGCCTGCAGAGCGCCAGCTTCTTCGTCAATGCCGCCGATACCCGCACCCGCGGTGCCGAACTGGTGAGCAACTGGCGGCAGTCGCTGGGTGGCGGCGAACTGGTGCTGACCGGCACCTATGCCTATACCAAGACCACGCTGAAGAACGTGCTCGCCACGCCGCCGGGCCTGCTCGCGCTGGATCCGGACTACGTGCTGTTCGGCGTGGAAGAAACCAATACGTTGACCGATGCCACGCCGCGCACCCGCGCTGCGCTGGCTGCCAGCTGGGCCGACGATCATTGGTCGCTGAGCAGCCGTCTGAGCCGGTATGGCAGCGTGACCCGCGTGTTCAACTTCGGCGATGGCTATATCCCCCGCCAGACCTACGGCGCCGAGTGGCAGCTGGATGCCGAAGTGGAATACAAGATCACCCCGCAGTGGAGCGTGGCCGTGGGTGGACAGAACCTGACCGACAACTACTCGGATCTGTCCAACGACGACATCTACTACTTCGGCAACCTGCCGTACGACGTGCTGTCACCGATCGGCAGCAATGGTGCGTATTACTACGGACGCGTGCGGTATACGTTCTGACGGGTAGCGCCGGCCGCTGGCCGGCGCCTCCGTGCAGCGGCGCAACGCCATGAAGGGTTGCCGGCCAGCGGCGGGCATTACAGCGTGGATGTGGTCATCATTAACCTGGTAATCACATCCACGCTGGCATGTTGGCCGCTATGGCCAACGACTTCCCCCAACGTCCGCCGCCGCCACTGCTGGACGATGCCTGTGCGCTGTTCCTGGACGTGGATGGCACCCTTATCGAATTCGCGGACGACCCCGAGTCGGTCGTCCTGCTGCCGGATGTGCGTGAAGCCATCGGCCGCATCAGCGACCGGCTGGATGGCGCGGTCGCCTTGATCAGCGGGCGACCGCTCGCCCAGCTGGACGCGCTGTTCGCTCCCTTGAACCTGCCCGCCGCCGGGTTGCACGGCCATGAGCTGCGCAACCATGAACAGCGCGCGCAGAGTAGCGATCCGTCCGCCGATACCAGCGAATGGCTGCATGCCTTGCACCAGCAGGCGATGCGGTTTGCGCACGGCACGCCCGGCGTCCTGGTGGAGGACAAGGGCCGCAGCCTGGCCCTGCACTGGCGCGGTGCCCCACATGCCGCCAATGACGTACGCGCCTTCGCCGAGCGGCATATCCGCGGCCATCCCGGCTACCGGCTGCAGCCCGGCGACCATGTCATCGAATTCCTGCCGGAAGGCAGCGACAAGGGGCGCGCGATGCGGCAGTTGATGCTGCAGCCCCCGTTCCGCGATCGCATGCCGGTGTTCGTCGGCGATGACCTCACCGATGAATTCGGTTTCGGCGCCGCCAACGACCTGCATGGCTGGAGCGTGCTGGTCGGTGAACGCGAGCCCAGCGATGCGGTGTTCGCCCTGCCGACCATACGCAGCGTGCACGCCTGGCTTCGCGAGAATGCCTACTGATGCCTTGATCCCCAAGGCCCCCTGACGCCGCGCGCAGGTCTCCCCCACCGGTGTCCGCCGCGGCATGACACGAGACTTTCTGCATCATGAGCGAACCCGATCTGAATCTGGGCGTGGTCGGCAATGGCAGCTTCGGCGCGCTGATCGACAAGCACGCGCGTGTTGTCTGGAGCTGCCTGCCGACCTTCGACGGCGATCCGACCTTCTGCGCCCTGCTCGGCCCCAATCAACAGGAAGGCGGCGACTTCGGCATCGAGCTGGAGGACATGGTCGACAGCGAGCAGAGCTACCTCACCAACACCGCCATCCTGCGCACGGTGCTGCGCGACAAGCACGGTGGCGCGCTGGAAATCATCGACTTCGCGCCGCGATGGCGCCAGAACGACCGTTTCTACCGGCCGGTCAGCCTGATCCGCCAAGTGCGGCCACTGTCCGGCAACCCGCGCATCATCGTGCGCGCGCGCCCGCTGGCCGACTGGGGCGCCCGCGTCCCGGATGCCACCTGGGGCAGCAATCACATCCGCTGGGTACTGCCCGACCATGTGCTGCGCCTGACCACCGATGTGCCGCTGCGCTTCGTGCGCGACGGCCTGCCGTTCGTGCTCAACCATCCCGTGCATCTGGTGCTCGGCGTGGACGAATCGCTCAACCGCTCGCTCAGTGGCTACGTGCAGGAATCCTTCCAGCGCACGCGCGACTACTGGCGCGAATGGGTGCGTTATCTGTCCATCCCGCTGGAGTGGCAGGACGCAGTGATCCGCAGCGCGATCACGCTCAAGCTGTGCCAGTACGAAGACAGCGGCGCGATCATCGCCGCGATGACCACCTCCATTCCCGAAGCGCCCGGCAGCATCCGCAACTGGGATTACCGCTACTGCTGGCTGCGCGACGCCGCCTTCGTGGTGCGCACGCTCAACCGCCTCGGCGCGACCCGCACGATGGAGCAGTTCCTGGGCTACATCTTCAACCTGGCCACGGCCGATGGCAGCCTGCAGCCGCTGTATGGCATCAGCTTCGAAGCCAAGCTGGAGGAAACCGAAGTCGCCTCGCTGTCCGGCTACCGCGGCATGGGCCCGGTGCGGCGCGGCAACCTCGCCTGGGTGCAGCGCCAGCACGATGTGTACGGCAGCGTGGTGCTCGCCTCCACCCAGCTGTTCTTTGATCGCCGCCTGCAGGATCCGGGCGATGCGCATACCTTCGCCCGGCTGGAACCGCTCGGCGAGCAGGCCTTCACCCTGCACGACGTACCCGATGCCGGGCTGTGGGAATTCCGCGGCCGCACGGAGGTGCACACCTACACCAGCGCGATGTGCTGGGCCGCGTGCGACCGCCTGTGCAAGATCGCGGTGCGCCTGAAGCTCGATGACCGCGCCCACTACTGGCGTGAGCGGGCAGACACCATCCATGCGCGCATCATGCGCGAGGCATGGAGCGAAGAACTTGGTCACTTCACCGATACCTTCGGCGGCCACCGTCTGGATGCCTCGTTGCTGCTGCTGGCCGATATCGGCTTCATCGAGGCCACCGACGCGCGCTTCGTCGCCACGGTCGAGGCCATCGGCCGCGATCTCAAGCACGGCAACGCGCTGTACCGCTACGTGGCGCCGGATGACTTCGGCGAGCCGGAAACCAGCTTCACCATCTGCACGTTCTGGTACATCGACGCCCTCGCCGCGATCGGTCGCCTGGACGAAGCGCGCGAGATGTTCGAAACCCTGCTGGAGCGCCGCAACCATCTGGGCCTGCTCTCCGAAGATCTGGCGTTCGACAACGGCGAAGCATGGGGCAACTTCCCGCAGACCTATTCGCACGTGGGCCTGATCACCGCCGCCATGCGCCTGTCGCGCAGCTGGCAGGAGGCCTCATGAGCCGCCTGGTCGTCGTCTCCAACCGGGTCGCCGTTCCCGGTGAATCCCGCGCCGGCGGCCTGGCGGTCGGCCTGCTGGCCGCGCTCAAGGAGCGTGGCGGGCTGTGGTTCGGCTGGAGCGGCAAGTCCACCCGCGACAACAGCGGCACGCTGCACGAGCAGGTGGACGGTGACATCCGCTACGTCACCATGGACCTCAACAAACGCGACGTCGATGGCTACTACAACGGGTTCGCCAACCGCACGCTGTGGCCGCTGCTGCACTTCCGGCTGGACCTGGTCGACTACGATCGCGCCACGCGCGAAACGTATCGCCGGGTCAACGCGCTGTTCGCCGAGAAACTCGCGCCGCTGCTGCGCGAGGACGACATCGTCTGGATCCACGACTATCACCTGATCCCGCTGGCCTCGCTGCTGCGCGAGCGTGGCATCGGCTGCCGGATCGGCTTCTTCCTGCACGTGCCGATGCCCTCGGCCGATCTGCTGCAGGCGCTGCCGGACCACCTGCGTCTGTTCTCCAGCCTGTACGCGTACGACCTGGTCGGCTTCCAGACCCAGCGCGATGCGGACCGCTTCCAATCCTACGTGCGCCTGTTCGGTGGCGGCCGTGTATTGCCCGATGGCGAGCTGGAAGCGCCCGGCGGTCGGCGTTTCCGCGCGGCCGCTTTCCCGATCGGCATCGATACCGAGTTCATCGCTCGCCAGGCCAAGGCCGGTGCGAACAAACCGGCGGTCAAGGACCTGCGTGGCAGCCTGCGCAATCGTCAACTGGCGATCGGCGTGGACCGTCTGGATTACTCGAAGGGCCTACCCGAACGCTTCCAGGGGTTCGAGCGGTATCTGGAGCGCCATCCGGACCAGCACGGCTCACTGACCTACCTGCAGATCGCCCCGGTCTCGCGCGGGGATGTCACCGAGTACCGTCAGCTGCGCAGCCAGCTGGAACAGATCGCCGGCCACATCAACGGCGGTCATGCCGCGCCGGATTGGACCCCGCTGCGTTACGTCAATCAGAACTTCACCCACGCCACCCTGACCGGTTTCTACCGGGCGGCGGCGGTGGGACTGGTAACGCCACTGCGCGATGGCATGAACCTGGTCGCCAAGGAATACGTGGCCTCGCAGGACCCGGAAAACCCGGGCGTGCTGGTGCTGTCACTGCTGGCCGGTGCCGCCGATGAATTGAAGCAGGCGCTGCTGGTCAATCCGCATGATCTGGATGGCGTGGCCGATGCCATCGCCACGGCGGCGACCATGCCGCTGAAGAAGCGCGTGGAGCGCTGGCAGGCGATGATGGAGCACCTGCGCACGTACGACATCAATCATTGGCGTCGGACGTACCTGCAGGCATTGGAAGGGTGATGCCGGCCAACGGCCGGCACTACCGGTGATGGCGGGCGTGATGCAGCCAGGCTACGGGGAGCGCATGCGGTAGTCCCGGCCGCTGGCCGGCGCGCTGCTACCGTTCAAACGGTCAGGGCGCGATCCACGCCAGGGTCGCCATGCGCCCGGTGCGGCGGTCGCGCCGGTGCGAGTAGAACCGCTGCGGGTCGGCCAAGGTGCAGTACTGCCCGCCACTGATGTCTGCCGCGTCCAGGCCTGCGGACTGCAGGCGCCGGCGGGCCAGCGCGTACAGGTCCACCTTCCAGTGGCCCCGCCGGGTCGCCACGAAGGCCACCGCGGCGCCCTCGTCGCGCTCCACGAAGGCCTCGAACACGTCTTCGCCGATCTCATACAGCGCCGGCCCGGCCGCCGGGCCCAGCCATGCCTGCAGCTGGGCGGCCGGGGTCTGCATGGCGGCCACGGTGGCCTCCAGCATGCCGTCGGCCAGCCCACGCCACCCGGCATGGGCCGCCCCGACCTCGCTGCCATCGCGGGCGGCGAAGACCACCGGCAGGCAGTCAGCGGTGAGGATGGCCAGCACCACGCCCGGGACCGAGGTCACCGCCGCATCGGCGGTGGGTTCGGCCTCGACACCAACGACCGTCGGCGGCGCGGTGAAGCGACGCACCCCGGTGCCATGCACCTGACGCAGCCAGTGCGGCGCCGAGGGCAGGCCCAGCCCGGGCACGAGCAGGTCGCGGTTGCGCTGCACCTGCGCCGGGTCATCGCCGTCGGCGGCGTACCGGTTGCCCATGTTGAACTGGTCGAACGGGGCCACCGAACCGCCCGCGCCGAAGCGCAGGGTGGTCAGTGCATGGACCCCGCTCGGGGCCTGCCAGTCGGCTGGCAGCACGGGCACGGTGGCGTCCATCAGCGGCGGTTGCGTTCCTGCTCGGCGAAGCGCTTGCTGTCTTCGCGCAGGGCGTGCAGCAGGGCCTGCATGTCGGCCGGCGGCGGTGCGCTGTTGGTGATCTTCTCACCGGTGATCGGGTGCACGAACTCCAGCGTTTCAGCATGCAGCGCCTGGCGCTTGAAGCCGCGCAGTTCGGCCACCAGCTCCTCGCTGGCGCCCTTGGGCAGCTTCAGCGCACCGCCATACAGCTGATCGCCGATGATCGGATGACGCAGATGCGCCATGTGCACGCGGATCTGGTGGGTACGGCCGGTTTCCAGGCGGCATTCCAGCGCGGTGTGCGCACGGAAACGCTCGCGCAGGCGGTAATGGGTGATCGCTTCCTTGCCGTCTTCGCGCACGGCCATGCGGATGCGGTCGCGCGGGTGGCGGTCGATACCGGCGGTGGCGGTGCCGCCGGAGACCAGCGCACCGACCACCACGGCCAGGTACTGGCGATGCACTTCACGCGCGGAGAGCTGCTCGACCAGCGCGGTCTGCGCCTGGATCGTGCGGGCGATGACCATCACGCCGCTGGTGTCCTTGTCCAGGCGATGCACGATGCCCGCACGCGGCAGCACCGACAGCGAGGGATCGCGGAACAGCAGCGCGTTCACCAGGGTGCCGGTCGGGTTGCCCGCGCCGGGGTGGACCACCAGGCCGACCGGCTTGTTGATCACGAACACATGCTCGTCCTCGTACAGGACCTCCAGCGGGATGTCCTCCGGCTCGGCGTGCGTCTGGGTGTCGAGCACGACATGCAGGCTGGCCACCTCGCCGCCGCGCACCGGGTCGCGGCCGCGCACGGTGTCGCCGTCCAGCAGGACGTCGCCGGACTTGATCCACTCGGTCAGCTTGGACCGGGAGAACTCGGGGAACAGCTCGGCCAGGACCGCGTCGAAACGCCGGCCGGCGGCGGTATCGGGCACGATGGCCTGGCGGGGGGAATCGGAATCAGCAGGGGTATCGGACATGGGGGCACACCGCAATAGGGACAATTTTGGGGTCCGGGCGACCAGTTTCAGTCGCGGGACAGGCCACTAGGCTATCATCGACCCTTCGTATTCCAGCCGCGTCCCGCCCTGACCCCATGATCCGACGCTCCGTTATGCTGTCCGCGCCCGTCCGCCTCGCCGCCCTGATGCTGGTGCTGCTCTTCGTTGCCACCGGTTGCCACCGCGGTACCAAGGGCAAGAATCCGGATGAAGGTCTGCCGGTCGAAAGCCTCTATGAGAAGAGCCACAAGCTCATGGAAGGGGGGAACTGGAGCGGTGCCGAAGCCAGCTTCCGCCGTCTGGTAGCCCAATACCCGTATGGCCCGTATACCGAACAGGCCATGATCGAAAGCGCATACGCGCAGTACAAGGCCGGCAAGCACGATGACGCGGTGTCCAGCGTGGACCGCTTCATCCGTACCTACCCGACCCACCGCAACATCGCCTACATGTACTACCTGCGCGGCCTGGCCAATGGCAATCGCGACACGGTCTTCCTGCGCCGCGTCTGGTCGCTGGACCCGAGCCGCCGTGACCTGTCCAGCCCGCGCCAGGCCTATGCCGACTTCACCATCGTCACCGAGCGCTACCCGAACAGCCGCTACGCCGCCGATGCGCGCCAGCGGATGATCGCCCTGCGCGACGTGTTCGCCCAGTACGAGCTGGACAACGCCCTGTACTACCTGCGCCGCGAGGCGTACGTCTCGGCCGCTGGCCGCGCCAACTTCCTGCTGGAGAACTACCCGCAGAGCGCGTTCCAGTACGACGCCGTGGCCGCCCTGGGCGAGGCCTACACCCACCTGGGCAACAAGACCCTGGCCGACGATGCCCGCCGCGTGCTCGAGCTGAACCAGCCCGACCACCCGTGGCTGCAGGGCAAGTGGCCGAAGTACCCGTGGATGGTGCGCAAGCTGAACCCGTTTGCCGGCGAGAAGTCTGCCAGTACCGGTGAACGCAACGCCACGATGAACCGCAAGTAATAAAAAAGGCCCCGAAAGGGGCCTTTCTTATTGCGGTAGCGCCGACGCCTACCCCTTGTACCCATTGCTGATCGGGTACCTGCGCTCCCGCCCGAACGCCCGGCGCGAGACCTTCGGGCCCGGGGCGGCCTGATGGCGCTTCCACTCGCTGGTGCGCACCAGGCGCAGCACACGGTCGACAACCTCGGGGGCGTACCCGGCGGCCACGATCTCCTCGCGCGACTGCTCCTGGTCCACATAGCGGTACAGGATGCCGTCCAGCACGTCATAAGCGGGCAGCGAGTCCTGGTCAGTCTGGTTGGCGCGCAGTTCGGCCGAGGGCGGGCGGGAAATCACCGCCGGCGGGATCACCGGGGCGCCGCCCACGGTATTGCGCCACTTGGAGAGGCCGAACACCTCCGTCTTGTACAGATCCTTGAGCGGGGCGTAGCCGCCGCACATGTCGCCGTAGATGGTGGCGTAGCCAACCGCGTACTCGCTCTTGTTACCGGTGGTCAGCAGCAGCCCGCCGAACTTGTTGGACAGCGCCATCAGGATCACGCCACGGCTGCGCGACTGCAGGTTCTCTTCGGTCACATCGGCCGCCTGCCCCTCGAACATCGGGCCCAGCGCGGCCATCAGCCCCTCGAACACCGGTTCGATCGAGACCGCCTCCAGTTTCACGCCCAGCGCGCGGCACTGCTCGGCCGCCAGATCGTTGGACATGTCCGCCGTGTAGCGCGACGGCAGCCGCACCGCGGTGACGTTGGCCGCGCCCAGCGCGTCCACCGCCATCGCCAGCACCAGGGCCGAATCGATGCCGCCGGACAGGCCGAGCCAGACCTTTTTGAAGCCGTTCTTGCGGCAGTAATCCTGGATGCCGCGGGTCACCGCACGCCAGGCCAGCGCATCCATGCTCTCGTCGCCATCGTCCATCCACTCGCGCGGGAGGAATCGGCGTGCATCGGCGTCGTAATCCACCACCAGCCACTGGTCGGTGAACGCCGCGGCGGCCGGATGCACCGTACCGTCGCCGTCCGCGACGACCGAGGCGCCATCGAACACCAATGCATCCTGACCGCCCACCACATTGAGGTAGGCGATCGCCGCCCCGCTCTCACGGGTACGCTCGGCCAACAGCGCATCGCGCTGGGCATGCTTGCCACGCTCGTACGGGGAGGCATTGGGCACGATCACCAGCTGCGCGCCTGCACGGACGGTATCGGCCAGCGGCTCGGCGAACCACAGGTCCTCGCAGACCAGCACGCCGACCGGCACGCCCTTCAGCTCGAACACGCAGCTGCCGCCGTCTGGATCGACATCGAAGTAACGGCGCTCATCGAACACCGCGTAATTGGGCAGCTCGCGCTTGCGGTAGGTGTGTTCGACCTTGCCATCGCGCAGCACGCTGGCCGCGTTGTAGACCACCGCACCGGCGGCCTGCGGCCAGCCGACTACCGCGGCGATGCCGGTGGTGGCCGCCGCGATGCGCTCCAGCGCCTGCTGGCAGTCGTACAGGAAGCCCGGGCGCAGCAGCAGATCCTCCGGCGGATAGCCGCTGATCGCCAGCTCCGGGAACACCACCAGCTCGGCACCGTACTCATCGCGCGCCTCGGCAATCATCGCGATGATGTTGTCGGTGTTCTGCGCCACCGCGCCAACCGGAAAATCAAACTGCGCCAGGGCAATGCGGAGCGACGTCATGGGGGTCCAGCCTGTGGTTGCAATACGCTCATTGTAGTGCCTGAAAAGCAGAAGGCCGCCCGGAGGCGGCCTTCTTTACATCACGCGAGCAGGTCGATTACTTGACCAGCTTGGCGATGGCAGCGCCCAGGTCGCCCGGCGAACGGACGGTGACAACACCGGCAGCTTCCATGGCGGCGAACTTGCCTTCGGCGGTGCCCTTGCCGCCCGATGCGATCGCACCGGCGTGGCCCATGCGCTTGCCGGCCGGAGCCGAGGCGCCCGCGATGAAACCGACGACCGGCTTCTTCACGTGGTTCTTGATGTACTCGGCACCGGCTTCTTCAGCGTCGCCGCCGATTTCGCCGACCATGATGATGCCCAGGGTCTGCGGATCTTCGTTGAACAGCTTCAGGCAGTCGACGAAGTTCAGGCCGTTGATCGGGTCACCACCGATGCCGATGCAGGTGGACTGGCCCAGGCCGACTTCGGTGGTCTGCTTGACCGCTTCATAGGTCAGGGTGCCCGAGCGCGACACGATGCCGATCTTGCCCGGCATGTGGATGTGGCCCGGCATGATGCCGATCTTGCACTCGCCCGGGGTGATCACGCCGGGGCAGTTCGGGCCGACCAGCACGGTGTCCGGATGGGCACGGGTCAGCACGTTCTTGACGCGCAGCATGTCCAGCACCGGGATGCCTTCGGTGATGCACACGATGACCTGGATGCCGGCCGCAGCCGCTTCCAGGATCGCGTCAGCCGCGTACGGCGGCGGCACGTAGATGACCGAAGCGTTGGCGCCGGTGCTCTGCACGGCGTCGGCAACGGTGTTGAAGACCGGCAGATCGATATGGGTGGTGCCGCCCTTGCCGGGGGTCACGCCGCCAACAACCTGGGTGCCGTACTCGATCATCTGAGTGGCGTGGAAGGTGCCCTGCTGGCCGGTGAAGCCCTGCACGATCACCTTGGTGTTCTTGTTAATCAAAACAGACATTGGATTTCCTTCGGTGTCGGATCAGGCAGCGTTCTTGACAGCTTCGACGACCTTCTTGGCACCGTCGTTGATGTTGTCGGCCGGGATGATGGCCATGCCGCTGTCGCGCAGCAGCTGCTTGCCTTCTTCCACGTTGGTGCCTTCCAGGCGCACCACGACCGGAACCTTGACGCCCACTTCCTTCACAGCGGCGATGATGCCTTCGGCAATCATGTCGCAGCGGACGATGCCGCCGAAGATGTTGACGAAGATGCCTTCGACCTTGTCCGAGGACAGGATCAGCTTGAACGCTTCGATGACGCGCTGCTTGTTGGCACCGCCGCCCACGTCCAGGAAGTTCGCCGGCTCGCCGCCGTTGAGCTTGATGACGTCCATGGTGGCCATGGCCAGGCCGGCGCCGTTGACCATGCAGCCGATGTTGCCGTCCATGGTGACGTAGTTGATGTCCAGCTCCGAAGCGATCACTTCGGTCGGATCTTCCTGGGTCTTGTCGCGCATGGCGACCAGCGCCTTCTGGCGGAACGCGGCGTTGTCGTCGCTGTCGAACTTGCCGTCCAGCGCGTACAGGTTGCCGTCGTCCAGGATGGCCAGCGGGTTGATTTCAACCAGGGCCAGGTCCTTTTCGTTGAACAGGCGGTACAGGTTCACCATGATGCTGGCGAACTGGCCGGCCTGCTTGGCGGTCAGGCCCAGCTTGAAGCCGAAATCACGGCCGTGGTAACCCTGCACGCCTTCAACGAAATCGACGTTGAGCGAGTGGATCAGCTCCGGGGTTTCAGCGGCGACCTGCTCGATCTCCACGCCGCCTTCCGAAGAGGCGATGTAGGTGATGGTCTTGGTGCCACGGTCAACCAGCACCGACAGGTACAGTTCCTTGACGATCTCACCGGCGGTGGTCACCAGCACCAGGTTGACCGGCAGTTCAACGCCAGCGGTCTGGTAGGTGGCCATCTTGGTGCCGAGCATCTTGGCCGCAGCGGCCTTCACGTCGTCGGTGGTCTTGCAGAACTTGACGCCGCCAGCCTTGCCGCGGCCGCCAGCGTGGATCTGCGCCTTGACCATCCAGGGGCCCTGGCCCAGGGCGTTGGCAGCTTCAACCGCTTCGTCCGGGGTAGCCGCGACCTTGCCGGCCGGAACGGGAATGCCGTACTCGGCAAGCAGCTGTTTTGACTGGTATTCGTGGAAATTCATGCGTCACCGTGGGAATAGGAACGACCGCACGCATCTCCAAGGCTCCCTCACGGGGGCGCCGGTAAGGACCGCGGCGGGCCCACTATTGTGGACGACCCGGCGCGCGCGCGCAAAGAAGTCAGTCCCAAGACACCCGCGCGAGGCCGTTTCCAGCGCAATTTCAGGCAGTTGCAGGCGGTGCCGGAAACAACCGGCCGGCCCGTGCGGGGCGTCGCCGCGCAGGCGGTCCACCCGCTCGCCCGGCCCGGCCTTCACGCGCCTGGCCCCGGCCCGCCGCCCCCAAACCGGGCCGGACCCCCTACACTGGCCCGGTGCCAGAAGGGGAGTTCCGGCGTGTCACCCAGTGCTTCATTGATCGACCGCATCGAATCGATTCCGCGGCGCGAGCTGTATTTCTTCGCGCTGTACCGCCTGCTGATGGCCACCGTCATCGGCGCCCTGCTGTTCAGCCCGTTGAGCGGACTGGTCGGCGCCGCGGACCACCCGAAGCTGGCCACCATCGTGGCCAGCAGCTACTTGATCGTGGCCGTGCTGGTGCTGCTGTTCGGCCGCAACGAGCGCTGGCTCCGCACCATCGTGGTGTGGAGCGTGGCTGCCGACATCATCGCTGCCACCCTGCTGGCGCATGCACTGCCCGGTGCCAGCGCGGGCATCTCGATGTCGCTGCTGTTCAACATCGCCGCCGCGGCCACGCTGCTGCCGCTGAGCATGGGGCTGGGCCTGGCTGCTGCAGCCAGCGTCGCCACCGCTGGCGAATACATGTGGAAGCTGGTCGAAGGCGGTGATCCCACCCGCACCCTGGCCGAGCTGGCCATGTTCGTCACCAGCTACCTGGCCATCGCCTTTATCAGTTACCAGGTCGGCAACCGCGCCCGCATGAACCAGCAGCTGGCCAACCAGCGCGGCGATGAAGTGGCCAACCTGTTCCAGATCAATGAACTGATCATCCGCCGCATGCGCACCGGCGTGATCGTGGTCGATGGTGCCAACCGCATCACCCTGGCCAACGAAGCGGCCTCCACCCTGCTCGGCGATGCCGACGGCAACAGTGGCAGCGGCCGCCTGGAGCTGGGCAGCGCCGCGCCCGAGCTGAGCCGCCGCCTGCAACGCTGGCGCAACGGCTGGACCAATGAGGAACTGCCCCTGCAGCTCTCGCCGGACCAGCCCGAGGTGCAGCCGCGCTTTGCCCGCCTGCTGGCCGGCAGCGACCTGACCCTCGTGTTCCTGGATGATTCCACGGTGGTCTCGCGCCGCGCCGAATCACTGACCCTCTCAGCGATGGGCCGCTTCTCGGCCAGCCTGGCCCATGAGATCCGCAACCCGCTGGCGGCGATCAATTACGCGGCCCAGCTGCTGGAAGAATCGGCCGACATCGGCGATACCGACCGCCGACTGCTGCAGATCATCGGCCAGCAGTGCCAGCGCACCAACGGCATCGTGGAGAGCGTCCTGGGCCTGGCCCGGCGCGAGCGCGCCAACCCGGAAAACGTGGACCTGGCCGCCTTCGTGCGCCGCTTCGTGCTGGAGTACAAGCAGGGCCTGTCGCTGGAGACCGACAGCGTGGAGCCGATCATCAGCGAGACCTCGGTGCATGCGCTGGTGGACCCGCGCCACCTGCACCAGATCCTGACCGTGCTGGTCCACAACGCGCTCAAGTACGGCCGCGTGGCCGAAGAGCCCGCGCGCGTGCGGCTGCGCGTGTCGCGCCAGGACCGCATCGCCATCATCGATGTGATGGACCGCGGCCCGGGTATTCCCGAGACCGTGGCCAGCCAGTTGTTCCGCCCGTTCTTCACCACCTCCGAGCACGGCACCGGGCTGGGGCTGTATATCGCCCGTGAGCTGTGCCGCGCCAACCAGGCCCGGCTGGAGTACGTCTCGGTGCCGGCCGGCGGCGCCTGCTTCCGGCTGATCCTGGCCGGCCCGCACACGATGATGCCCGGATGAGCCACGCGCACACCCGCCTGCCACCGTCAAACATTTGTCGCCAACGACCGCCCTCGGCTATCTTCCTTCCTTATGAATGACACCCGCAGCGCCCTCGTCGTCGACGACGAACGCGACATCCGCGAACTGCTGGTACTGACCCTGGGCCGGATGGGCCTGCGCATCAGCACCGCAGCCAACCTCGCCGAAGCCCGTGAGCTGCTCGCCAGCAACCCCTACGACCTGTGCATCACCGACATGCGGTTGCCCGACGGCAACGGCATCGAGCTGGTCACCGAGATCGCGCAGCACTTTCCGCGCACGCCGGTGGCGATGATCACCGCGTTCGGCAGCATGGACCTGGCGGTGGAAGCACTGAAGGCCGGCGCGTTCGATTTCGTCAGCAAGCCGGTGGACATCTCCGTGCTGCGTGGGCTGGTCAAGCACGCACTGGAACTCAACAACAGCGAACGTGCCGCCCCCGCGCCCCTCGCTCCGGAGCAGGCCGCGCGCCTGCTGGGTGATTCGCCTTCGATGGACGTGTTGCGCGCCACCATCGGCAAGGTCGCGCGCAGCCAGGCCCCGGTCTACATCCTCGGCGAATCCGGCGTCGGCAAGGAGCTGGTGGCCCGCACCATCCATGCGCAGAGCGCGCGCGCGCCCGGTGCCTTCGTGCCGGTGAACTGCGGCGCAATTCCCTCCGAGCTGATGGAGAGCGAGTTCTTCGGCCACAAGAAGGGCAGCTTCAGCGGCGCCCACGCGGACAAGCCCGGCCTGTTCCAGGCCGCGCATGGCGGCACCCTGTTCCTGGATGAAGTGGCCGAGCTGCCCCTGCAGATGCAGGTCAAGCTGCTGCGCGCCATCCAGGAAAAAACGATCCGCCCGGTCGGCGCCGCCACCGAGGTACCGGTGGACGTGCGCATCCTCTCGGCCACCCACAAGGACCTGGGCGAACTGGTCGAGGACGGCCGCTTCCGCCACGACCTGTACTACCGCATCAATGTGATCGAACTGCGGGTGCCGCCGCTGCGCGAGCGCCGCAGCGACCTGCCCGCGCTGGCCGCCTCGATCCTGGCCCGGCTCGCCCGCACCCACGGCCGCCCGACCCCGCTGCTGGCGCCCTCGGCACTGGAAGCACTGGCCCAGTACCACTTCCCCGGCAATGTGCGCGAACTGGAGAACATCCTGGAGCGCGCACTTGCGTTGGCCGAGGAAGACCGCATCGGTGCCAGCGACCTGCGCCTGCCGCAGCACGCGCCGCGCTTTGGCGCCAGCAGTGCCGCGGCCACCACGCAGCAAGAGGCCGTGATCGACCTGCCCACCGGCAGCGGCGCCCTGCCCTCCTACATCGAACAGATGGAGCGCACCGCGATCCAGAAGGCACTGGAAGAAAACCGCTGGAACAAGACCCGCACCGCCGCGCAGCTGGGCATTACCTTCCGGGCGCTGCGCTACAAATTGAAAAAGTTGGGGATGGACTGATCGCTTTCCGCGATGGAACTATTTGCGATCCACATCAACTGAGTGCAATGCACTCGGAATGTGGTTTGGTACGGCTCGGTGCGCCCAGATACTGAGCCATATCCGGTGAAGACTCAGATGTATTGCATCTGATCCCAATTCTCAAATCACCCGTGCACCGGGAATCTCATGCACTACAGCGCCGCCTTGGACGGGCTCAGAAGCGTCGCCCTTTTGCTCGTGCTTTGCTATCACGCTCGGGTCCCGGGAATGCAGGGAGGATTTCTAGGCGTCGACGTCTTCTTCGTACTTTCGGGGTACTTGATCACGCGCACCCTAGCTGCTCAATACAATGAGTATGGAAAGATCCGCATTGCGCGTTTCTACGGACGCAGGCTGCGACGCCTTTATCCAGCACTATTGCTTCTATTGTCCGTCTATCTGCTTATCGCCCCGCGCGCTTTCCCCACTCCTGATTCGCATGTGCGTGACGCAGCGTTAGTCGCAGCGTACCTTTCTGACTACGGATTCGCATTCTGGCAGGCCCCATGGTTCCTGCAGCACACTTGGAGCCTTTCGGTAGAAGAACACTTCTACCTTTTGTGGCCACTCGCACTCATCCCTATTTTCAAACTCTCCACTCCAAACCAGGCCCGAATCATCCTCGGGCTGGCCGCAGCCGCCACCCTCTGGCGGTGGCATGTGATCCAGAATACTGATCCTTGGCAGCAGCCCTACTACCGTTTTGACACTCGCCTCTCGGGTCTGCTCCTCGGCTCAGCCGCAGGCATACTCCGTCCTAACGCCCCTAGGCTCGCACCAGTCATCGGTGCAGCACTCCTGCTTGCTGCCTTGCTTGGTGCCAACTTCAAAGATGCTCGGGCACTCATGCAATGGATGGCAGCTGCGGAACTCGGGGCGGTGCTTCTGGTAATCAGCGCTGACCGCATCACAGCCCTTACTTGGTCACCGTTGGTATGGCTTGGAAAGCTATCGTACGGCGTCTACCTGTGGCACTTCCCAATCATGTTTTGGCTACGCAGACAAGAAGTCACCGGATGGCAAAGTCTGGCATTGGGAGGCGGCATTTCAATCTTACTTGCGGCAATCTCTTATTACTCAGTCGAAGCTTGGGCGAGGCCAAAGCGTGCTCAACCGAGCGTCGAACCGCCCCCCAACGGTTCAACCGTCAGAGGTGCCACTTAAGCAGGCACGAGCCAAAGCAAGAGGCTTCGAAAACGAGGAGGCAACACCTCAATCCTTCGTAACCCGATTAATCTCCGCCAATCCGGTCACACCAGCCGCCGCCTTGATCAATGCCGACTGGCGCAGGTCGTTGACGCCTGCCTGCTGCGCGGCCTCGGCAATCTGCAGCGCATTGCCACCGGCCAGCACGATCGTCGAAATCTCATCGGTCATCGGCATCACCTGGTACAGACCGGTACGCCCCTTGTAACCCTCGGTGCACTCATCGCAGCCGACCGGCTCGAACAACTTGATGCCCGCATCCAGCTGCGCCTGGGTAAAGCCCTCGGCCAGCAACGCATTGGTCGGCAGCTCCACCGGACGCTTGCAGTTGTTGCACAGCCGACGCGCCAGGCGCTGGGCGATCACCAACGTTACCGAGCTGGTGATGTTGTACGGCGCGATGCCCATGTTCATCAGGCGCGCGATGGTCTGCGGCGCATCGTTGGTGTGCAGCGTGGAGAGCACCATGTGGCCCGTCTGCGCCGCTTTGATCGCGATCTCAGCCGTTTCCAGGTCGCGGATTTCGCCGACCATGATGATGTCCGGATCCTGGCGCAGGAACGAGCGCAGCGCCGCAGCGAAGGTCATGCCGCGCTTGACGTTCTGCTGCACCTGGTTGACCCCGGGCAGACGGATTTCCACCGGGTCTTCAGCGGTGGAGATGTTGCGCGTCTCATCGTTGAGTATGCCCAGCGCGGTATACAGCGAGACCGTCTTACCCGAGCCGGTCGGGCCGGTGACCAGCACCATGCCGTAGGGCTTGTGGATCGCATCCAGGAACAACTTCTGCTGAGCCGGCTCGTAGCCGAGTTTGTCGATGCCCAGCTTGGCTGCGCTGCCATCGAGGATACGCAGCACCACCTTCTCGCCAAACAGCGTGGGCAGGGTGCTGACGCGGAAATCGATCTGCTTGGTCTTGGACAGGTTGAGCTTGATGCGCCCATCCTGCGGCACGCGCTTCTCGGCGATGTCCAGCTGCGCCATCACCTTCAGGCGCGCGGCGATGCGCTGATTGAGCTTGACCGGGGCCTTGGCCACGTTCTTGAGCAGACCATCGATGCGCAGGCGCACCCGATAGTCGTCTTCATAGGGTTCGAAGTGGATGTCCGAGGCGCCTTTGCGGATGGCGTCTACGAGGACTTTGTTGACGAACTTTACGACAGGGGTGTCGTCGCCTTTGGCGTCGACGCCGGAATCGCTGACTCCGCCTTCTTCATCAGCTGCCGAAACATCAAGGTCACCCATGTCGTCATCTTCGCCACCGAGCGCCGACCCCAAGGTGTCCTGCTTGGACTGCCACTGCTCCAGCGTGCGGCGGATCTGGTCCTCGTCGACCAAGATGGGCTCCACTACCAAATTTGTGTGGAATTTGATCTCGTCCAGTGAATGAGTAGGGTCGCTTGTACCTACGAATAGTCTGCCGCCACGCTTGAAGAGCGGCAGCACGTGGTGCTTACGCAGCAGTTCTTCGCTGACGAGACCCATTGCATTCTGATTGTTATCGAAGACAGACACGTCCAGCAGCGGCATACCGAACTCCAGTGCATTAGCGGCAGCTAGCTGAGCACTGGTAACCAGTTTTTTTTGCGCAAACCACTGCGGCAACGGCAACCGCGCTGCGGTTGCTTGCATCATTGCCTCGCGCGCTGCCCCCTCTTCAATCGCGCCATCCTGTACCAGGCGCCTAGCGATGCCGGTAATACCAACTAAATTCAAAACCTGGGTATTCATTGTCGTACCTGATGGGTTTCCGGGGCTACTGATCGGCCTGCTTCCTGCCTCCGACACCAATGCTGCCTAAATGTACCATCCGCGCCGTAGTATTCGCAGACAGCCTCTTGCAGAGCGGCGATCCCTGGAGCACTTGACGGGTACTCAGTGCAGCTCAAGACCTTGGACTCGTAGTCGATCGCCTTCCAGCAGCCCGTGCCACCTGAGCCTCCTTCTAGGACAGGGTCGGTCATGACGCCTAGGCGACCAACGGAAGCCCCGCGCTGCTTCTGCGAGATTTTCAGCGGAAGCAGCTCGGGCTTGACCTCGAACCTAAGATCAGAAGTAACGCCATAAAGATAGGACATCTCCATTGCGACTGCCCTTTCATCAATATCCGCCCTTTCGACCCCCGCAGAACGAAGTCCATTCTCAAAGAATCTCACTCTTTGCGAAGAGATGTCTAAGCCGCTACCCAAAGCCTCCGACCATGAAACACCTTCATAACCACCAACAGGAAGCCCAATCTCCTCACTGATAGTGGGAGCAACATCAATAATGGATGCAGCGCCACGCATCGTCCTCGGAAGAAAATCAGGCTCACCGTTTCGATAGCGTTGAATGGCCATTACAATGCTATTTTGCGCACTAGAGAGTGCAAAGCTCCCATGCCCATGAAAGCCAAGCAAACTACTGCGCCCCGCCCCATCGCGATGAACAACAGCATCACGCCGCATAGCGAAATCCTCACCATGATCCGACATAATCAGGACGATTGCATTTTGAAGACGCCCCTGGCTCCTTAGCTCATCAATCAAAGATCCAACCTGACGATCTACATGCTGCAGCGCGCGCAGGTATTGAGAAGGCGCGTCTTCATAGCCAGGAACAGTCGTTATGGCAGAGAAATCGCTCATCTCGAAGAGCCCAGAAGGCATGTAGGGCCAATGCGGGAGGCAGAAGTGACTTACCAGGAAAAGAGGCTTGTCTGCCGGCGCATTTCGAATGGATCGAACCAAACGTTGCGTGTGATCAGCAGCCCTATAGCTTCGATAAGCAGCGCGATTACCCTGTATTGGGCTCAGCCACTCGGTAGACGGCATCACCAAAGTCAGCAGATTCGTGCCTACTGTGTCCAAAGTCCCACCGACAACAAAGTCCAGTGCACCCGGTGTCGGCGTTACCACTTCATCAAAACCGAAGGACGAATCAAAATTCGCGAAACGTGATTCGTCCATCGCCAGCATTGTGCTGTATCCACTACCCTTAAGCGTCCAGGCCAACGTATCCGCGCGATCAAAAACGGCACGAGGGTACAAGTTGAATCTTGCGCCATGCTTTATCGGGTTCTTTCCAGTAAAAAGACTCATGTAAGAAACAAAAGTCCTTGCCAAGGGAGTCTTGGCATCGGAGACGATTACGAAATCGCTCATCATCCGATCTAAATTTGGCGTAACACCCTGAACCCTCACCCCATACGCCGGAAGAAAATCCGGCCGCAGTGAGTCAACCCCAATAATTATTACGCTTGGCGCCTGTCCTTCAGGGAAAGACGCATCATTTCCAGCGAAGATGTCGAAAGAACCCCACACAGCAAACATGAGAAGCGCCGAAATAGCCGCGAATCCCGCAATCTTACGAAATCGCCTGATAATGGCGTATAGGGCACACACTGTCGCCACAAGCACACAACCCAGTAGCGCAAAGATAAGCACTGGCGATAGCGATTGCACCATCAACACTTCTGATTCCCGAAATGCAGTAGATAAAGGGAAAAAGTATTGGTTTACAAAGAAAGCCAGGAGAACCACGCCAAACACAAAGCACAAGCAGCCCCAAAGGGACTCCTTGTACTTTGGCCAAAGAATGTAGGCCGATTGCCGAAAGATGAAAACGGCACCGACCGTCAGCGCCAGATGCGTTACAACTCCCAGTGCTAGATACCCAAGAACCGCCGGTAACGCGCCGCGACCGGATAGTAGTTCTTGAGCCAACTGTTGCTGCATTACATCTGCCTTGGCATTTGCGCCCCCCTGGCCGAAAGCATGCAACATCTCTGACAACTGGAAACAGAAAATTGCGACTCCGACGAAAAAAGCAACTAGAAACTGCCGCCATCTCATCCACATACACGTCCCTCCATGGAAAAAGGGCCCTGCAAAGCAGGACCCTTTGATATTCCAGCACCTGTCAACTCACGTCGGCAGATACCTTAGCCCTCGATGAGGACTGATTAGCTACGGCATTCCGCCGGGTAATACTTCTGCTCGCTGGCGCTACCGACACACTTCCAGGTGGTACCGACGGCACCGGACTGAGCGGTAGGCGTATAGGTCAGAACGGTACCCTTGCCCTTGTCCGTGGTCATGGTCACAGCAATCGCGCCAGTGGCGGCGGTGCAGGTCATCGATTCCACGTTCGGATTGTTGGCAGGAATGGCCGTGTCAACTCCAACGCAGGCATCATCCGGCACGGTCCCACCATTGTTAGCGATGTTCTCAGCAACGGTGACCTTCGCCCCAGCTGCAATGACCGAGGCCTCAGACACCCGAGCGCGAACGGTGTAGTCCTGATATGCCGGCAGCGCGATGGCGGCCAGGATGGCGATGATCGCCACAACAATCATCAATTCGATCAGGGTAAAGCCCTGCTGCTTCTTCATGAGTACATCCCCTAGAGGTAGAAATATAGAAAGGGCACTGGGCCATTGCCTGACCGGCGAACCGGGTGAGCGAGGCGGGCGCCCCGTGCGGGTGGATCGAAGCAGGTTGCGTGCCAACAGTGCCAGCAATGCTCCCCAGCATTCCCCGGCGCAATGATGGCACCAATCTTCAGGATTGGAACCCCCCTCACAACAATTTGCGACGCATCCTGCAAAGTGACCTGCTGCGTCACCTTTTGCCCTCCCCCGTCCGAGAAGGGTGTCGCAGCAGGACGTCCAACAGGACTGCCAACGCACTCCGGAACCGGCTACCATGCGGCGAGATAGCCCGCCTGGGGATGGTGTGGCTGGGGAGCCCTGTATGTCTGTCAGCCGTAGCGCGATCAAGAAAGAGCCCGTGGCGCGTAGCACCATGGAAATGAAGCCGTTTGTGTGGGAGGGGACCGACAAGCGCGGCGTAAAGATGAAGGGTGAGCAACCCGCCAAGAATGCCAACCTGCTGCGTGCTGAGCTGCGGCGTCAGGGCATCATGCCCAGTGTGGTAAAGCCGAAGCCGAAACCGCTTTTTGGGGCTGCCGGCAAGGCTGTTGGCGCCAGGGACATCTCCTTCTTCAGTCGCCAGATGGCGACGATGATGAAGTCTGGCGTACCCATCGTTAGCGCTCTGGAAATCATCGGCAGCGGGCACAAGAACCCGCGGATGAAGAAGCTGGTCGATACCGTCCGCACCGACATTGAGGGGGGCTCTTCGCTTCATGAAGCGATCAGCCGGCACCCCGTTCAATTCGACGAGCTTTACCGCAACCTTGTAAGAGCTGGCGAAGGCGCCGGCGTGCTGGAAACCGTGTTGGACACGGTGGCCACCTACAAGGAGAACATTGAAGCACTGAAGGGGAAGATCAAGAAGGCCCTCTTCTATCCAGCAATGGTTGTTGCTGTTGCCATTATTGTTAGCGCCATCCTCCTGATGTTCGTTGTTCCTCAATTCGAAGAGGTCTTCAACGGATTTGGTGCCGAGCTTCCCGCGTTCACTCAGATCATCGTCGCAGCATCCAGGTTTATGCTGTCGTACTGGTGGCTGATGGGCGCGATCGTGCTCGGCTCGATTGTCGGCTTTCTGTACGCCTACAAACGATCCCCGAAGATGCAGCACACCATGGATCGCCTGATCCTGAAGGTGCCGGTCATCGGCCAGATCATGCACAACAGCTCCATCGCCCGCTTCGCCCGTACGACTGCGGTGACCTTCAAGGCAGGCGTCCCGCTGGTGGAAGCTTTGGGTATCGTCGCCGGCGCCACCGGCAACAAGGTCTACGAAGAAGCGGTGCTGCGCATGCGCGACGACGTGTCCGTCGGCTACCCGGTCAACATGGCCATGAAGCAGGTCAACATCTTCCCGCACATGGTCGTGCAGATGACGGCCATCGGCGAAGAGGCCGGCGCGCTGGACACCATGCTGTTCAAGGTGGCCGAGTACTATGAGCAGGAGGTCAACAATGCCGTGGACGCCCTGAGCAGCCTGCTGGAACCGATGATCATGGTGTTCATTGGTACCATCGTCGGCGGCATGGTGATCGGCATGTACCTGCCCATCTTCAAACTCGGCGCGGTAGTTGGATAACTAATCAATGGCATTTCTCGACCAGCATCCCATCCTCGGCTACCCCGCCGCGGCCGGACTGGGACTGCTGATCGGCAGTTTCCTCAACGTGGTGATCCTGCGCCTGCCCAAGCGGCTGGAGTGGGAGTGGAAGCGCGATGCGCGCGAGGTGCTGGAAGAGCCGGACATCTACGAGCCGCCACCGCCGGGGATCGTGGTGGAGCCGTCGCACTGCCCGCACTGCAAGCACAAGCTGTCCTGGTTCGAGAACATCCCGCTGTTCAGCTGGCTGGCGCTGCGCGGCAAGTGCCGCCATTGCCATGCCCCGATCTCGATCCAGTACCCGCTGGTGGAGCTGCTGACCGCCGTGCTGGTGCTCGCCAGCGTCTGGCAGTTCGGGTTCGGCTGGCAGGGCTTTGGCGCGATCGTGCTGAGCTGCTTCCTGGTGGCGCTGTCCGGGATTGACCTGCGAACCCAGTTGTTACCGGATCAATTGACCCTGCCGTTGATGTGGCTGGGCCTGATCGCGGCCAGCGACAACCTGTACATGCCGGCCAAACCGGCCTTGCTGGGTGCGCTGGCCGGCTATCTGTCCTTGTGGTCGGTGTGGTGGCTGTTCAAGCAGATCACCGGCAAGGAAGGCATGGGCCACGGCGATTTCAAGCTGTTGGCCGCCCTGGGTGCCTGGTGTGGGCTCAAGGGCATCCTGCCGATCATCCTGCTGTCGTCCATCGTGGGCGCCATCATCGGCTCGATCTGGCTGTACTCGCGCGGCCGCGACCGGGCCACGCCGATCCCGTTCGGGCCGTACCTGGCCATCGCCGGCTGGATCGTGTTCATGTGGGGCGAGCCGTTGATCAACGGCTACCTGAGCTACGCCGGCCTGCGTTGAGGCCGGTGCGATGAGCCGTTTCGTCATCGGGCTGACCGGCGGCATTGCCGCCGGCAAGAGCGAGGTCAGCCGTCGCTTCGAAGCGCTGGGCATCACCGTGGCCGACGCCGATCTGGCTGCCCGCGCGGTGGTCGCGCCTGGCAGCGAGGGGCTGGCGCGGATTGCCGCGCATTTCGGAACGAACATCCTGCTGGCCGATGGCCAGCTTGACCGTGCCGCACTGCGCGCGCGCATCTTCGATTCGGCGCAGGAGCGCCAGGCGGTGGAGGCGATCACCCATCCGGCGATCCGCCAGTTGCTGCGCCAGACCTGCGAGCAGGCCGAAGGGCCGTACGCGATCGCCGCGATCCCCCTGCTGACCGAGGCCGGTGGCCGCCAGCAGTACCCGTGGCTGGACCGCATTCTGGTGGTGGACGTGCCGGTGGCCGTGCAGCACGCACGGCTGATGCAGCGCGATGGCATCGATACCGCCCTGGCCGACCGCATGATCGCCGCCCAGGCCAGCCGCGAAGCGCGCCTGGCATTGGCCGATGATGTGGTGGTCAATGACGGGCACCCGGATCATCTGCAGGCGCATGTGGAGCGGCTGGATCGGGCGTATCGGGAGTTGGCGGCGCGGTAGAGCTCGGGGAGCCGACCAACGGTCGGCTCTACCGTTTTACGCTGGTGAGAAGGTCAGCGTGGCGATGACGCCGCGCTCTGCGCCCGGGCGCACGTTGACCTGCCAGCCATACAGATCGCACAGGCGGCTGACGATGGACAGGCCGATGCCCCCGCCCTGCGAATGGCCCGCGTGCGTGCCGCGATAGCCGCGCTGGAACAGCTTGGCCGCATCCTCTTCGCTCAGGCCCGGGCCGCTGTCGATCACTTCGACCGCGTTGTTGCCCACGCGCACGCGAACCGCGCCTTCCTTGGAGTACTTCACGGCATTGCCGATCAGGTTGCCCAAGGCGACCGACAAGGCCGATTCCGGCGCGTCGATCACCAGGTCGTGATTGCCTTCCAGGATCAGCTCCAACGGCTTGCCGCCCAGCTGGGCGCGATGCGAATCCAGCAGTTGTTCCGAGACCCGGGCGACATTGCTGCTGCCCTGCCCGCGCTCGTTGCGCGAGAGCAGCAGCAACGCGCCGATCAGGTCGGTGCATTGCTGCTCGGCACGCTGGATGCGCTGCAGGCGCTGCAGCACCTTGGGATCGAGATCCGGGCGGGTCAGCAGCAGCTCGGTGGCGCCGCGGATCACCGCCAATGGCGTGCGCAGCTCGTGGCTGACGTCCGCGTTGAATTCGCGGTCGCGCTGCACCACCTCGGTGAGCCGCGCGGAATAGTCGTCCAGCGCCTGGGCCAGCTGGCCCACTTCATCGTCCGGGAAGCGCGGAGCCAGCGGCTCCGGCTCGCTGGTGCCACCGCGATACGCGCGCAGGCGGGCAGCCAGATCGGATACCGGCTTCATGACCTTGGAAGCCGACCACCAGCCCAAGACCAAGGACAGGACGCTGAACACCAGAACCGAGAAGAACAGCGCACGGTTGAGCTGGCTCTCCCCGCGGATGCTCTCGGTCATGTCGTAGGCGAGGAAGAACCACACGTCTGGCGTTTTGCGCACCGCGAGCTTGTAGGAAAACGGCTTGCCGCCCTCATCCACACCGCTCACGCCGTGGATGCCATCGTTGAGGTTGTACCAGTCCGGCTGTTCCTGGCGCAGGGCTTCAAACTTGTCCGGCCGGACCAGCCGGGCGTACATCTGCTGCACTGGAAGGTCGGGGCTGCGCGACGGGTCCGCCGCGAAGCGCTTGGCGTACTCGTTGATGTTGCGATTCATCACATCTTCGACCAGCTGGTTTTCCACGCGGGCGCGGGTCCAGTTGGTGGCGAACGCAAACAACGTGGTCAGGCAGAAGCCCAACAGCACGAATGAGACGATGATGCGGCTGCGCAGCCGGCGCCGATATGGCGCGCGGCGGCGCTCCCCCTTCCCCGTCACCGGATCAGGCTTCCGGCGCGGCGATGCGGTATCCGATGCCATGACGGGTCTGGATCATCGGGACCTCGAAAGGCTTGTCGACCACGGCGCGCAGGCCATGGATATGCACGCGCAGGGAATCCGAATCCGGCAGTTCTTCACCCCAGACGCGGGTTTCCAGCTCTTGGCGGGTGACGACGGCCGGCGAGGCCTCCATCAGCGCCTGCAGGATCTTCAACGCGGTCGGGTTGAGCTGCAGCAGCTTGCCCTGGCGGCGCACTTCCAGCGTGTCCAGGTTGTATTCCAGATCGCCGGTTTCCAGCACGCGGGTCTGCACGCCCTTGCCGCGACGCGAAAGCGCGTTCAAGCGCACTTCCACTTCCTGCAGCGCGAACGGCTTGATCAGGTAGTCATCGGCACCGGAATCAAACCCGGCCAGCTTGTTGTCCAGCGAATCGCGGGCGGTCAGCATCAGCACGGGGGTCTGCTTGCGCGCTTCGTTGCGGAGCTTGCGGCAGACCTCGATCCCGTCCATGCCGGGCAGGTTGAGGTCCAGCACGATCGCGTCGAACTCATGGACGACCGCCAGATGCAGGCCGGTGACGCCGTCGGCGGCGAAGTCGACGGTGTGACCGCGGTCTTCGAGGTAATCGCCCAGGTTGGCGGCAATGTCGCTGTTGTCTTCGATGACGAGAATTCGCACTGGGACCTCTGTTTCAGGGTGTTCGACGGAAAAGACTGACCTGCACCGCTGCGCGTCGGAGCGCACGGCGCGGGTTCAGGCTGAAGATACAGGCTTCATTGTTAACATTAGACACCGTCGAATGCTGAGGGCGCGTCAAAGCGTCATTTCCTTGGGTGCCAAGCGGCGCGGATCGTCCATCAGGCTCTTGGCCCGTTCCATCGCTTCCCGGCGCTGGGCCACGGTCATGCAGACGCTCTTGTTCATGTTGCTGCCAGTGGCGCGCTCGCGGCGGCAGACCATGCGGCTGTCGGCCTTTGCGCGGGTCATGATGGTATTGACCACTTCCTGATCGTTGAAGATCTCGGTGCGCTGCTGCTCCGGCAGCTGGTTCATACGTTCACGGTCGCCCATCCGGTTGCGGATACGGCTCACGGCCGCCTGCACCCGGCTTTTGTCTTCCATGCTGATCTCACTGTAAGCCTCGCTTCCCAGCGCGCGTTCGACATTGGCCAGTTGCTCGGCCACGGGCGCATCGGCGGTGATGGCCACCGCAGCATCCCGGCCCTTGCCGTCGGCGCTGGCCTGCGCGGCCAAAGGGAGGCTTGCAAGCACTGCAATAGCGAGCAATCGATACATCCGCGACATCCTTATCCACATGTATGAGCGCCAACTTTACGAGCTTGGCAGCGACGCCCACAAGTTACTGATGGCAGGGTGGAATCGACCGACGCCACCCGGAAAAAGGCCCGGACAGCTGGCGCTGACCGGGCCTGAAGGTGTTTCCCGATTACCGTTCCTGCTGAGGAGGGCAGAGCTGCGGTTCGACAGAGCCTACGCCGGGATCGATTAAACCGATGTTAAGACCTCACCCTGCCTTGCAAAGGCCTCTCAACCCTTTGTAATGGATGGCTTTTTTAGAGAAACCACGTGGTCGATGATGCGCCCGGCAAGATCGGCCTGGCAGATCGCCTCAATGCCCTCCAGCCCGGGGGTGGAGTTGACCTCCAGCACCAACGGGCCACGGCTGGAGCGGATCAGATCGACCCCGGCCACGCCCAGGCCAAGCGCCTTGGCCGAGCGCACGGCCACCTGCTGCTCCGCCCGGCTGGCCTTGGCCGCGCGGGCACTGCCGCCGGCATGCAGATTCGAGCGGAAGTCGCCCTCCGGGGCTTGGCGCTGCATCGCCCCGACTACCTGATCGCCCACCACCAGGCAGCGCAGGTCCGCGCCTTGAGCCTCACCGATGAACTCCTGCATCAGGAAGTTGGCGTACAGCCCGCGCAGGGCCTCCACGATGCCCCGCGAAGCGCTGGCCTTCTCCGTGAGGATGACCCCCCTGCCCTGCGTGCCTTCGTTGAGCTTCACCACGTGCGGCGGCGGGCCGAGCATCGAGAGCAGATCGACGGTGTCGTCCGGGTTGTCACCGAACACCGTGACCGGCATGTCGATGCCCTTGGAGGCCAGGATCTGGTGCGCCCGCAGCTTGTCCCGGGCGCGCAGGATCGCATCGGAGGGATTGGGCGTGCGCGCGCCCATCATCTCGAACTGGCGCAGCACGGCCGTCCCGTAGCGGGTGACCGAGGCACCGATGCGCGGGATCACCGCATCTACCCCGGTGATCGGTCGCCCCTTGTAATGCATGGTGAAGCCATCCGCCGCAATTCGCATGTAGCAGCGCAGCGGATCAAGGATGCGCACGGTATGGCCCCGCGTACGCGCGGCCTCCACCAGGCGACGCGTGGAGTACAGCTTGCTGTTGCGGGACAGGATGGCGAGTTTCATCGCAGCGCAGGGGGCGGGAGAGCGCGAAGCATAGCGCGTGGCCGGTAGGGCCGGATGACGGTGATCAGGTCGCCGCCGGAGGCAGCCCATGAGCCGATCTCACGCGCGAGGTGATCCGGCTATCCACGACATCCGGTCGCGCTCACCGTCTCAGCATTGTTCCGCGGTGCCTGCACGGCATGAGAGCAAAGATGCTTGGGGAACGGATGGTCCAAAAAAATCGAAAACGCTCGATTTATATCGCTACTGGGACAGGCTGAGAACCTATCGAATTCTGCGCCTCACTGTAGGAGAACCCTTGTTTTGCAAAAGCGGACTTTCGTCCTTGTTGCCCGATTTTTTTGCGAATAACTTGCGATCGCCGGTCAATCAGACAGGCAACGCAGATACACGCATGGACAACGCAAAGGAGACAAGCATGACGGACAAAATCCGGGCCTCTCTACTCAGCCTGGCGGTGGCAGGCACGGCCATCTTTGGATCAACCGCGTCGTTCGCCGCACAAGCGAACGACGTTGTCATCATCATTATCTGTGATGACACAGGCTGCGTGATCATTGAGCGGTAACAGGTAACGGCCGGGGCATCTGCGAATCGATGCCCCTGTTTTCCGGAAAGTACTTCCGACCCGAAACAAGACCAAGGCGTTGTCCTCGGAGAATGCAGCCAACGAATCGCACTCTTTACTACCCAACAATCACTGGATCTCCGAGACAGGGAAGCGCCCCGCCATGTTGTCCACCTTTCACCCGATGGCAAGCATCGCTTGGATGCGCGTCGCCGAACAGCCCCAACGCCTGCTGTATCTTGCAGCGACGCTTGCGGTCTGCACGCTCGCGTGGGTAGTCCTCTCCGCCTTTTCCTCCCCGTTTCTCGCATCGCGTGTCGGAATGGCAGTCAATGCTGAGCTGGCCGTCGCCAATGCACAGACTCAGAACGGCTCATTTCCACTTCGTCATGCCCTTCGTATGGAGGAGATGCCAGGGGTCTCCGCAGTGTCCTATTTCGGCCTCGCCAGCCTTCCCTGCGGTGATGGGCGCAGCAGCCTGAGTATCAACGCGTACGGCGGGTCCGGCGTGGACACCCTGCTGCGGGGACGGGGCGCCAGCCAGGGAACGCTGGATCGATGGAGATCCACGCGCACTGGACTGCTTGTCGGCGCCGACGCCGCAGCGCGATGCGATCTGACACCTGGAATGTCGCTGAGTCCCCGGGACCATCTATCCGGCGTAGAGATTCCTGTCACCATCGTCGCCATTCTGCCCGGCGGAGGCGGTGCTCTGGATGACCGTATCGCTTACGGTCACTACGACTATTTCAATCGCCTGATGCCAGACGGGCGAAGCGATCAGGTTCTGCGGGCCCGCGTGGTCGGTGAGAACGCCGCAACGTTGAGTGCGCTCGCGCGATCAATCGATCTTGCGTTTGCCAGCAGCGATCCCCCACTGCAGGCCAATCCCGCCAGCGGCACGGAATCCGCATTGGGCAGATTTGGGCAGGTACAGGCGCTGCTCGGACTCATCATGGTAGCCATGGCCACCTGTGCGCTGCTCGTCTGGGTAACCGTGCTGGCACACCTGGTCACCCAGCGACGCCCAAGCATGGCAGTCCTCCAGAGCATGGGATTCGGTCGCGCACTCCAGTTCGGGGCATTGATCATCGAGCTCGGCGCCGTGATCACGGTCGGCGCGTTGCTGGGTGTCCTGGGCGGACAAGGCGTCATAGCGCTGCTCACCCCTCGCGTGTCCTGGCTGCTTGGGACGTTGCGCGCACCAGATTGGGCCTTCGCGTCACTGCTGCCTGCACTCCTTCTACTTGCGGCCATCTCACTTGTCTGGCCTGCGCTTCAAGTCAGGCGCCTGAAACCCATCGACCACCTCCAGACCTGACGCTGGGCGTTTCCTTCAATCGCGAGCTCGCCATGAATACCTTCACCCAGATTGGGCCCCTGTGGGCGTTTCTGCTCTCCATGCATCGCCGTCGCCCCGGGGACACTCTGCTCATGGGTGCGGGCTTCAGCATCGCCACGGCTGCGCTGGCGGTGATGCTGGCCATTCCGGCCGGTATCGACCGCATTGCCGGCCAGACGGGGCAGCCGGACATCGCGCTGGCGCTCTCCAATGGGGCGCTCGACGAGGCCGGTAGCAGCCTTTCTCCGGAACAGGTCGCCGTGGTGTCCCATCTGCCGAGTGTCGGACGTGATGCCAACGGCCGTCCTCGTGCCGCGCCTCAGTTTCTGGCCAACGCCAAGCTATCGCGGACGGACGGACAAACCAGCCCGGTACTGCTGCGCGGCATCTCCGCCGACACGTGGGCGATGATCGATCCCACCCGTATCGATGTCGCCATCAAACCTCGGGAAGGAGCCCGCGAATTGGCCGCCAGCGCCACGCTCCAGGCCCAGTTCCCCGAGCTCGCGCGCTCCCACGTCGATATACAGGGATCCTCCTGGCGGCGAACCAGCGAGCTCCGTGCCGCGGGGAATCTCTGGGAGTCCGAGTTATGGACCGATCTGTCCGCCCTGCAGGCCGCCTACAACCGTCCGGGCCGGGTGTCCTCGTTGTGGTTGAAGTTGGACTCGCCTGATGTACTGCCCGCATTGCGGGCCGCCGCCGCGGATGATCCGCGCCTGCAGGGCGTCCGGATCCTGAGTCAGGTCGAGTACTACGAGCAGCAGGTCGGATTCTTGACGCGGCTCGCCCGCAGCGCCGCGCTGGGCGTGTCCCTGCTGCTGGGCGCAGGTGCCATCCTGGCCATCTCCACCACGCTGGGCATGGTTCTGGAAAGACGCCGCAGGGAAATGGCTACGCTCCGGGCGCTGGGCTTCAGCGATACCGCAGTGGGCACTGCGCTGCTGCTCGACCTGCTGGCCATTGGAGCGCTGGCCTCGCTGGCCACATTCGGGATTGTCCATGTCTTTCTTGATGGTGCGAGCTTTGGCACGTCCAGCGTCAACCAAGCCGTATACGCACGCTTTGTGGTCGATGCCGAGGTGATGACCGCGGTGCTGGGCTACGCCTTGCTGGTCGGTTTGGCCAGCGCGGCGATGCCGCTGCACAAGGTCATGTCAGGTCGTCTGGTGGATGCCCTCAGGGAATAAGTCCGCCGCCGTCCGCTACTGCTGCCGCCCGTCAAGGAATCACTCAAATGACCACCCCCTCCAAAACCACCTCTGGCGATCTGCTGCAGGAGCTCCACATCGAACGAGCCGCCCAGCCCGATGTGACACCGCCCCGTTCCGGTCGTCGATCTGTCTCCGTCGGCTTGGCCGTGGCGGTAGGCGCCAGCCTTTGCCTCGTGTTGTGGGGACGCACCAGCACGGATGCCGAGGCCGACGCCGCCGTCGCTACCTCCGCGGTTCCCGCGGCGCCGACGACCACCACCGGGCCCACGCTCGACGCAAGCGGGTATGTCGTGGCCCGGCGGACCGCCACCGTGTCCTCCCAGCTCACCGGGGTTGTCACCGACGTCCTGTTTGAAGAGGGCGATCACGTCGAGCAGGGACAGGTGCTGGCGCGACTCGATGCACGATCAGCCATGGCCGGCCTTGAATCGGCGCAGCGGCAGGTCGCCGCGGCGGGACAACTCGCGCGCCAGCATGAGATCCAGTTCGCCCAGGCATTGCGCGACAGCCAACGTGCGCTGGAACTGTCAGAGAGCGGACTGGTGTCTCGTCAGGATGTCGAACAGGCGTCGGCCAAGGCCAATGAGCTCCAGGCACAGATGCTCTCGCAACGGCGCAACGCGCAGGCGGCGCGCGCGCTGGCCGATGTCGCACAGGTGAATCTGGACCACGCCGTCATCCGCGCCCCCTTTGCGGGCGTGATCACCTCCAAGGCTGCGCAGGTCGGCGAGATCATCTCTCCCGGTGCTTCCAGCGGCTACACGCGTACCGGTGTCGCGACCATCGTGGACATGAACTCCCTGGAAGTGGAAGTCGATGTCGGCGAGGCCTACATCGGCCGGGTGCGCATCGGCATGGCGGCCGACGTGCGTCTCAACGCCTATCCGGAGCTGTCCCTGCCCGGCAAGGTGATCGCGATCATTCCCACGGCGGATCGCGGCAAAGCCACGGTCAAAGCCCGTATTGGCCTGCAACGCAAAGACCCCCGCATCCTGCCCGACATGGGCACCCGTGTGAGTTTCCTGGTTGCCGCATCCAGCGCACCAGACATCCCGAATGCACGCAGGCAAGGGGACAGCAATTCGGCAGAACGTATGGCACATGCAAGCCCGTATATCACAGGTTTGACAAGCCCCCCCATCACTCCCCAGGAGCAGCAATGACGTGTTCGATTTCGCTTACCGACGTCTCCAAAACCTACCAGCGCGGCCGACAGCGCGTCGACGTGCTCCGCTCGGTGGACCTGCAGGTGGGCAGCGGGGAGTTTCTGGCCCTGATGGGCCCATCGGGGTCCGGCAAGACAACCCTTCTCAATCTTCTCGGCGGACTGGATACGCCTACGTCCGGCACCATCAAGGTCAATCAACAACGCATCGATCAGTTGACCCGCAGGCAGCTGGCGGAATGGCGAAGTCAGAGCGTGGGTTTCATTTTCCAGTTCTACAACCTGATGCCGACCCTGACCGCGTTGCAGAACGTGGCACTGCCCCTGCTGTTGTCGCCCTCAGCCAAAGCACAGCGCAACCGGCGGGCGGAAATCGCACTTCAGCTGGTCGGGCTGGCCGAACGCCTCAGCCATCGCCCCACCGAGCTTTCAGGTGGGCAGCAGCAACGTGTCGCAATTGCACGTGCCATCGTGGCTGACCCCGCGTTCCTGATCTGCGACGAGCCAACGGGCGATCTGGACCGCGAGTCCGCCGCCGGGGTGATGGACCTGCTGCAGCGGCTGAACCGGGAACATGGAAAAACGATCGTCATGGTGACGCACGATCCCAAGGCCGCCGGATACGCGACACGCGTGGTGCATCTGGACAAAGGAGAGTTGCTCGAGCCCACGGGCGCCGGTGCCGGGTTGAGCTGACGCTGCGTCGAGGGAGTCCAACGGCAGTCTGATGGGCATGCCTCGCGCCGGGGCAGGCAGGCAAGAAACCTCCTGATATGGAGCGGGTGAAGGGAATCGAACCCTCGTCAGTAGCTTGGGAAGCTACAGCTCTACCATTGAGCTACACCCGCAAGGCGCAGCGTAAGTCTATTCGGGCGGGGGCATGAAAGGCAACGGGCGGCACTAGGCCGCCCGTTGTTTCTCGCTTTTCGCTGCCGTGCGCGGCGCCCGCGAACGGGCACTGCGCACGTGGGATCAGAAGCTGGCGCCGAAGCTGGCGAACAGCGACACGTCACGCGCACGCTTCTGCATCGTGGTGGTGCTCATGCCGATGTTGCTGCTCAGGCCCCACAGGTTCAGGCGCGCACCCAGCACGGCGGTGGCGTAGTCACGGTCGAACTCCAGGCCCGGCACCTTGTACATGCCCACGTCCGGCATGGTCTGCAGCCAGGCGCTGGCCTGCTTGCTGTCCTCGAACTCGTGGTCGTAGGTGACCTGCACGTACGGCTTGACGTTGCCGCCATCGAAGCGGGCCTGCCAGCCGACGCGGCCGACGGTCGAATCCACATCCTGGTCGGCATAGCCCAGCGCCGAGGCGCTCAGGTTGGATTCGGTGTAGCCGTCCAGCTTCACCTTCTGCCAGATCACCGCAGCGACCGGACCGTGGCGGAAGCCGCCTTCGGTGCCGAACTCGTAACCGGCGTTCAGGGCGGCGGTCAGGTTGCTGCCTTCCGGCGAGCCCTTGTGGATGCGCGTTGCCGGGCCGAGCTGCAGCTTGCGGGTCACGTCGTAATCCAACCAGCTGTAGCTGACCTGGCCGTTGACCCAGGCGCGCTCGCCATACCAGCCGGCGAACAGGCCCAGCGTGGTGTCGGACTGGGTGAAGTCACCCTTGTTGTTGCCGAAATCGGCGTCCATGCGGCCATAGCCGGCGAAGCCGCCGACCACCATGCCGTCACGCGCCCAATCCACGCCGAACAGGCCGGCCGGGGCCATGCCGTCGTACAGATCGGCGTGGGCGTAGCGCTGCATGTCGCCACGCAGGTTGCCCCACCAGCTCAGGCCGTCGGCCGGACGGCCATCCACGTGCCAGCTGACCTGGTCAGCGCGCGAGCGGCCGATGGTCTGCGCCGAGTGGGTCAGGATCTGCTGGTTGCGCGGGGCTTCCAGGATGGACAGGGTGTACTCGCCCAGCATCTGGTGCGTGGCGGTGGTCGGGTGCACGCCATCGGCAAACACGTAGCTGTTGGCAGCATTCGGGGTGGCGTAGCTGGTCGGGTTGCAGGTCAGCGACGACGCCGTGGTGCAGGCCGGGCTGGTCACGTTGACGAAGCCGTACTGCGCCGGGTTGGCGACGATTTCCTGCAGGATGTGGAAGGTGTCGACCGGGATCACCTGCAGGCCGGCGGCCTTCAGGCCACCGAACAGGGCGTCGTTGTAGGCCTTGGCCAGTGCGGTGCCGGCGGCCATGGCGGCCGGGCCACCCGCGCGGGCACCCGGGGTCAGGCCGACGTCCGGAATGGTCGGCACCACGATGTATTCGGCGCCAGCGCCCTTCAATGTGCCGACGATGCCGACCTGGTCGCGCACCGCATTGGTCAGCGTGGAGACCAGCGGCGCGCCGGCCTGGATCGCGAACAGATCATTCGCACCGCCCCACACGGTGTACAGCGCGTTCGGATCGGCCTTGCCGCCGTTGGCCGCCAGGTACTGCGCGGTCTGGGTCTTGAGCGAGTACACCGGAATGGCCGGGGTACCGGCAGCCAGCACCTGGCTGGTGTCCACGCCGACGCGGGCGCCGCCGATGGCGTAGTTGTCACCGTTCTGGCCATTGCCGTGGGCCGCACCGTTGGTGCCGTAGTAGTTGGCCACGTGCTGGGCCCAAGTCCAGCCCGGGTTGGTGGTGAACTGGCCGGTCACCGGCTGCACCGAGGCGGGCAGCAGCGGACGGAAGTAACCGGCATCGGTCAGGCTGTCGCCGATGAAGACGGTCTTGGTGTACGGCGACTGCGCCATGGCCGGCATCGCAGCCAGGGCGATGGCCACGGCCATGAGGGAACGGATGGGGCGTTTGCTGAGCAACATGAAAATTCCTTTAAGGTGGGGAAAACGGCGGACGTACGCCGGCGCACGGTGCCATGTTTCCACTGCACCTCGCCGGCATCACGCTGCGCTGCGGCATGAACTGCCACAGCCCGCCGCCCGGCCATCGTTGGCCTGACGCGCGCGGCACCTCTGCCGCGGGGCGCACAGGGTACGCACTGCGGGGTGATTGCGGGACAATACCGTCATGAACATCCAGCTCAACGGCGAGAACCGCCAGCTTCCGCACACCGCCACCGTCCACGACCTGCTGCGCAGCGAAGACCTGCTCGAGCGCCGCGTCGCGGTCGAGGTCAACGGCGAGATCGTCACCCGCAGCGAGCACACCCGCCATGTCCTGGGCGAGGGTGACGTGGTCGAGATCGTGCATGCGCTGGGCGGTGGCTAAGGCAGCATCGTGACGCGCGATAGGCGATAATTCGGGCCATGAATGCACCTGCCCCCACTGACTCGCTGGTGATCGCCGGCAAGACCTATGCTTCCCGCCTGCTCACCGGCACCGGCAAGTTCAAGGATCTGGAAGAAACCCGCCTGGCCACCGAGGCCGCTGGCGCCCGGATCGTCACCGTGGCGATCCGCCGCACGAACATCGGGCAGAACCCGGGCGAGCCGAACCTGCTCGACGTGCTGCCGCCGGACCGTTACACCATCCTGCCCAACACTGCCGGCTGCTACACCGCCGAAGACGCCGTGCGCACCTGCCGGCTGGCCCGCGAGCTGCTGGACGGCCACAACCTGACCAAGCTGGAAGTGCTGGGCGACCAGAAGAGCCTGTACCCGGATGTGTTGCAGACCCTCAAGGCGGCCGAGCAGCTGGTCAAGGATGGCTTCGAGGTGATGGTCTATACCTCCGATGACCCGATCCTGGCCAAGCGCCTGGAAGAGATCGGCTGCGCCGCGGTGATGCCACTGGCCGCGCCGATCGGCTCGGGCCTGGGCATCCAGAACAAGTACAACCTGCTGCAGATCATCGAAGACGCCAAGGTGCCGATCATCGTCGATGCCGGCGTGGGCACCGCCTCCGATGCGGCGATCGCGATGGAGCTGGGCTGCGACGGCGTGCTGATGAACACCGCCATCGCCGGCGCGCGCAATCCCATCCTGATGGCCAGTGCGATGCGCAAGGCCGTGGAAGCGGGCCGCGAGGCCTTCCTGGCCGGGCGCATTCCGCGCAAGCGCTACGCCAGTGCCTCCTCGCCGATCGACGGGTTGATCGCCTGATGACCAATCCTTTCGACAGTGCCGGTGCCAAGGCACCGCCCAAGCCGTTCACCATCACCGAAGGCCGCCGCGAGGTCCGCAGTTTCGTGCTGCGCCAGGGGCGTTTCACCCCCGCCCAGCAGCGGGCATTCGATGACCGCTGGCCGCGTTTCGGCCTGGATTTCACCGGTGAGCCGCGCGATCTGGATGCCACCTTCGGGCGCGATGCGCACAAGGTGCTGGAGATCGGTTTCGGCAATGGCGCCGCGCTGCGCTTCGCCGCGCAGCAGGATCCGAGCCGCGATTACATCGGTCTGGAAGTCCACGCCCCCGGCGTGGGCCGCCTGCTCAATGCCCTGGCCGACGACAACGCCGACCACGTGCGCCTGTACCACCACGACGCCGTGGAGGTGCTGGAGAAGGAAATCGCCGATGGCGCGCTGGATGAAGTGCGGATCTACTTCCCGGACCCGTGGCACAAGAAGCGCCATAACAAGCGCCGCCTGATCCAGCCCGGCTTTGCCGACCTGCTGGTTCGCAAGCTGCGCGTCGGTGGCCGCCTGCACTGCGCCACGGACTGGGAAGACTATGCCGAGCAGATGTGGGACGTGCTCGACGCCACCGCCGGGCTGACCAACCGCGCCGGTCCGCGTGGCCAGGTGGAGCGGCCGGAATGGCGCCCGCAGACCCATTTCGAAACCCGTGGCCAGAAACTCGGCCATGGCGTGTGGGACCTGTTGTACGACCGCACCTGATCCGACAAGGAACCGCGCCACCCCATGGACACCGCGCTGACGCTGACTACCGACATGAAGCTCGTCCTCGGGCTGGTCGGCTTCACGATGGCGATGTTCCTGTTCGAGCGCATCCGCGCCGACGTGGTGGCATTGGTGGTGCTGGTGGTGCTCGGCGTCACCGGCCTGATCGCCCCGGAAGAAATCTTCGGGGGCTTCTCCGGTAACGCGGTGATGAGCATCATCGCCACCACCATCCTCGGCGCGGGCCTGGACCGCACCGGGGCGCTGAACCGGTTGGCGGCCTGGCTGCTGCGGCGCGGGCATGGCGTGGAAACGCGCCTGTTGATGATGACCACCGCGATCGCCGGCTTGAACTCCTCGTTCATGCAGAACCCTTCGGTGATGGCGCTGTACCTGCCGGTCGCCTCGCGGCTGGCCGCGCGCACCGGGCTGACCCTGCAGCGCCTGCTGCTGCCGATCGCCGCGGCCATCGTGATGGGCGGTGCGCTGACCATGGTCGGCAACTCGCCACTGATCCTGCTCAACGATCTGCTGGCCTCGGCCAACAACAACCTGCCCTCCGGCCTGGCCACCATCGAACCGCTGCGCATGTTCGCGCCGCTGCCGATCGGTGTGGCCCTGCTGATCGCCTCGCTGCTGTACTTCCGCTACTTCGGCGACCGCAAGCTGGTGGAGGAAGAGACGCTGGCCAACGATGGCGTCACCCCGTCGCGCACGGAGAGCTACTTCGCCAAGACCTACGGCATCGAAGGCGATGTGTTCGAGCTGGTGGTCACCGCCGAGAGCCCGCTGGTCGGCATGACCCTGGGCGAGGCCGAGAACGTGCACGATGCGCCGCTGCTGCTGGCGCTCAAGACCGGCAATGACACCCGCCTGGCGCCACCGGCCGAGATGCGCATCTGGGTGGGCAGCGTGCTGGGTGTGATGGGCGCGCGCCAGCAGGTCAGCGATTTCGCGCAGAACCAGTTCCTGCGGATGTCCTCGCGCCTGAAGCACCTGGGCGATCTGTTCAACCCCAGCCGCGCCGGCATTTCCGAAGCGGTGGTGCCGCCAACCTCGGATGTGATCGGCAAGAGCGCTTCGGACCTGCGCCTGCGCAAACAGCGCGGCATCAGCCTGCTGGCGATCAACCGCGACAAGCAGGTGATCCGCGAAGACGTGCGCAACGTGGCGCTGCGCGCGGGCGACATGCTGGTCTTCCACAGCATCTGGACCGACCTGGCCCAAGCCGCCAAGAGCCGCGACTTCGTGGTGGTGACCGATTACCCCAAGGGTGAGCAGCGCCCGCACAAGTTCAAGATCGCGATGAGCATCTTCGCCCTCACCATCCTGATCGCGCTGACCTCCAAGCTGCCGGTGGCGCTGACCCTGATGACCGGCGTGGCCGGGATGCTGCTGACCGGCGTGCTGCGCATGGACGAGGCCTACGCTTCGATCAACTGGAAAACCGTGTTCATGATGGCTGGGCTGATTCCGCTCGGCTGGGCGATGGACAGCAGTGGCGCGGCGGCGTGGATCGCCGGCCACACCATCGACCGCCTGCCGACCGGCATCCCGGTGTGGGTGCTGGAAATCGCGCTGGCGTTGTTGACCACGATGTTCTCGCTGGTGATCAGCCATGTGGGCGCGACCATCGTGATGGTGCCCATCGCGGTGAACCTCGCGCTGGCCGCCGGGGGCAGCCCGACCGCGTTCGCGCTGATCGTGGCGTTGTCGGCCTCCAACAATCTGATGACGGCGTCCAACCCGGTGATTTCGATGATCACCGGCCCGGCCAATTACACCCCGCGCGAGCTGTGGCGCGTCGGCGCCCCGCTGTCGTTGATCTATACGGCGGTGGTGGTGCTGATGATCAACCTGATGTTCTAGGGAGTGGCGGCCGCTGGTCGGCTCCACGTACGGTTTGTCATCAAGAGCAGCCGGCCAGCGGCCGGCACTACCCGTTCGTGGGTGACCGACCGTCCGTTGTCATCCCAGCCAGACCTGCCCGTCGCGCACCTGCACCGGCACCGCGCGCAGGCGATCACCGCGACACGGCCCGGCCACGCAGTCGCCGTTTTCGAGGGAGAACGAGGCGCCATGCGCCGCGCAGACCAGATGGCCGTCCTTGCTTTTCAGGAACTGACCCGGTGCCCAATCCAGCCGGCGGCCCGCGTGCGGGCAGATGTTCAGCCACGCGCGCACCTGGTCGCCCTCGCGATACAGCACCACCGATTCACTGTCGCCCTCAATACTGGCATCGGTCTCGGCGAAACCCCCGTCGGCCAAGGCATCCAGGGCAATCAGGGCGGCGGTGGTGGTCTCGGGCAGGGACATGGCATCCAGACAACAGGCAGTGGAGGCACAGTGTCTCACGCGCTCATGTCACTGGCTCCCGGATGAATACAAGTCATTGATTTGCAATGCGTGCGGGGTACATTTAACGCTTTTTTCACTCAGTAACAAAGGCCAGCACGGATACTCGTCCACTGCTGACCTCAGCCAAAAAGAGTGCCATGTACAGCCGCATCTTCCAGTTCAACCAGTTCCGTGCCCTGTTCGCGCCGCGCAAGCCGCGCCACCCGTTGGTGCGCGTTGCGGTCGGTCTGTTGGGCCTGGCGATCCTGGCCGCGCTGGTGTTCGTGGGTGTGTTCGTGGGCGCGGCGATGATCATCGCCGGTCTTGCATGGAAGCTGCTCGCCCAGCGCAAGAGTGCGCGCACCGTTCCGTCGCAGGTCGTGGACGGCGAATACCGGGTGGTCCGCAAGCAGGCCTTGCCGATGTCGCGTTGATCGACGCGCTTCCCTCCTGATGACGGCCGCGCCCTGCGCGGCCGTTTCTGTTTGTGGGGGCGGAAAAACGCTCTAGACTGCGGCGAAACCTCTCCACAGGACGCACGCATGACCGATGTAATTCCCACGCCCGAGCCGCCCCGCATTCCGGTCGCCGGTGGCGGTACCTTCCCGGTGCGTCGCATCTACTGTGTCGGCCGCAACTTCGCCGATCATGCGCGCGAAATGGGCGCGGCCGTGCCGTCCGCCGATGATCGCGGCCGCCCGATGTTCTTCAGCAAGCCGGCCGATGCGATCGTGGTCGGACATGACGATGTGATTCCCTACCCGCTCGCCACCCAGGACCTGCACCACGAGGTGGAACTGGTGGTGGCGATCGGCAAGGACGCCCCCGCCGGCGAGCTGCCGGTCGACCAGGCCGAAGCGCTGGTGTTCGGCTACGGCGTCGGCCTGGACCTGACCCGCCGCGACCTGCAGGCGCAGGCCAAGGCCAAGGGCCACCCGTGGGATCCGGCCAAGGGGTTCGATCAGTCTGCCCCGGTGAGCGAGCTGGTGCCGGCCGGCGAAGTGGGCGACCTGGCCGCGCTCAACCTGTCGCTGGAGATCAATGGCGAAGTGCGCCAGCAGTCGCTGCTGGACCAGATGATCTGGAACGTGCCTGAAATCCTGCACGAGCTCTCCAAGTTGTGGGCGCTGCGCGCAGGCGATCTGGTCTTCATGGGCACGCCGTCGGGCGTGGCCGCGTTGAAGCCGGGCGACCGTTTCAGCGCGCGCCTGGAAAACGTGGCCGAACGCCACGGCATCATCGCTGGATGACATCGGCTGCGTTACGCTGCGGCGTCTTTTTCCCCACTGCGACAGGAGAGCCCGATGGGTGTACTGACTGAGTTCAAAGAATTCGCCATGCGCGGCAACGTCATCGACCTGGCGGTCGGTGTGGTCATCGGTGCGGCGTTCGGCAAGATCGTCACCGCGCTGGTGGACAAGATCATCATGCCGCCGCTGGGCTGGGTGATCGGGCGCGTGGACTTCTCCGAGCTGGCCTGGACCCTCGCCCCGGCCCGGATTGCCGCCGATGGCAAGGAAATTCCGGCGGTGGTGATCGGCTACGGCGACTTCCTCAACACCGTAGTGCAGTTCGTGATCGTGGCCTTTGCGATCTTCATGGTCGTCAAGTTCATCAACCGCCTGGCGCGCAAGAAGCAGGCCGAGCCGGCCGCCCCGGCGGCGCCGAGTGAAGAAGTGCTGCTGCTGCGCGAGATCCGCGACAACCTCAAGCACTGAGGCTGCAGCACCGGTGGTGCCGGCCGCTGGCCGGCTCAACGGATAGCCTGCATCGCGCGGAGCCGGCCAGCGGCCGGCACTACCTTGAGAACCCCGCTCCGGCGGGGTTTTCGCTTTTGGAAAACAGCATCCACCGGAGCATGACCTACCGCCCATGTGCGCGCGGGAGAGGCTGGTAAGCTCGGACGCTTCCGCCCCGTTTCCCGGAGTTCGTCCATGCGTCGCCGCGTCCTTGCCATCGCATCTTCCCTCGCCCTGCTGGCCGCGCCCGCCTTCGCGGCGACCGGTATCACCACGCTGCCGCCCAAGTCGCTGGCCACCGCTGCCGAGCTGCGCGAGCAGGCGCTCAAGGACGACACCGGCTGGAAGGTGGTCGAGTCGCTGACCACCGAGATCGGCCCGCGCATCGCCGGCAGTGAAGCCGATGCACGCGCCGTGGCGTGGGCGGTGGCCAAGTTCAAGTCGCTGGGCTTTGACAAGGTCTGGACCGAACCGGTCACCTTCCCCAAGTGGGAGCGCCGCAGTGAGCACGCTGAAGTGATCGGCAAGCATGCCCAGCCGCTGACGATCACCGCCCTTGGCGGCAGCCCGGGCGGCACGGTGGAGGCCGAAGTCGTGCGCTTCGCCGACCTGGCCGCGCTGCAGGCCGCGCCGGAGGGTTCGCTGAAGGGCAAGATCGCCTTCGTGGATTACCAGATGACCGCCTACCGCGATGGCCGCGACTACGGCAACGGAGGTGCGGTGCGCAGCAAGGGCCCGTCCGAGGCGATCCGCAAGGGCGCGATCGGCTTCGTGATGCGCTCTGCCGGTACCGATTCGCACCGCGTGCCGCATACCGGCATCACCCGCTTCGATGACGGCCTGACGCCGGTCCCGGCGGCGGCGCTGTCGGTGCCTGATGCCAACCAACTGGCGCGCCTGGTCGCGCTCGGCAGCACCACGCTCAAGCTCAGCCTGGATTGCGGCTGGGACGGCAAGGCGACCTCCCACAACGTGATCGGCGAGATCACCGGGCGCAGCCTGCCCAAGGAAGTGGTGGTGATCGGCGGTCACCTGGATTCCTGGGACCTGGGCACCGGCGCGGTGGATGACGGCGCCGGCGTGGGCATCACCATGGCGGCCGGCCATCTGATCGGTCAGCTCAAGCAGGCGCCCAAGCGCACCATCCGCGTGATCGCCTTCGCCAACGAGGAGCAGGGCCTGTACGGCGGCAAGGCCTATGCCGAAGCGCACGCCAAGGACGTGGTCCTGCACCAGCTCGCGGCCGAGAGCGATTTCGGCGCGGGCCGCATCTATGCCTTCAATACCGGCTCGCCGAACCCGGCCAACTCGCGCGAGGCGACCCGCCAGATCGCCGAGGTGCTCAAGCCGCTCGGCATCGAGTACGCCGCGGACAAGGGCGGCCCCGGTCCGGACATCGGTCCGCTGGCGGCCAAGGGCGGCGCCTGGGCATGGCTGGCACAGGACGGCAGCGATTACTTCCACCTGCACCACACCGCTGACGACACGCTGGACAAGATCGATCCGGCGGCGCTGGCGCAGAACGTAGCGGCCTACACCGTGTTCGCCTATCTGGCGGCCGAGGCCGAGGGCAGCTTCGGCAGCGAAGCCAAGCCGACCACCCCGCCGAACGAGTAATCCCGACACGCAAGCGGCAAGTACCGACCGTGGGTCGGCACAAAAAAAGCCCGGTCGCAACGCGACCGGGCTACCGGGATACATCACACCCCACGCGGTGAGCGCCGCTAGACCCTCGCGGTCCGGACAAGCGGATCGCCGCGCTGCGGGGGTGTCTCTCCTCACCCACGCAGCACAGCGTCCACTCCCCACTGTGCGCAGATTTCGCTGCATGCACTATGCGATTAATCCGAAAGCGATGTAGTCACGACGAGTTCGGTGAAACCGATCACACCGTGGGTGGCGCGAATGACGACGCGCTCCCCCGAAACATGCGGCCAAGGGTCAAACGCGACTGCGTCCGAACCACTGCGCCAGCAGTACTGCCGTCGCCGAGGCGACGTTGAGGCTTTCCACTGCACCGGTGCCCGGGATCGACACCTGGTGATCGCACTCCTGCGCCAACGCACGGTCCATGCCTTCGCCTTCGGCGCCCATGACATATACCAGGCGCGCCGGCAGCGTACTGGCGAACAGATCTTCGCCACCGTCCACCAAGGTCGCGGCCAGGCTCAGGCCTGCCGCGCGCAGCTGTGCCATCGCTTCGGGCACGGCCGGCAGCCGCACCAGCGGCACCGATTCAGCGCCGCCCTCGGCCACACGCGCTGCAGCACCGGACAACGCCAATGTCGCGCCCGGCGGCAGCAGCAGGCCGGCCACGCCGAAGTGCGCGGCCGAGCGCAGGATCGCACCGAAGTTGTGCGGGTTGCCCACGCCATCCAGCCACAGCGCCAGCACCGGCTTGTCAGCCGGAAGCGTAGCGAGCCACTCCTCCAGATCCAGCATCGGCGCGCGCAGCACATCGGCCACCAGGCCTTCGTGATGCGTGGTCGCGGCGAGCTTGTTCAGATCGCCGTCTTCCACCACGCGATAGCCGACGCGGTTGGCCACGCACCACTTCAGCACCGGCTGCATGCGCGGGATCAGCGCCTCGGTCAGGTACAGCTTGCGCAGCGCCTGCGGGCGATGCTCGAACAGCGCCTGGACGGCATTCCAGCCGTACAGGCGCAGCTCGTCGTTGCCGCGGCCGGGCGGCGGCGGGGTGCCACCTTCGCGGGGCGGCAGCGGCGTGGCGCGCGGCGGCCGTGCGGACGGACGGCGCGCATTCTTCCAGGGATCATTCACTACGGGACAGCTCCAGCTTGCGTTGACGCCAGAAATCGGCGTTCTTGATGCCCAGGGCATCGGGGTCGAAGGTCGGATCCAGGCCGAGCTTCTTTTGACGCTCATAGTCGCGCAGCGCCAGCATCGCCGGCTTCTGCACGATCAGGATCGCGATGATGTTCAACCACGCCATCAGGCCCACGCCGATGTCGCCCAGTGCCCAGGCCATGCCGGCATTGTGGAAGGCCCCGAAGATCACCATGCCGATGATGCCCAGGCGCAGCAGCAGCACGGTCAGCGGACGCTTGGCGTTGTTGTTGACGTAGGTCAGGTTGGTCTCGGCCATGTAGTAATAGGCCATGATCGTGGTGAAGGCGAAGAAGAAGATCGCGATCGCCACGAACGCCGAACCGAAGCCGGGAATCACGGTTTCCACCGCGGCCTGTGCGTAGCCCGCACCTTCAGCGACACCGGCCAGGCCAGCGAACACCGGCGCGCCGCCCGGGACGGGCGAGTACACGTTGTAGGTGCCTGCGGCCAGGATCAGGAACGCGGTGGCGGTGCACACCATCATGGTGTCGAAGTAGATCGCGAAGGCCTGCACGTACCCCTGCTTGGCCGGGTGCGAGACTTCCGACGCGGCAGCCGCGTGCGGGCCGGTACCCTGGCCGGCTTCGTTGGCGTAGATGCCGCGCTTGACGCCCCACTCCACCGCCAGGCCCATCATCGCGCCGAAGGCGGCATGCGCACCGAAGGCACTGCTGAACACGGTACGGAACATGTCCGGCACGCGATCATAGTTGATGACCATGATGGTGATGGCCATCAGGATGAAGGCGGCGGCCATGAACGGCACCACCACCTCGGCGAAGTTGGCGATGCGCTTGACGCCGCCGAAGATCACCACGGCCAGCAGCAGTGCGACCACGATGCCGATGCCCAGCTTGAGCGCCTGCACTGATTCCAGGCCCATGAACTGGCCATCCAGCGGCCCGCACAGGGCACCGCCGCGGCAGGCGTTGATGATGCTGTCGGCGATGGCGTTGGCCTGCACGCCCGGCATCAGGAAGCCGGCGGCGATGATGGTCGCCACCGCGAAGGCCAGTGCGTACCACTTCAGGCCCATCGCTTTTTCGATGTAGTACGCCGGGCCACCGCGGTAGCGGCCTTCGGCATCCTTGGTCTTGTAGATCTGCGCCAGGGTGCATTCCACGTAGGACGTGGACGCACCGAGGAAGCCCATCACCCACATCCAGAAGATCGCACCGGGGCCGCCAAAGGCGATCGCGGTGGCGACACCGGCGATGTTGCCGATACCCATGCGGCCGGCCATGGACATGGCCAGCGCCTGGAAGGAGGACACACCCGCGTCGGATTTCTCCCCCTGCACGGTGAGCCGGCACATTTCCACGAAGCCACGGATCTGCATGAAACGGGTCCGGGCACTGAAGTACAGGCCCGCGGCAAGACACAGGAAGATCAGGGCTTTGCTCCAGATGATCCCGTTGATGAAACTGACTACTTCTTCCACGCGCTCTCTCCAGTCGGCGGAAACAAAAAGAACGTCCCCGTCGGCTGGGACCCGGTCGATTCTCCACGATCCGGGCCGGGCTGCGTAGTGGCAATTTCAATGAATGGGCGGCATTGCCGCCCATTCGGGTCAGGCATGGCCACCGACCGAGGGGGTTTCCGCTTCCTGGCGGGCCAGTTCGCGTGCCACCGCTTCCGGCGAGCGGGTGTACGGGGCCAGCAGCGAGTAGAACGCAGGCACCACGAACAGCGACAGGAAGGTGGACACGGTCACGCCGAAGATCACCACCACGCCGATCGTGCCGCGGCTGGCCGAGCCGGGGCCACCAGCCACCACCAGCGGGATCGCACCGACCACGGTGGCGATGGAGGTCATCAGGATCGGGCGCAGGCGCACCATTGCCGATTCCACGATCGCCTGGTGCACGTCGCGGCCTTCATCGCGCAGCTGGTTGGCGAACTCCACGATCAGGATGCCGTTCTTGGCCGCCAGGCCGACCAGCATCACGATGCCGATCTGACTGAACAGGTTGATCGTGCCACCACTCACGCACAGCCCCAGCAGCGCACCGAGCACGCCCAGTGGCACGGTCAGCATGATGACCAGCGGATGGATGAAGCTCTCGAACTGTGCGGCCAGCACCAGGAACACCACCAGCAGCGCCATCGCGAAGGTCAGCAGCACCGCGCTGCCGGCGTTCTGGTACTCGCGCGATTCGCCCTTCCAGCTGATCTGTGCGTGCTGGGGCAGCTCTTCGCTGGCCACCTGCTGGGCCCAGGCGATCGCCTCGCCCAGCGGGTAGCCCGGCGCCAGGCCGGCGCTGATGGTGATCGAGCGCAACCGGTTGAAGCGGTTGAGGCTGCCGGCTTCGGCCACTTCGCTGAGCGTGACCAGGTTGGACAGCGGCACCAGTTCGCCGCCACTGGCACGCACGCGGATCGCGGCCAGATCGGCCGGTGAGGCGCGCCCTTCGCGGCCGGCCTGGACCAGCACGTCGTATTCCTCGCCGTTGTCGACGAAGGTGGTGACGCGGCGTGAGCCCATCATCGTTTCCAGAGCGCCACCGATCGCGGTGACCGACACGCCCAGATCGGCCGCACGCTGGCGGTCGATGTTCACGCGCATCTGCGGGCGGGTTTCCTTGTAGTCCGAGTCCGTGCCGACCAGGCCCGGGTTGTCGGCCATGCGCAGCAGCATGCGGTCACGCCACTGCGCGATTTCCGCGTACTCCGGGCCACCGAGCACGATCTGGAACGGCTGGCCCTGGCTGCGCACCAAGCCACCACCGACCTGGGTGCGCACGCGCACGCCACGCAGATCGTTCAGATGGGTCTGCAGCTCAGCCGCCACATCCGGCGTGGACACATCGCGTTGCCGCCACGGCTGCAGGAACACGCTGATGCGGCCGGTGTGCATTTCCTCGCTGGCACCGAAACCACCGGGAACGCGCGGGTTGGCGCGCACGATCGGCTCATTCTCGCCGACGAACCCGGAGACGATCTTCTCCACCTGCTGGACCTGGCCGACGGTGTAATCGAAGCCGGCACCTTCCGGGCCATCGATCATGATCTGGAACGAGCCACGGTCTTCAGCCGGGGCCAGCTCGGACGGCAGCACCTTGAGCAGCAGCGCGCTGGCCAGCAGCGACAGGATCATCACCACGATGTAGATCCAGGTGCGCGTGACGTGCGCTTCCAGGAAACGCCCATACGCGCCTGAGAGGCGATCCAGGTTGCGGTTGATCAACCCGTGCAGGCCCTTGGGCGCCTGGCCGGTATGCGGCTTGAGCAGCTTGGAGGCCATCATCGGGGTCAGCGTGAGCGACACGAACGCCGACAGTGCCACCGCGGCGGCCAATGCGACGGCCAGCTCGCGGAACAGGCGGCCGGTATTGCCTTCCAGGAAGCCGACCGGCAGGAACACCGCGACCAGCACGGCGGTGGTGGCGATCACCGCGAACGCCACCTGGGTGGTGCCGCGTTTGGATGCAACCAGCGGTGGCTCGCCCAGATCGATGCGGCGCTGCACGTTCTCCACCACCACGATGGCGTCATCCACGACCAACCCGATACACAGCACCAGCGCGAGCAGGGTCAGCAGGTTGATCGAGAAACCGAACGCATACAGCGCGATGAAGGCGGCGATCAGACACACCGGCACCGTCACCGCCGGAATCAATGCGGCACGGAAACTTCCCAGGAACAGCCAGATCACCGCCAGTACCAGCAGCATCGCCTCGACCAGCGTGGCGTACACGCGATCGACCGCGGCCTCGATGAAGGTGGTGTTGTCGAAGGCGACGAAGATGCGCGTGCCTTCCGGCAACGTGCTGCTGATCCGATCGGCTTCGGCGCGTGCTTCGCGCGCGACATCCAGCGCATTGGCGGTGGAGGTCTTGACGATGCCCAGGCCGATGTTCGGCTCACCATTGCTGCGGTAGTACGCGCGGCGTTCGGACGAGGCCAGTTCGATCTTGGCCACATCGCCCATGCGTACCACGTACCCGTCTGCGCCCTTGCCGAGCGGAATGCCGGCGAAGTCTTCGGGTTTGACGTAGTTGCGCTCCACGCGCAGGGTGAAATCGCGGTCGGCCGATTCAATGCGGCCGGCCGGCAGTTCGACGTTCTCGTTGCGCAGCGCGCTTTCCACATCGCCCACGGTCAGCCCGCGCGCGGCGAGCTGGTCGCGATCCAGCCAGATCCGCATGGCGTAGCGCTGACGGCCACCGATGCGCACCTGGGCCACGCCATCCAGGCTGGAGAAGCGGTCGACGATGTAGCGGTCGGCGTAGTCGCTCAGCTCCAGCGTGTCCATCGAGGTCGAGCTCATGTTGAGCCAGATGATGGGATCGGCGTCGCTCTCGACCTTGGCGATTTCCGGCGGCCGCGCTTCTTCGGGCATGCGGTCGGCAACACGGCTGACCGCATCGCGCACGTCGTTGGCGGCCGCTTCGATATCGCGGTTGGAAGTGAACTCGATGCTGACCTGCGAGCGCCCGTTGGAGCTGCGCGCGTTGATGGTATCGATGCCTTCGATGCCGGCCAGGGCATCTTCCAGCACCTGGGTGATGCGGCTCTCGATGACTGCCGCGGAGGCACCTGTGTAATCCACCGAGACCGACACGATCGGCGGATCGATGGCGGGCAGTTCGCGCAGGGTCAAGCGGGTGAACGACATGAAGCCCAGCACGACCAGCAGCAGGCTCATCACCACGGCGAAGACCGGCCGCTGGATGGAAATGTCGGAGAGTTTCATCCGGCGGTATCCGGCTGGGCAGCCTGCGCCGGTGCCGGGGTGGCGGGCGCGGCGGGGGCTGCCGCTTCGGCCTGCACTTTCAGGCCCGGGCGCAGCTTGCCGGTGCCGTCCACAACGATGCGGTCACCGGCCTTGAGGCCTTCGCGGATTTCCACCACACCGCTGCGGCGCCCACCGGCAATGATGTCGGCACGCTCCACGGTCTGGTCCTGCTTGACCCGGAACACGTAGGAATCACGGCCAACCTGCACCACCGCGATTTCCGGTATCACCAGCGCCTGGCGCTCCGGACGGAACATGCGCACATCCAGCAGCATGCCCGGGCGCAGCGCGTGATCGGCGTTGATGAAATCGGCGCGGACGGTGACCGCGCGCGTGCCGGGATCGACACGGGTATCGATGGTGGCGACCTCGCCTTCGAAACTGCGGCCCGGGTAGGCCACGCTGGTGGCAGTGACCTTGTCGCCGTTGCTCAGCGAGGCCAGCTCGGCCTCCGGCACCTGGAAGTCCACGTGCATGCGTTCGATGTCATCCAGCGTGGTGATCGCGGTACTCGGCGTCACCAGCGAACCGGCGCTGACCTGACGGATGCCCAGCACGCCGGCGAACGGTGCGCGCACCCGGCGGTCGCCGATGTCCGACTGCATTTCACGCACACGCGCCTCGGCGGCATCGCGGATGGCGCGCTGCGTATCCAGGGTGGAGCTGGCCACCAGCTGCTGGGCCGCGAGTTCGCGCTGCCGCTTGTACAGCTGATCCGCTTCCTGGAAGGTCGCCTGGGCCTGCAGCAGGGCCGCTTCCTGGGCCTGCCCGCGCAGGGTCACCAGCGGGGTGCCGGCGCTGACCTGCTGGCCACTCTCGAAGTGGACCGTCTCGATGATTTCGCTGACCTTGGCGGTGACCGTCACCGACTCGCGCGCCTTCGCCGTGCCCAGCGCCTGCAGGGTGTCGCTCCATGCCGAGGTCTGCACCACCTGGGTGGTGACCGGTACGGCGTCTGCCTGCCGGCGAGCGGTCTCGTCTTTACTGCCACACCCAGCCAATGCGACCAAGGCGATGCCAGCGGCGAAGCGCGCTGCGATGCGTCCCAACATGTAATGCGATCCCGGTTGTTTCTCGACCGCCGAGTGTATAGAGGGCCCGGGTGAAGGCATATGTGCCAAGCGTTTACCGGCGCCTTCACATCTGCCGGTGACGGGCGAAAGCCCTTTCGTGCTGGGGGGCGCGGCACGTGTATCGCCATGTATCGACGCATGTCGAAATGCCCATCGCCGCGCCACCCTGCCCGGGCAGGCGCCGTAAGCGACGGGCGGGACGTGAACGCCCCGCCCGGCTACCGGACTCAGTACCGGTAATTCACTTTCAGCCAGGCGGTGCGGCCGGGCTCGTTGATCCGTACCGGATCGGCCGGGAAGCCGAAATCGGCGCTGCCGGCCAGGTTCAGGTGTTCGCTGTAGGCACGGTCGAACAGGTTGTCGACGCCGGCGCTGAACAGCAGCGCCGGGTTGACCCGGTAGCTGGCGTTCAAGGCCAAGGTGGCGAAGCCGGCGCTGGGGCCCAGATCGCGGGCGACCACGTTGCCCTGCCCCGCCGCGACCCGGCCCTGGTGGGAGACCGCACGCGCCAACGCCCCCAGCGTCCAGCGCCCGCCTTCCCAAGCAGCGCTGAGCCGGGCTTCCAGCGGCGGCATCTGCGGCAGCGCGCGGCCATCATCGCGGTTTTCGCCCCAGGCGTAGGCCAGCGTGCCGCCGAGTTTCCACTGCTGTGCCAGCTGCCACTCCGCGCCCGCCTCCGCGCCGGCAATGCGCGCATCGACATTGCTGGCCTGGCTGGTGCTGCCCATCATGCCGCCCTCGCGATAGGTGAACAGGATGTAGTCCTGAATACGGCCGGCATAGGCCGAGACCCAAGCGTTGAGGCGATCGGTGCGGTACTGCAGGCCGAGATCGAGCTGGGTGGTCTTTTCCGGCTGCACACCGGTGAAGGCGTTGACCGCGCCAGCCGGGCCGAGCGTCGGCGAGAACAGTTCCCAGTAGTCGGGCATGCGCTCGCTGTGCCCGACGCCGGCGTACCAGGTCAGGGCGGGGGCGATGTCGCGCTCGAACCGGACGAAGCCACTGCCCAGATTCTCGCGCCGGGTCTGCCCGGCGGTGGGATTCGGCATGGCCATCATGCCGGCGGTCGCGCGCTCGTCCTTCACCTCGGCACGGTCGATGCGCAGGCCACCGATCCAGCGCTGCGCGGTGCCCTCGCCCAGGGTGATCTCGGTGAATGCCCCGAGGTTCTCGAAGCGCGCATCGGTGCGCCACGGCTGCTGCCGGTACGTGTTGCGCCCCATCGCATTGCGGCTGCGATGGCGGCTGTCCTGCGCATCCATGCCGGCCACGATGGCGATGTTCTGCCAGCGCCATTCCGAAGCGATGCGGCCCCCCGTGGTGCGGCGATCGACATTGGATGCCATCGGCATCGGCATGCTGCTGGCCGGGTTCGGCGTGCGCAACGTGTAGTTGTCCATCACGTGGTCGGCATCGTTGTAGTACAGGTTGGCCTGCAGCCTGTCCCATGCGCCGGGCAGGTTGTCCTTCTCCAAGCGCGCGGCGTAACTGGTGCGCTTGAACGAGGCGCCGTCCATGCCGCGTCCGGCGTAGCGCGCGATCGCATCGCCGGTGCCGGCCGACAGCTCAAGCACGGTATCGGCATCGGGGGTCCAGCCGACCGCGACATCGCTGTTCCACTTGCGCCACCTGGAGGGCACCACGTCGCCGTTGCCGTCCTTGTAGTCGTCCGATTCGGAGCGGTTGCCGTTGACGCGCACGTAGCCCGGCGACGCGCCGGCAGTGAGATCCAGCACCTGGTCATTGCGGTTGCGCGAGCCGACCAGGGCGCTGGCAGTGATGTCCATCCCCGGCTGCTCGAACCGGGGGGTATCGCGCTCGAAGCGCACCGTACCCGCCGAGGCGCCGGCGCCCCAACGCACGCTCTGCGGCCCCTTGATGATGGTCAGCCGATCGAAGGTTTCCGGGGCGATGTAGGACAGCGGGTTGTCCATGCGCGAGGGACAGGCGCCGATCAGGTTGCCTTCGTTGCTGACGATGTTCAGGCGCGAACCGAACATGCCGCGCAGCACCGGATCACCGTTGGTGCCGCCATTGCGGATCGCCGAAAAACCGGGAACCGTCTTCAGATAGTCCGCGCCATCGCTGGCCGGGACCGGCTGCCGCGGCAGGCGCGGATCGGTGACCCAGTGCAACGGCGATGAGGGCGCGGTGGCGGTGACCACCAGCGTATCGAGGGTGCGGGCGTCATCATTGGTGGCATGCAGCGGCAGCGCGACCAGGGCCAGCGACAGGGAAACAGACAGGCGCGTCAGTGCGCCCGCGCTGCGGGAAGAAACAGTCATGGTGGAACTCCAGAAAAGCACACAGGCACGCGCCGCCATCACGGCGACACGGGCAGGAGGGCGGCGGTTTCAGGAGATCGCGGGGGGACCGCGTGCGGCGTGGGCCGGCCAGCGCAGGCTGCGTGGCGTGCCCACCGCGCGCAGGACGCGTGGTGCGATGACCGGCAGCGCCGGCAGCAGCAGGATCAGCACCGCCAGCCACGGCATCAGCCGCGAGGCCATCATGCAGTACTCGCAGGCATCGCCATGGCCGGCGTGCTCGCTCATCGGTGGCGACGATGCGGGGGTGTCGTGGGCGCTTGGCAGGGCGTGCATCGGCATGGGTTGCATCGCCATGTCATGGCGCGCCATGTCGTGCTGCTGCATGTCGTGGTGGTGCACGTCGCGCTGCGCGATGTCGTGCTGCATGTCGTGCCCGGCGTGGGCATCGGGCGGCACGGGCGGCACGGGCATCGCGTGGGTCATGCCGGTCGGCATCAGCATCACCGGCGCCTCGGCATGCGCCTGTTGCCAGCGGCTGACCAGCGGCGCCAGCGCCATCAGCAACGTCGCCACGAAGGCAAGCTGCAACAGGACGGCATACGGGCGACGGCGGACGTTCACCCCGTCATGGTAGCGCCCGAGCGTTGGCCGGCCGACCCGACGCCCTGCGACCAACCGTCGCAGCGGCCCTTTCGAAGCGCCCACCGAACCCCTCAACCCCTCTGGAGAAAAGCCCCCTTCTGTTGAAGGGGGCGCGCCAACGGCGCGGGGTAGAGGGGGAATGCGCGGGCAGCCATCACCGTCGCTAGACGGTGATGGTCTGCGTCAGCGATTCCCACGTCGGCGGCAGCGGCCAGTTGGCCTCCTGGTTGCCGTCGATCACCCGGCGCAGGTCGCGGGTATCGATCTGCGGGGCGAGCACGTGCACCAGCTCCAGCGCGTAATCGCGCAGCACGCGGTCGCGCGGCAGCACCGCCCAGGCGATGCACTCGTCGATCGGCGCCGGGGCCGGCCAGGACCGCAGGTCTTCGTCGCTGGCGTTGACCGCCATTTCCGCCAGCAGGCCCACCCCCAGGCCGGTGCGCACGTAGGTCTTGATCAGGTCCGCATCCAGGGCGGTCAAGGCGATGTCCGGGGTCAGCCCGGCGCTTGCGAAGGCGCGCTGCAGCGAGGAGCTGCCGCGGGTGGAGGATTCGTAGCTGATCAGCGGGTGGCTGGCGAGCGCCTGCAGGTCCGGCGCCGCGCCCGGGCGATCCAGCGCGTGCCCACGCGGCACCAGCACCAGCCGGCGCCAGCGGTACAGCGGAATGGCCAGGCCGGCCGTGGGCTCACCGCCCGCGGTGCTGATGATGGCGATGTCCGCATCGCCCTGGCTGAGCAGGTCCAGCGCGTCGCTTTCAGCAGCCTGCTGCAGATGCACGCTGACCTGCGGGTAGGCCTGCTTGATGCGCGCCACCGCCGGCGGCAGCACGAAGCGCGCCTGGGTATGGGTGGTGGTGAGCACCAGTTGGCCCTGGCTTTCACGGCGCTGGTTGGCCGCATAGGTGCGGATATTGTTGGCCTCGCCCAGGACGGCGCGGGCGCGGCCGATCACTTCCACGCCCGCCGGGGTCACCGCTTCCAGGCTGCGGCCCTTGCGCACGAACAGCAGAAAGCCGAGTTCATCCTCCAGCTGCTTGAGCTGTTTGGACAGGCCGGGCTGGGTGGCGTGCACACGGGACGCCGCCAGCGTGATGTTCAGCTCGGCGTCGGCGATGGCGACCAGGTAGCGAAGTTGAGTCAGCGTCATGGGCGGGCGATACGGCGCATGGAGAGGGGGCCATCCGACTGTAGGGCAAATGCCGTCACCAGCTTATAACCAAACGTTGTTTAAGAAGGTAATCAGGTCATTTCGCGCGGTCATATGCCAGCGGTACGGTCTGACCGACCCCGGCCCGGCCGCGCGCGGGCGCCTTGCGCCGCCACCGGCCCGACCCTTCCCCTGCCGCACGGCCCCCGGGCGGCACCGACTTCTCCGGAGCATCCCCATGGCCCTGTACGACTCCATCCTGGACACCATCGGCAACACCCCGGTGGTGCGCCTGCACCGTCTCGCCCCCGAGCACGTCACCCTGTACGCCAAGGTCGAGTCGTTCAACCCCGGTGGCTCGGTCAAAGACCGCCTGGCGCTGGCGATCATTCTCGACGCCGAGGCCAAGGGCCTGCTCAAGCCCGGCGATACCATCGTGGAAGCGACGTCGGGCAACACCGGCGTGGCGCTGGCGATGGTGGCCGCCGCGCGCGGCTACAAGTTCGTGGCCACGATGGTGGAGACCTTCTCCATCGAGCGCCGCAAGCTGATGCGCGCCTATGGCGCCAAGGTGATCCTGACCCCGGCCGCCGAGCGTGGCTCGGGCATGGTGCGCCGGGCGAAGGAACTGGCCGAGGAACACGGCTGGTTCCTGGCCAGTCAGTTCGCCAACCCGGCCAACCCGGCCTATCACCGCAACACCACCGCCCCGGAAATCCTGCGCGATTTCGCCGGCAGGCGACTGGACTACTTCGTGACCGGTTGGGGCACCGGCGGCACCCTGACCGGCGTCGGCGAGGTGCTCAAGGTGGCGCGACCGGAGACCCGGATCGTCGCCACGGAGCCGGAAGGCGCTGCCCTGCTCAAAGGCGACGAGTGGAAGCCGCACAAGATCCAGGGCTGGACCCCGGATTTCGTGCCGGAGGTGCTCAACCGCGGTGTCTACGATGAACTGCTGACCATCGACGACGCCCGCGCGATCGAGACCTCGCGCCGGCTGGCGGCCGAGGAAGGCATCTTCGTGGGCATCTCGGCCGGTGCCACGGTCGCCAGCGCGCTGGACATCGCCGCCAAGGCCGCACCCGGCTCGGTGATCCTGGCGATGCTGCCCGACACCGGCGAGCGCTACTTCTCCACCCCGCTGTTCGCCGACATCAACGAAGGCTCCGACGACGACTGGCTGGCCGGTCTGCCCTGATCCCGGCGTTGGTCCGTATGAACGAAACGCCCGCCTTGATCGGCGGGCGTTCTGCTTGGTGACGCGCTTCATCTTCCGTGAAGCGATCCGGCGGCATCGTGTGAATGTCAGCCAGCGCCCGCCGGGTCGCACTGCCTGAGACGACGATGACGCAGCCTAGATGTCGCGCAGGTTACGGTGCAGCGCAGGCACGTCATTTCGTTGTATGGACCCGGTATCAGCACGTAAGGAGCGGTACGCATGAAGATCGAAGTGTGGCAGGGCGACATCACGACCCTGGCGGTGGATGCGATCGTCAATGCGGCCAACGAATCCCTGCTCGGCGGCGGTGGCGTGGACGGCGCGATCCATCGCGCAGCCGGCCCGCAGCTGCTCGACGCCTGCCGCGCCCTGCCGGAGATCCGCCCCGGCATGCGCTGCCCGACCGGGGAGGTGCGCGAAACTCCGGCGTTCGATCTGCCGGCAAAGCACGTGTTCCATACGGTCGGCCCGGTCTGGCAGGACGGTCTGCGCGACGAGCCGGCGCTGCTGGCCAACTGCTATTGGAAGTCGCTGCAGCTGGCTGAAAAGCTGGAACTGGAATCCATCGCCTTCCCGGCGATCAGCTGCGGGGTGTTCGGGTATCCGCTGCACCAGGCCGCCCATATCGCCGCCACCGAAACCCTGACCTGGCAGCGCTCGCACCACCAGCCACGCCGGATCATCCTGGTGGCGTACAACGCGGCCACGTACAAGGCCTACCAGTCGGCGCTGGCGGCGGCAGGCCAGCCGGTTGAACCCTCGACCTCGGCGATCTTCGCACCGCTGCCGTTGGGGCTGCCGCCGGCGGCAGCGCACTGACGCGTCAACCGACGCCGTAGACCCACTGCGCGAAAAATGGCTGCAATGATCGGCCGGCCGCGGTTTCCATCGCACGCTGGAAATCGGCGGTCACCACCGACCGCCCATCATTGGCCTGCGTGTACGCACGGATGCCGCGCCAGAACGCGGCCTCGCCCATTTCGCCGCGCAACAGGTGCAGTACGTACGCGCCCTTCTGGTACACCACCGCGCGGTCATCGCCGGTCGGCGCGCTCCAGTCCGCGTACACCAGCGCATGATCCGCGCCCTTGGCACGCAGCGCGTCCAGCCGCGTGCGCCAGATGGTGACCTGCGCCTGGTAGGCCGCCTCTCCCTGCGCCTGCTGGAGGTAGGCGGCGGTCATGAAGTTGGCCATGCCTTCGTTGAGCCAGAAATGTTCCCAGCCGGCGCAGGTCACCCGGTTTCCCCACCACTGATGCGCGGCCTCGTGCGCCATCAACGCGGTTTGGGCGGGGTCTTCCAGCAATTGCTGGCCGTAGCGCTCGGACATCAGCGACAGCCCGGCCATTTCCTGCCCGATCGTGCGGGCCACCAGCGCCTGCTGATAGTCGCCGCGATACGGCAGTCCCGCGCGTGCGGCGAAGAAATCCAACATCGCGCCCGTAGCGGTGAACACGCGCTGCAGCTGCTCGGGCGAGCGCTCCCTGGACAGGAACCGCAAGCCGGTCGCGCCATGCTGCTGTGTGGCTTCGTGATAACGGCCCGCGGTGAAGCCGTAGACATACCCCGGCATCGGCGTCTCCAGATGCCAGCGATGTTCGATGCGCCCATCGGAAAGCGTGCGCACCGGCAGCGCGCGACCGGTCCCGGCGGCCAACAGGCCCGCCGGCAGGGTCACGGACAGGGCCAGCGTGGCGCGCTCGTCGGGGGCATCCACCGACGGCATCCACTGACTGGTCGAAAAGATCGTGTAGACCTCGTCGCGCTCGGGCGCGAATTCCAGGCCATACGGCGGTTGGCCGTGATAGCGGATCGTCACGCTGGCGGTATCGCCGCGCGCAAGCGGTTCGGCCAGCGTGATGTGCACCTTCGCCTCGTCCTGCGCGAATGCCAACGCGCGATCGCCCTGCAGCGCCGCCGTCACCTTGAGCGCGCCGCTGTCCAGCGTCACTGCGCGCAGCGCATGCTCGGCCCGGAACCGCACCGTCTGCTCGCCAGTGACGCGCTTGTGGGCGATGTCGGGCACCAGCGCGACCTCGTAATGCAGCACATCGAAGCCGCGCGATGGCACAGCGTGCGCCGATGCGCTCACCAGCAGCAACGGCAGCACACACAGCCAGATACAGAAGCGAGCGAACATGAGACCCATCCATGCGAAGGTGGACCGCATCGTGCCAGAGCACGCGCGCCTTTGCGCACCGTTGTATCGCGCAAACAAAAACGCCGGCACAAGGCCGGCGTTCTCGTTGACGGTGGTCAGGCGTGAATCAGCCGTTCCACTTTCCCAGGGCGGCCTGGCCGTTTTCCTTGGCGCGATCAAACACGGTCTGCTGTGCCTTGGCGACGTTGGCCTTGGTGTCCTTGGCCCACAGCTTCAGCGCGGCCTGCTGCATGGCACGGCCGTAGGAGAAGCTCAGCGGCCACGGCAGGTTGCCCATCTGGTTCATGGCATTCAGATGCGCGGTGGACTGCTCATCGCTCTGGCCACCGGACAGGAACACCACGCCCGGCAGGATCGCCGGCACGGTGCTCTTGAGGCACATCACGGTCGACTCGGCCACTTCCTCGACGTCGGCCTGCTCTTCGCAGCCCTTGCCGGAGATGACCATCGAGGCCTTCAGGATGGTGCCTTCCAGCAGCACGTTCTGCTGGTACAGCGCGTCGAACAGCGAACGCAGGGTGGCTTCGGTGACTTCGTAGCAGGTCTCGATGTCGTGGTCGCCGTCCATGATCACTTCCGGCTCGACCATCGGCACCAGGCCGCATTCCTGGCACAGCGCGGCATAACGGGCCAGCGCGTGGGCGTTGGACTCGATGCAGGTACCCGACGGGATGCTTTCACCGATGTTGATGACCGCACGCCACTTGGCGAAGCGCGCACCCAGCTTGTAGTACTCCTGAAGACGCTCACGCAGGCCGTCCAGGCCTTCGGTAACCAGCTCGCCCGGGCAGCCGGCCAGGGCATGGGCGCCCTTGTCGACCTTGATGCCCGGAATGATGCCCTGGGCCGCCATGTACTTGGCGAACGGGACGCCGTCCTTGGTGGACTGACGGATGGTCTCGTCGTACAGGATCGCGCCGGAGATGTGCTCGTTCAGCTTGGGCGTGGTGAGCAGCAGTTCGCGGTAGGCGCGACGGTTCTCCTCGGTGTTCTCCAGGCCGACGCTGGCGAAGCGCTTGCCGATGGTGCCGGTGGATTCGTCGATCGCGATGATGCCCTTGCCCGGGGCGACCATGGCCTGTGCGGTTTCAGCCAGCTGTTCGATGCTCATGTACTTCCTGTGGCGGGTGCGGGAAAACGCCAATTATAGACCCCGCCTCCCGTGAACTGACCGTCCACGGAATCTGGAAACGATTCCATCTGAAACGACGAACCCGCGCGGCCGTGAGGCCACGCGGGTCCGGGTGGTGCGGGTGGGTCGGTTAGAGTTCGCCGAGACCGCTCGCACGGCCGTCTTCGCCGACTTCCAGCAGGCGCAGCGTGTTGGTCGCGCCATGGGTTTCCATGTGCTCACCGCTGGTGAAGACGACGCGGTCACCGCTCTGCAGCTGGTTCGCTTCGAACAGCAGGCGGATGCTGCCGCGGGCGGCTTCGCGCGGGGTCAGACCGCGGCTGTCGAAGTTGATCGGGAACACATCGCGCATCAGCGCCATCTGGCGGCGGGCGCCGTCATGGCGCGTCACCGCGAACACCGGTGCCGAGGCACGGAAGCGCGACAGGTAACGCGCGGTACCACCGGATTCGGTCATCGCCACGATCGCACGCACGCCCACGTGCTGGGACAGGAACATGGTGGCCATGGCGATCGCCTGATCGGCACGTTCCAGGTTGCGCGGCGAGGCACCGAAATCGGTCTCGGTCTGGAACTGGCGTTCGGCACCGAGGCAGATACGCGCCATCGCTTCGACCGCCTTGACCGGGTACATGCCCGCGGCGGTTTCGGCCGAGAGCATCACCGCATCGGTACCGTCGATGACCGAGTTGGCCACGTCCAGCACTTCGGCGCGGGTCGGGATCGGGCTTTCGACCATCGACTGCAGCATCTGGGTGGCGGTGATCACCACCTTGTTCTGCGCCAGCGAGGCCTTGATGATCTTCTTCTGCAGGCCCGGCAGTTCGGCGTCGCCGATTTCCACGCCCAGATCGCCACGCGCGACCATGACCACGTCACTGGCGTCGACGATCTCTTCGAGGTTGTCGATCGCTTCGGTGCGCTCGATCTTGGAGACCAGCGCGGCGTAGCAGCCGTGCGACTCGGCGATCTCGCGCGCGTCGTTCATGTCCTGCGCGTTGCGGCAGAAGGACACGGCGATGAAGTCCACGCCGATCTTGGCCACGATGCCGATCAGTTCTTTGTCGCGCTCGGTCAGCGCGCCCAGCGACAGGCCGCCGCCCTGCTTGTTCAGGCCCTTGCGGTCGGACAGCACGCCGTCGTTGAGCACGGTGTTGATGATGCGCTCGCCCTGCACTTCGGTGACCTGCAGCTGCATCAGGCCATCGTCGAGCAGCAGGATGTCACCGGCCACCACGTCCTGCGGCAGGCCGAGGTAGCTCACGCCCACCTGGGTGGTGTCGCCAGCCGGTGCGTTCGGCGAGGCGACCAGGTCGAAGCGGTCGCCCGCCTTGAGCTTGATCTTGCCTTCGGCGAAACGCTCGATACGGATCTTCGGGCCCGGCAGATCGGCCAGGATGCCCACTTCCACGCCAACACGAGCGGCGGCGGCGCGCACATCGGCGGCACGCTTGGCCTGGCCGGACGGGTCACCGTGACTGAAGTTGAGGCGAACCACGTTCACGCCGGCGCGGAAGAGATCCTCCAGCACGCCCGGCGGGTCGGTCGCCGGTCCGAGGGTGGCAAGGATCTTGGTGCGACGCTGACGCTCAATCATGGTTAATGGGCTCCCGTTAAAGGAGTGAAATTAGCACACCCATCACGTCCCATGAATACGATTACACCGCTGGCACGCTTGGGTTTCGCTGTTGTCCTGCAGACAGCGCGAGACGACCGGGCGGACAGCGGTTTGACCGCCCGGCGGCCAGCCCCAATCGCGGCGGGCCTTTGCGCGGGACATGCGGCGGCGTACGGAACGCCGCCGCGGCCCTCAATCGATCAGGGTGAGCAGGTCGTCCGGTGCCTGCGCGAGATGCGCCGCCCCGGCCGCCGTGAGCTCTTCGGCACCGCCGAACCCCCACAACACGCCGATATTGCGCAGACCGTGATGGCGGGCGCCTTCGATATCCATGCGCCGGTCGCCGATCATCCAGCACTGCGCCGCGGTCAGCGACAACCGATGCAGGGCCTCGGCGACCAGCTGCGGCTTCTCGCTGCGGCTGCCATCCGGGGTGGCCCCGATCACATCCTCGAAGCAGTCGCCGAACGGCAGGTGCTCGACGATGCGCCGGGCGTGCGGCTCGTTCTTGGCGGTGACGATCGCCAGCCGATGGCCGCGTTCCTTCAAGGCCTGCACGACCTGGCCGATCCGCGGGTAGACCTCGTGCTCGCGCCAGCCGACCACGTCGAAGCGCTCGCGGTAATACGTCACCGCCTGTTCGACCTGGGCCGGATCGTTGAACAACGGCGCGAAGCTGGTGCGCAGCGACGGCCCGATCCAGCGCCGCAGGTCTGCCTGTGGCGGAACCGGCAGGCCCATCTGGGTGAGCGCATGCGCCACGCACCCGGTGATCCCGACGGCCGAATCGATCAGCGTGCCGTCGAGATCGAAGAACAGCACATCGCGGCTCACGAGCCGCGGGCCTCCAGCGCGGCGACGGCCGGCAGAGTCTTGCCTTCCAGGAACTCCAGGAATGCACCGCCACCGGTGGAGATGTAGCTCACCTCGCCCGCGATGTCGTACTTGTCGACCGCGGCCAGGGTGTCGCCGCCGCCGGCGATCGAGAACGCCGGCGAGGCCGCGATGGCACGGGCCAGCGCTTCGGTGCCATGGCTGAAGGCCTCGAACTCGAACACGCCGACCGGGCCGTTCCAGACCACGGTGCCGGCCTTGGCGATCAGGCCAGCGTAGTGCTGGGCCGTCTCCGGGCCGATATCCAGGATCAGGTCATCCTCGGCCACGTCGGCGACGGCCTTCACCGTGGCGTCGGCGTCCGGCAGGAACTGCTTGGCCACGACCACGTCGGTCGGCAGCGGGATGTCGGCGCCACGCGCCTTGGCATCGGCCACGATCTTCTTCGCGGTGTCCAGCAGGTCCGGCTCATACAGCGACTTGCCGACCGAGTAACCGGCGGCCGCGATGAAGGTGTTGGCGATGCCACCGCCGACGATCAGCTGGTCGACCTTGCCGACCAGGCTGGAGAGCAGTTCGAGCTTGGTGCTGACCTTGCTGCCGGCCACGATCGCCAGCAACGGCGGGGCCGGGGCGAGCAGCGCCTTGGCCAGCGCGTCCAGTTCGGCCATCAGCAGCGGACCGCCAGCGGCGACCGGAGCGAAGCGGATCACACCATGGGTGGAGGCCTGCGCGCGGTGCGCGGTGCCAAAGGCATCCATGACGAACACATCGCACAGCGCGGCGTACTTCTTCGCCAGCGTTTCATCGTCCTTGCCTTCGCCGACATTCATGCGGCAGTTTTCGAGCAGCACGATCGAGCCCGGCGCGACGTCCACGCCATCGACCCAATCACGCACCAGCGGCACCTCGACACCCAGCAGCTGGGACAGGCGCAGCGCCACCGGGGCCAGCGAGTCGGCCTCGCTCCACACGCCTTCTTTTGGCCGCCCCAGGTGCGAGGTCACCATCACGGCGGCACCCTTCTCCAGCGCCAGCTTCAGCGTCGGCAGCGACGCGGTGATGCGCTGCTCGGAGGTGATCTGGCCGTTGTCGATCGGCACGTTCAGATCCTGGCGGATCAGCACGCGCTTGCCGGAGAGATCGAGGTCGGTCATGCGAACGATGGACATAAGCAACTCTTTGGCTCTGAAGAAGGAAGGGCGCCGCACGGCGCAGACGATCATTGTCCCGGCTGCGCGGGTGCATCGCAAATCCATAACAGGGACGGAGGTAGTTAAGCGCGCTTAACTACCTCCGTCCCCGTTAAGACGCGGCTGGCGCAGCAGGCCCACCGCGAAGCCACCGACGATCAGTACGCCGATCACCAGCAGCGCCCACAGCAGCCACTGTTTCCAGTCGCGTTGCGGGGCTACCGCAGCATCGCCGGCGAGGACTTGCGGTGCACCCTGCACGGTCGCCTGCGCCGGTTGCCACTGCGCGCCATGCTGCTCACGCAGCTGCGCGATCACCGTGGCGACCGGTGCCTCCTGGCGCTCGGCACGCACGCTGCCGGCGGCCACCGCAAACGGCGGCTCGCCCTGGCTGAGGAACACCAGCGCTTCGGGCTGGTAACCAAGCTTGAGCGTCGGCGCAGGCATCGACTGCGCCTGGCCGGCCACCAGCTTCCAATAGCGATCACGCGTGCTGCGCGTCAGCGGCTGGGTCTGCGATTGGCGTCGGTCGGCGGCGTCCTGCAGTTGATAGGCCACCCACGGGCCGGCACGCACCTGCCACGGTTGGTCGGCATCATCGCGGCTCAGCAGCGTCCATTGCACCACGCTGTTGTCGGCGGTGGCGATGTCGGCCTGCGCGATGGGGAAGCGCCCATCGAGGTGATACTCGAATTCGCCAGGCTTGCCGGCGGTGCCGGTCAGCGACTGCCAGCGCCACGCGATCGCCTGCGCGGTCGGTGCGAGCTCGGCCTGCACCGTGGACAGCGCCGGCAAGGCATCGGCGCCGATCGGCAGGATCCGGAAGTACTTGGCCTGGCGCGCGATCTCGATGCGGCGCTGCTGCAGGCGGCGACCTTCGTGCTGCAGGTCCACCAGCGGCACGTCGTCGGCGATGCGCAGCCAATCGCGCAGATCGTTGCTCATCTCCACGCGCACGCGCGCCTGCAGCGGCGACTGTGTCTGCCAGTCCAGGCGCAGGGCCTGCACGCCGGACTTGAGGGCACTGGCGTCGATCAGCCAGCCCGCCGGCTGTCCAGCCGCCCCACCCCGGCCCAGCCGCGCTTCCACCCGCCGCACGCTGCCGTCGGTATTGCGCTCGGTCAGCAGCTGCAGGTCATCGCCGGAGGTGCCGGCCATCGGCGGCAGCGGGAACCACGAGAGCGTCTGCCATTGCGGCGCCTGCGCCAGTGGCTGGTCGGCGGCCAGCAACGCCGACGGCAGTGCCTGGCCTTGTGCGTTGAACACCTGCACATCGGCCAGGCGTGGCGATACCGCAGTGCGGTACACGCCATCGTCGAGCGTCAGCCGGTAGGCGCCGGCCTGCGGCTGTGCGAGCTGCAGCGGCCATTGCTGGCGATAGGCCTGGCGGTCGTCGGTGGCCTGGGCCTGGGCCAACGCCAGCGTCGGAACTGCCATCGCAGCGAGGAGGATCAGCGGGCGAAAGGTCTTCAAGACTGTGCCTCCACGGCGGGCTCGGGCGCGCGTGGCGGCGCCGGTGCCAGATAACCCACGACCGTGCACAGCAGGCCGTAGGCGATGAAAGAAGAAATGCCGAGCAGGTTGCCCAGATGCTGGCGGTCGATCAGCACCAGCTTGGCCAGCACCACCCCCATCAGCACCGCGCCTACCAGCCACAGGACACGTTGCCCGCGGCGCGAGCCCCATACCCAGCTGATCACGCCAAGCACGCTCCAGACCACGGTCAGGCTGGTCTGGGCGAGGGTCGAGGACCACAAGTGCTCGTTCCACGGCACCCCACCCCAGTGGTGCACGGCATGCAGGGTGATGCTGGTCAGGGCGACGAAGCCGGCAATCGCCAGCAGCGGTATGCGCAGGGCACGCAGGCGCTCCGGGGCCTGCGCCGACCACAGCCAGCGCGCGGCCAGCACCAGCACCGCCACCTGCGCCAGTTCCACCGGGTTGAGCAGCGGCAGCCACGGCAACGGTGCGGCACCGGCAGGCACCAGCAGCAGACCCGCCCAGCTCACCCCCAGCACTGCGAACAAGGTGGTCTGCAGCGGTGTGCGCATGGCGTCGAAACGCTCGCCGAGTGGCACCGTCAGCCAGCGCCAGCGCAGCAGCGCCACTGCGGTGACCAGCAGCCACGGCAGCAGCATCAGGCCCAGGCCCCACCCTTGCGCCAATGCGAAGCGATCAGCCAGCCACAGGCAGGCCAGCGACACCACCGAGGGCCACAGCAGCCACCACAGGAACTGCGCAGCCAGCGAGCTGCGGTCTTCGCCACCGCGCAGGCACCACAGGCTGCGCACACCCAGCAGCGCGAACACGGCCCAGGCCAGCGCGCCATGACCCGCGAACGGTTGCTGATGTACGTCGGCCTGCCACAGCGCCAACGGGAACGCGGCCAGTACCATCGCCAGCGTGGTCAGTACCAGCGCGCGCGCCGGCCAGCGGCGATGCATCTCGGCGGCCAGCCACGCGGTGACGGCGGCGGCGATCAGCAGCGCGTCGGGCTCGGTGCGGTGGGTGACGAAGCGCAGGATCTCGTGGCTGACACTGCCCAGCCACCACAGCAGGCCCCACAGGTAGTAGACGATGGCCGGCGCATCGCGCTGCGCGCGACGGTAGCTGAAAGCGGCGGCAAAACCAGCCAGTGCCAGCAGCAGGCCACTCATGAAGGTCGGGTTGGCGATGGCCGTGGCGTCCAGATGCCAGTAGTCCGCGCCGACCACGAAGCCGAACGCGGCGCCCAGGGTCAGCAGCGCACCGGCGATCTGCGGCAGCCAGCGCTGCTGGCGCAGGCCCAGCCATGCCAAGGCGGCTCCTTCCAGTGCGAACACGCTGGCGGTGGCGCGTGCGGACAGCGCCAACGGCACCGCCAGCGTCGCAAAGCCCACCGCGAGTACCGCATGCGACTGACCCAGCGCGGTGTAGCGCTCACGCTTGAGCAGCGCCCATGCCAGGCCTGCATACAACGCGGCCAGCGCGAGCGAACACAACGCCAGCAGCAGCCGGTCGTCATGCAGCAGGCCGGCCTGCAGCGAGAACGCGATCAGCGGCGTGCCGAACACCAGGCTGCCATCGATCAGATCGCGCTTTTCCGCGCTCTGCCGGCGCGCGTAGAGGATCGGGATCAGCAGGTAGAAGGCGAAGAACAGCAGCAGGAACGGCTCGGTGCTGGCGAACTTGTCCGCGCTGTACTGAAGCACGCCCCAGGCCGTACCGATGCCGAACGTGAACGCGAAACCGAGCAGATTCAGCGCGCGCCACGGGCGCCACCAGGCAATCGCCAGGATCGCGGCGTTGAGCAAGGCGTAGTACGAGAACAGCGCGACATGGTTGCCGCTGCCGGTGGACAGCCAGATCGGCGCCATGAAGCCGGCCAGGATGCCGAGCACGGCCAGCGTGCGCGAATTCTGCACGACCGCCAGCACGCCCATGCCGGCGATCAGCAGCACGCTGAGCGCAAAGGCCGGCGCGGCGGGAATCAGGTCGTAGCGTTTGAACGCGGCGAAGATGGTCAGCAACAGGACGCCGATCGCCCCACCCTGCAGCGCGAGCGCGAACAGGCGCCGGGTATCGCGCTGCACCCAGCCGAACACCAGCCCGGCCAACGCGGCGACCGCGATGGCGGCCAGGCGCAGCTCGATCGGTGCGTTCAACCAACCCTGGTCGCTGGCGTATTTGAGCAGGGCGGCCACACCGGCCAACAGCACCAGCATGCCGATCTTGACCGGCACGTTGCCCTCGGTGAACCACTGTTTGATGGTGCCGACGATGCGCTCGCCGATGCCGGGGCCTTCTGCTTCGGCCGGCAGGATCGGGGCAACCGGCGGCACGGGCGCCGATGGCGGCAGCGGCGGTGGCATCGCGGCGGCCGCAGCAGCCGCTGCAGGTGCAGGTGCAGCCATGGCGTCCGGGGTCTGGACGGGCGTCTCGACCGCGGGCTGCATGGCGAAGTCCAGCGGCGCGGCCACCGTGTCCACGGATTGGATATCCGTCCAGCGCAGCGGCCGCTCGGGCTCGGCGGAGGCCGACGACGCTTCCCAGGCAGGCCCGGCCGCGCGTTGCTCCAGCGCGGCCACGCGGCGGCGCAGGCCGGCGATCATCACCAGCGCCACGATCAGCAGCAGCGGGATCGCCAGCAGCACCAGCACCAGCAGGACAATCAGAGCTTCCATTCCAGGCCATCCTCAAGAGGTCGCCACGGCTGCGCCCGACAGGCGCAGTGCCGATGGCACGCGGGCCATGCTAATGGATCGGAGGCACGGGCGGGATCAAGGCGCTGATTGGTCTGCCTGAAACGACAGACCCCGGCACGGGGCCGGGGTCTGTGGAATGACGCAGGAACAGCGCTGGCTTACGCAGCGACGACCTTGACCATTTCCAGGCACTTGTTGGAGTAGCCCCATTCGTTGTCGTACCACGACACCAGCTTGACGAAGGTGCCATCCAGCGCGATGCCGGCATCGGCGTCGAACACCGAGGTGTGGGTTTCGCCGCGGAAGTCGGTCGCCACGACCTTGTCTTCGGTGTAGCCCAGGATGCCCTTCAGCGCGCCTTCGCTCTGTGCCTTCACTTCAGCGCAGATCTCGGCGTAGGTGGCTTCCTTCTCCAGCTCGACGGTCAGATCGACCACCGACACGTCCGAGGTCGGCACGCGGAAGCTCATGCCGGTCAGCTTCTTGTTCAATTCCGGGATCACCACGCCGACGGCCTTGGCCGCGCCGGTGGAGGACGGGATGATGTTCTCCAGGATGCCACGGCCACCGCGCCAGTCCTTGTTGGACGGGCCATCGACGGTCTTCTGGGTGGCGGTCGCGGCGTGCACGGTGGTCATCAGGCCACGCTTGATGCCCCACTTGTCGTTGATGACCTTGGCCAGCGGCGCCAGGCAGTTGGTGGTGCACGACGCGTTGGAGACGATCGCCTGGCCGGCGTAGGTCTTGTCGTTCACGCCGAACACGAACATCGGGGTGTCGTCCTTCGACGGCGCCGACAGGATCACCTTCTTGGCGCCCGCGTCGATGTGCTTCTGCGCGGTTTCCTTGGTCAGGAACAGGCCGGTGGATTCGATGACGACGTCCACGCCGACGTCGTCCCACTTCAGGTTGGCCGGATCGCGTTCCTGGGTCAGGCGGATCTTCTTGCCGTTGACCAGCAGGTCGTTGCCGGAGACCTCCACGTCGGCCTTGAAGCGGCCGTGCACGGAGTCGTACTTCAGCATGTACGCCAGGTAGTCCGGCTCCAGCAGATCGTTGATGGCGACGATTTCGATGTCATTGCCGAAGTTCAGCACGGCCGAGCGCAGTACGTTGCGCCCGATGCGACCGAAACCGTTGATGCCAACCTTGATTGCCATGTTCACAAGCTCCTGCAGCCGCGACGGTGCGGCGCCGATGGAAAGGGGTGTTCATTCTAGCAGGGCCGGACCCGGGCAGGCCGTGGGAGCCGAATGGGAACCGGTTACAACAGTAAATACCCGGATTGATCCGGATCAAGGCGCGCAGGCGCGTGGACGGGAAAACTGGCGCCATTCCAACCCGCCACGAGACCGTCTCATGCGCAAGACCTCCCCCCTCCTGCTCTCCAGCCTGGCCGCCGCTCTGGCGCTGGCCGCCTCCCCCGCCATGGCCCAGTCCAAGGGTGACTGGACGATCGGTGCCGGCGTGCACCAGGTTGCTCCGAAGTCCAACAACGGCTCGCTGGCCGGCGGCACGCTGAAGGTCGATGTCGACAACGACATCAAGCCGACCATCACCGGTGAGTACTTCATTGCCGACAACCTCGGCATCGAACTCCTGGCGGCACTGCCGTTCAAGCACGACATCAACATCGCCGGCCTGGGCAACGTGGGCAGCACCAAGCACCTGCCGCCGGTGGTGTCGCTGCAGTATCACTTCAACAGCAAGGGCAAGGTCTCGCCGTTCCTGGGCGCGGGCATCAACTACACCACGTTCTTCAGCGAGAAGACCGGCGGCGCGTTGGCTGGCAGCAAGCTGAAGATGGAAGACTCCTGGGGCCTGGCCGCCCATGCTGGTCTGGACTTCGCGATCAACGACAAGGGCTCGCTGCGCGTGGATGTGCGCTGGATGGACATCGACAGCAAGGTGAAGCTGGATGGCGAGAAGATCGGCACCGTCAATATCGACCCGCTGGCTTACGGCGTGTCGTACGTGTTCAAGTTCTGATCGGCGGATCAGAGCCCAACAAGGCAACACCCTCGCAGCAAGACAATTCCCCGGCTTCGGCCGGGGTTTTTTTTCGATCTTCTTGCAGCTGTTTGGCACGCATGAGGCGGCGGCAGCGTCTGGCCTTCCAGCGAGATGGCCGACCTCAGCCTGCAGCCGGCCAGATCCCGGCAAACCCGCAGCACGGTCAGCCCGCTAGAATGCCGCGGATGAAGATGCCCTCCCTGCTCCCGGCCACCGCGCTTGCGCTGGCCCTCGCCCTTGTTTCCACCGATGCCCTGGCCTGGGGCGCACAGGGCCACCGGCTGGTGGCGCGGATCGCCGAGACCCGGCTGACCCCGCAGACCCAGGCCGAGGTCCACCGCCTGCTCGCTGCCGAGCCGGATCCGACATTGCACGCCATCGCGCCGTGGGCTGACCAGCTGCGGGCCAAGGATCCGGACCTGGGCAAGCGCTCGGCTGGCTGGCACTACGTCAACATCGGCGAAGATAAGTGCCACTACAACGTGCGCAAGCACTGCAAAAACGGCAACTGCGTGGTCGAGGCACTGAAGGCGCAGACCAAGATCCTGCGCGACCGCAGCAAGCCCGACGCCGAGCGCGCGCAGGCGCTGAAGTTCGTCGTGCATTTCGCCGGGGACATCCACCAGCCGATGCATGCCGGCTACGGCCAGGACAAGGGCGGCAACGATTTCCAGGTGCAGTTCAACAACCGCGGTACCAACCTGCACTCGCTGTGGGACAGCGGCATGCTGAACGAGCAGCAGCTGGATGACGACCAGTACCTCAAGCGTCTGCTGGCCCTGCCCGAGCCCAAGCTGGCCAAACGTTCCAACATCGATGTCGATGCTGTCCAATGGGCCGAAGCCAGCTGCCGGATCGCCATTGCACCTGGCGTTTACCCGGACAAGCGTACGCTGGCCCCGAGCTATGCGGCGACCTACCGCCCGGTCGCCGAGCGTGAGCTGCGCGTGGCCGGTGAACGCCTGGCCGTGCTGCTCAACGACACTCTGGGCAAACGCTGAGGTCAGCACCATGTCACTGCACGTCGCCAGTTTCTTCCACCCGGACAGCCACACCTTCAGTTACGTGGTGCATGACCCGGCGACGCTGCAGGCGGCGGTGATCGATCCGGTGCTGGATTACGACCCGGATACCGATGCACTCGGTGCAGGGCCCTTGCAGCCGCTGCTTGCCCATGTGCGCGACAGCGGCCTGAAGGTAGGTTGGCTGCTGGAGACACACGCCCATGCCGATCACATCAGCGCCGGGCGCTGGCTCAAGACGCAGTGGCCCGATGCGACGCTCGCCATGGGCCAGGGTATCGTGCAGGTGCAGCGCACGTTCGCACCGCGCTACGCACTGGACGTGCCGACCGACGGCTCGCAGTTCGACCGTCTGTTCGCCGATGGCGAGCGCTTCGCGCTGGGTGATCTCGAGGGCGAGGTGATCGCCGTGCCGGGCCATACCAGTGACAGCGTTGCGTATCGGATCGGCGATGCGCTGTTCACCGGCGATTCGCTCTTCATGCCCGACGGCGGCACCGCCCGCTGCGATTTCCCGGGCGGTGATGCGGGACAGCTGTACCGGTCGATCCAGCGGTTGCTGGCATTGCCCGACGCGACCCGTGTCTTCATCTGTCACGACTACGGTCCGGGCGGCCGCGAGGTCGCCAATCAAACCACGATCGGCGAACAACGCGCGCACAACATCCATCTGCGCGATGGCATCAGCGAGGCGGACTTTGTCGCCACCCGTCAAGCCCGTGACGCCACCCTGCCCGAGCCGAAACTGATGCAGCCCTCGGTAAAGGCCAACCTCCAGGGCGGTCCGGAAAGGTAGCGCCGGCCGCTGGCCGGCACCCCCTTATTGCCCGGTTGACACAGGTCGCCTTGCCTGTTCAGCGTCCTTGCCGCCGCACCACGTGTTGCCCTTTCACGATCTCGAACGTGAAGCCGTACAGCAGGCTTACCGGCACCGGTTCGATGCGCTCAGCGCCTTCGCAGTCTCCCCGATCCGTCGGCACGCGCTGCGGGGGAAAATGACAGACCGCTGCGGGGGTGTAGCGCCACATCGCCACGGCTTCCTGCGCGGCCTGCATTAGCGGCGCGTTCTCCGGCGCATTGCCGGCCGCGCACTCGCCGCGATCACTCAACGGCACACTGCGCTCCACCCTGCCCTGCGCATCGATCACCACCTGCAGGCACACCATGGTCGGTGCCAGCTCGCGCCGAGGATCGCGCTCCCCGACCACCGGATCGGGCGCCGCGTAGAGCTGCGGCATGCGGTAGCCCTCGGTGGGGCCGAGCTGATACGTCCCCACCTGCGCGCTCCCGGTGGTGCCCCCGCTGGCCTGCAGACGCTGGTGGTCCACGTTCTCGGCACGCGTGTCCACCGTGGTGATCTGATCGTGCCCTGCACAGCCCGACAGAAGCAGCAAAGACAGCGCCGTTGCCACCTCCCGCCTCATCGCGCGGGCTCGTCGTCATCCATGGCGAACGTGACAGGAATCTTCAGCGCCGAGGCGACCGCTTTGCCATTCTTGATCGCTGGTTCGAAGGTCCACTGCTCCGCGGCAGCCACCGACGCCGCATCGAAGATGCCCGCCGGGGTGGCCTCCAGCACGCGCACGCTGGTGGCCTTGCCGTCGGCGTCGACGTTCACCTGCAACACGACCTTGCCGACGATGCCTTGCTCGAAGGCAATCTTCGGATAGGACGGTGGCGGCATCATGCGGGCAGTCGCACCGCGATCGGCCGGCATATCGACCTGTCCCATCCCGCTGACGGCAGCCGCTGCGCTGCCCTGGCTGGCCCAGGCCACTGTGCCCAGACCCACACACAACCCGACCACCAGCACCTGCCCGGCCATCCACGGCAATGCGTTCCGCTTGTGTTCCTTCAACATGGCAATACGCTCCTTCAACATCGGTTGGCTGCGCCAGTGGCAGGCCATCGGCGCAACCGGGTGGACCAACTGCGCCTTCAGCAACGCGTTGGCATAGAGCCGGCGCAGGGCCGGATGCGGGTCGACCGTGCGTGCGTCGCAGGCCAGTTCCTGGTCCCGCAGGAACCGGCGCGCCACCCACGGCAGCAACGGGTGGAACCAGAACACGCAGCGCAGCGCGGCCAACGCGGCGTTTGCCCAGGGATCGCCATGACGGCGGTGGCTGTGTTCATGGCGCAGGATCAGGTCCTGCTCGGCGGGGCTGAACCGCTGCTCGAAGTCCGGGCCGACCACGATCCGCGGCTTCCACAGGCCCACCAGCGCCGGCAGGCCGGGATCGCGACTGGCCTGCCAGCTGCCATCCCCGCGCAGTTGCAGCTTCCCCAGCGCATGTTCAAAGCGACGTTGCGCGCGCCAGCTGAGGCCAGCCATCGCCACTGCGCCCAGCAGCCACACCGCCAACAGCAGCAGCGGCCACTGCGAAGCATCGCTGGGCACGGCAGGCGCGCGCAGGGCCGAGGCCATGACCATCACCGGCTCTGTCTCAGTGATCGGCAGCCGTGGCAGTGGCAGATAAGGCACCACCAGCATCAACGGCAGCACCCACCAGCTGCGATACGCCAGCGCCGCGCCGCCCAGACGCAGCAACACCGGCCGTGCGGCGGCCACCACAAGCGCCGCCAGCGCCAGCCAGACGCTGGCCTGCAGCAACCCATCAAGCAGCTCAGTCATGGTCCAGCTCCCGGATCAGTTGCTTGAGCTCGGCGATGTCCTGCGCGCTGAGCTCCCCGCGCTGGCTGAAATGCGCAACCAGCGGCGCGACGCGGCCATCGAACACGCGATCCAGAAAGCCTTCGCTCTGTTCGGCCACCCAGGCGTGGCGCTGCAGCACCGGCGAATACAGATAGCGGCGCCCGTCGCGGCTGGCACTGATCGCCCCCTTGGTCAGCAGCCGATTGAGCAGCGTCTTGATGGTGGGCTCGGCCCAGTTCCGGCTGGCCAGCGCGGCCATCACCTCATCGGCGCCCAGCGGATGATTGCGCCACAGCACCTCCATCACGACAGCTTCGGCTTCACTGATCTGGCTCATCATTTACACCCGTAATCGACGGTTCGATTACGCCCGTAATCAGCACGGGTGTCAACCCCTTCGACAGCCGGTTCATGCAGCCACTGCCAGCATCGGTGCATGCCCCACGGAGCCCTCGATGAGACGCTGCCGAATATTCGATGACAGCGGTGCACGGTCCCTGCGCACCGGCGATGACGTCGCGCGTCGCCGTCTGTTCAACCCCGGAATGCTGTAATGACCGCATGATTTCGCAGGATAGTGCCGCATGACCGAACACCTGACCGACCTGGACGCCGCCGTCGACTGGCTGCTGCAGCGGGTCGATGGCCCCCTGCGCATCGGCGCACCGCTGGCGCTGGGCAAGCCGCACCGGCTGCTCAACGCCCTGTACGCGCGCGTGGAAAATGATGCCTCGCGGCCGCTGCAGCTGTACACCGCGTTGTCGCTGAACCCGCCGCGCGGCGGCGCCGGGCTGGAAGCACGCTTCATGAAGCCGTTCGCCGAGCGTCATTTCGGCGAGGACTTTCCGCGGCTGGCCTACGCCGATGCGATGGTGCGCGACCAGCTGCCGGCGCATGTGCAGGTGGAAGAGTTCTACATGCAGTCCGGTGCACTGCTCGGCTCGTCGCAGGCGCAGCGCAGCTACACCAGCCTCAACTACACGCACGCCGCCGATGCGGTGGCCCAGCGCGCGCCGCACGCGATCGTGCAGAAAGTAGCCATGCGCGCGAATGACCGACGCCTGTCGCTGTCGTGCAACAACGACATCACCCAGGACACGCTGGATGCGATGGTCGCGCGCGGGCTGCCCCGGCCGTTGATGATCGCCGAGATCGATCCGCAGCTCCCGTATCTGGACGGCTCGGCCACGGTGGATGTGTCGTTCTTCGATCTGGTGATTACCCCGCCCGGGCCGTACCCGGAACTGTTCGGTCTGCCGCGCCAGCCGGTCAGCGATGCCGACTATGCCATCGGCCTGTACGCCAGCACGCTGGTGCGCGATGGTGGCACGCTTCAGATCGGCATCGGCACGCTGGCCGATGCACTCAGCCATGCGCTGGTACTGCGGCATACCGACAACGCACGGTATCGCCAGATTCTGCAGGCGCTGGATCCCGGCCTGGCCCACCACCCCACCGTGCTGGAATGCGGTGGCCTGGAGCCGTTCGAGATTGGCCTGTATGGCTGCAGCGAAATGCTCAACGAAGGCTTCCGCCGGCTGGTCCAGACCGGCGTGATCCGGCGCAAGGTGCATGACGATCTGGCGCTGCTGCAGCGGATCGAGAACGGCACCGCGTGGACCACCGATTACGCCACCCTCGAGGCCGAGGGCCAGTACCTGCACGGTGCGTTCTACCTGGGCTCGCCGGAGTTCTACCAGTGGCTGCGCGACCTGCCCGATGACGAGCGCAGCGCGATCGGCATGCGCCGCATCAGTGAGATCAACCAGCTCTACGGTGGCGATGAAACGCTGGAGCGGATGCAACGCCGCGATGCGCGCTTCTTCAACTCCTGCATGATGGCCACCGCGCTCGGCGCCGCTGTCTCCGATGCACTGGAAGACGGGCGCGTGGTCTCCGGCGTGGGCGGCCAATACAACTTCGTGGCGATGGCGCATGCCCTGCCCGGCGCCCGCAGCGCGCTGATTTTCCGCGCCACCCGTGAGGACAAGGGCGTGCTGCAGTCCAACGTGCGCTGGAACTACGGGCACACCACGATCCCGCGGCATCTGCGCGATCTCTACATCAACGAGTACGGCATCGCCGATCTTCGCAACATGACCGACGAGGACTGCGTGATCGCCATGACTGCGATCACCGATGCGCAGTTCCAGTCGGCACTGCTGGACAAAGCGAAAGCCTCGAAGAAGCTCGCGGCTGGTTTCACCGCGGCCGGTGATGGGCGGCGCAACACAGCCGCCGCCGTCAGCGCCGCGCTGGCACCGTTCCGCCAGTCCGGCCTGTTACCGGACTATCCGCTGGGCAGCGATTTCACCGAAGTGGAGCAGCACCTGGTCAAGGCGCTGGGCTGGCTGAAGCAGAACACGCAGACGCCGATGGCCAAGCTGCGCACGGTGCTGGCGGCGGTGACGCAACCGGCCGGTGATGGGGATCAGGCCTATCTGCAGCGAATGGGACTGGAAGCGCCGAAGACGTTCGGCGAACGCATCGAGGCGCGGCTGGTTCGGTTGGGCTTGGCACGCACGGCGTGATGCGCGCCGTCCATCAATCCAGAACGCAGAAGGCCGGCGTTCGCCGGCCTTCCTTTTGATGGCGCCGAGCGTGGCTCGGCGCTATCCAGCCGCCATCAGTTCGCCAGCTGCGCCTTGGCCGCAGCCACGACGTGCTCGGCGGTGATGCCGAAGTGCTTGTACAGCGCGTCCGCCGGGGCCGACGCACCGAAGGTGTCGATACCCACCACCGCACCGTCCAGGCCCACGTACTGGCGCCAGAAACCGGTGACACCGGCTTCCACGGCCACGCGGTTGCGCACGGCGTTGGGCAGCACGGACTCGCGGTACGCCGCGTCCTGACGTTCGAACACGTCGGTCGACGGCATCGACACCACGCGGGTCTTGATGCCGGCGGCATCCAGTTCCGCCTTGGCAGTCACGGCCAGGCCCACTTCCGAACCGGTGCCGATCAGGATCACGTCCGGCACGCCGCCTTCGGCGTCGGCCAGCACGTAGCCACCGCGCGCGATCTGGGCGACCTGTTCGGTGCTGCGCGGCTGGTGCGGCAGGTTCTGGCGGCTGAACACCAGGCAGCTCGGGCCATCCTTGCGGGTGATCGCCGACTTCCAGCTCACCGCCGATTCGACCGCATCGCACGGGCGCCACACATCGTTGTTCGGGATGTACCGCAGCGAGGCCAGATGCTCCACCGGCTGGTGGGTCGGGCCGTCTTCGCCGAGGCCGATCGAATCGTGCGTGTACACGTGGATCGCATGGGCCGGGATCAGCGCGCTCATGCGCACGCCGTTGCGGGCGTAATCGCTGAACACCAGGAAGGTGGCATCGAACGGAATGAACCCGCCATGCAGGGCCAGGCCGTTGGCGATCGCGGTCATGCCGAACTCGCGCACGCCGTAGTAGACGTAGTTCGCGTTCGGGTCATCGGTGGCGACCGACTTGCTGGCCTTCCACAGGGTCAGGTTGGAGTGCGCCAGATCGGCCGAACCGCCCACCAGCTCCGGCAGCAGCGGGGCGAACGCTTCGATCGCCAACTGCGAGGCCTTGCGCGAGGCGATGGTCTGGCCATCGGCCTGGACCTGGGCGATGTAGGCATCGGCCTTGGCGATGAAGTCAGCCGGCAGCTCGCCGTGCGAACGACGGATCAGCTCATCGGCTTCGGCCGGGAACTGCGCGGCGTACTTGTCGAACTGCTGTTCCCACTCCGCCTGGCGCAGGGTGCCGGTACCGCCGGCACGCCAGCCGGCGTAGATCTCTTCGGGAATCTCGAACGGGCCGTACGGCCAGCCCAGCTGCTTGCGGGTCGCGTCCAGCTCATCCTTGCCCAGCGGGGCGCCGTGGCTGGATTCCTTGCCCGCCTTGTTCGGCGAACCGAAGCCGATGGTGGTGCGGCAGCAGATCAGGGTCGGCTTGTCGAACTGCGACAGCGCGCTGTCGATCGCGGCCTTGATGCTGTCCGGATCGTGGCCATCGACGCCGCGCACCACGTTCCAGCCATAGGCTTCGAAACGCTCGGGGGTGTTGTCGGTGAACCAGCCATCGGTGTTGCCGTCGATGGAGATGTGGTTGTCGTCCCAGAAGCAGACCAGCTTGGACAGGCCCCAGGTACCGGCCAGCGAGGCGGCTTCATGCGAGATGCCTTCCATCAGGCAGCCATCGCCCAGGAACACCCAGGTGCGGTGGTCGACGATCTCGTGTTCCGGACGGTTGTAGCGCTGTGCCAGCAGTTTCTCGGCCAGCGCAAAGCCCACGGCGTTGGCCAGACCCTGACCCAGCGGACCGGTGGTGGTCTCCACGCCGGGGGTTTCATGGTGTTCCGGATGGCCGGCGGTCTTGCTGCCGAGCTGGCGGAACTGCTTGAGCTGTTCGATCGGCAGGTCGTAGCCGCTCAGGTGCAGCAGCGCGTACTGCAGCATCGAGCCGTGGCCGTTGGACAGCACGAAGCGGTCGCGGTTGAACCACTTGGGATTCTTCGGGTTGTGACGGAGATAGTCGTTCCAGAGCACTTCGGCGATGTCGGCCATGCCCATCGGCATGCCGGGATGACCGGACTTGGCGGTTTCAACCGCATCAGCGGCGAGGAAGCGGATGGCATTGGCCAACTGGCGGCGGGTAGGCTGCGTCATGGTTCTGTCGGAATCGGGAGGCGGCCGCGAACGTGCGGGCGGCCCATTGTCCCACAGCTGATCGACCGGGTCAGGCCGGAGACAGGCCAGCCGTTAAACGAAGACGCCCCGCGCGAGGCGGGGCGTCAGGGAACACCGGGCCTGCGCAGGCTTAGTCGCGCGGGGCCGGCGCGGGTGCCGGGGCCACGGCCGCCACCACCGGGCCATCGTCCACCTCGCCCTTGGCCACCAGGGTGGTCAGGGCCAGATCGCCGGTCACGTTCAGTGCGGTACGGCACATGTCCAGGAAGTGGTTCACGCCCAGGATCAGGCCGATGCCCAGCGGGTTCACGCCGACCATCGCGCAGATCATCGCCACCACCGGCAGCGAGCCGGAGGGCACGCCTGCGGTGCCGATACCGCCCAGGATGCAGACCGCCATCACCATGATCTGCTGGCCGATGCTCAGGTCCACGCCGAAGAACTGCGCCAGGAAGATCACTGTCACGCCCTCGAACAGCGCGGTGCCGTTCTGGTTGGCGGTGGCGCCGACGGTCAGCACGAAGCGCGAGACTTTCTGCGGCAGGCCCATCTGGTCGGCCACGCGCAGCGCGGTCGGCAGGGTGGCGTTGCTGGAGGCGGTGGAGAACGCCATCACGGTGGCCTCCTGGGTGTCGCGGAAGAACGCCAGCGGCGAGCGCCCGGACAGCCACACGGCCACGCCGTAGGTCACCACCATGTGCAGGCCCAGCGCCAGCACCACCACGCCCACGTAGGCGCCCAGGCGGATGATCAGCTCGAAACCGAACAACGCGGCCAGGTTGAACATGAAGCAGGCCACCGCGTACGGGGCCAGGCGGATGACCAGATTGATCAGGGTCATCGAGACTTCGAAGATGCCTTCGATGGCACGACGCAGCGGGGCCACCTTCTCTTCGGGCGAAAGCACCATGCCGATGCCGAACATCAGCGCGAAGAACATCAGCGACAGGATCGCGCTGTTGCTGGAGGCCGCCTCGACCACGTTGCCCGGTACGATCGACAGCAGCATGTCCATGCCCTTCGGCGTGCCATGGATGCCGGCGACGATTTCCTTGCTGCGCTCGGCATTCTCGGCCAGCATCTGCGCGGCCACGACCGGGTCCACGCCCACGCCGGGCTTGAGCACGTTGACCAGCACCAGGCCGATGCCCACGGCGATGCCGGACAGGACGATGGTGTAGGCCAGTGTCTTCCAGCCGATGCGGCCGAGGGCGCGGATGTCGCCCATCTCCGACACGCCCATGATCAGCGCCGAGAAGATCAGCGGCACGATCAGCATGAAGATCAGATTGAGGAACAGCCCCGACGCCGGGCTGGTGATGTAGTCCATCACCCATTTGGCCACGCCGCTCAGGCCGTCAACGGTGCCGCCGAGGGCATGCACGGTCAGCCCGAGGACCAGGCCGATGATGAAGCCAATGCCCATTTTCCAGTGCAAAGGCAGTTTCTGCCGGGTCGTTGCGGCCTCAGTCATGGAGCGGCGTTCCTCGAAAAAATGAAATCAGCTTAGCAAAGGCAGCCGCCCTGACCGACACGCCTTTTTATGAATGCGCAGATGGGTACAACGGCGCAAGGCCATTGTTCTGCGCGGCCGCGCGCACCCGCCAGTGTGGTCCGTCATGGAAGGCACGCCGCAGGTCCTGCCGGGCCTGCCCGACATCGCCGCCCTGCCCGCCCCAACGGACCTGCTGCATCCTTACCAATGCCTCGCGCTGCTGGGCATCGTCGAGGTGCTCCAGCACCTGGTCCAGGGTCTGCACACCGCCCATGCCCGCCAGCACCGCGACGATCTCATCGAGCCCGCCCGCTTCCATGGCACGGCGCAGATCGGCGCGGGTGTACGCGCTGCGTGCCGCGGCGGCGGGAACGCCGCCTTCGGCACCGCGCACGGCAACCGGGCGCCCGCGTCGGCGCCAGCCCCAGGCCAAGGTAAGCAGCCACAGCACGGCCAGGCCGGCCGACAGCCCGATCCAGCCCCACGGCCGTGACGCGCCCTGCGCCGGGGCCAACTGCAGGTCGGGTGAAGATGCCGCCGGCTCGCCCGGCAGGGCCGAGATGGTGTCTACCGGCAAGGTCGGCGCGGCAACGCCACCAACGCCGGTGGCGATGTCCAGCTGCAGGTCCGGCAGGCTGGCACTGCGCGGCTGGCCGGCCGCGACATCCCACCACGCCATGCGCAGCCCCGGCACGGTCAACGGCCCGGCCTGACGCGGCACGATCGCAAAGCGCCGGGTGAGCTTGAGCTGCGGCGTGTTGCCGTTGAAGGTTTCATCGAACTGCGGCGGCTCGGCGAACACCTGCGCGCCTGGGCCGACGTCCGGCACCGGCAGCTCCGGGAACTGCGCCTTGGTCGCGCCCTCGGCTATCGCCTCGACCACGATGGTGGCCGCTTCACCGGCACGGCCGGTGGTGGGCGCGGCGGTGTAGCGCAGGCGCAGCCCGTGCAGGGGCAGCCACGGTTGCGGTGCCGAGGCTGGCTGCGCCTGGACCTGCAGCGTGCGCTCGGCCGAGGCGGCACGCAGCCGGCCATCACCGCCGAACATGTCATTGAAGAAGCCCCCCGCGCTGCGCCCGTTGAACTGCGCGGCCGGCAGCACCAGCGGGCCGCTGCGTTCGGGGATCAGCAGAAAGCGCCGCTCCACCACGTTGTAGCGGCGGCCGTTGACCTCGCGCACCTGGCTGCGGTCATCGCCCACCCGCTGCAGCGATGCACCGGCCGGCGTATCGAGCACCAGTTCACCACTGAGCAGCTGCGCGGCGTAGAACAGCCGCACCACCACGCCCACGCTCTGCTGCACATAGGGTGTGGGATCGTCGACCTCGGTTTCCAGGAACACGGCGGCGTTGCTGCTGGCCGCCGCCGGGGCAGCGGCGCTGCTGGCACCGACCTGCAGGGTGAGTGGCTGCGTGCGGCTGCTGCCCACCTGCAGAGCGGGGATCTGCAGCGTGCCGCTGCGCCTGGGACTGAGCAGCACGGCATACAGCGCACGCGAGGTCATCGCGCCATTGGTCCACTGCACCTGGCGACTGCTGGTCTGGTTGCTGAGCTCGAAGTCGGTCCGCAGCGGGCCGTAGTCCGGCGCCCCGCCACCCGCATCGGATTCGATGTTGAGGGTGACGGTATCGCTGTCGGTGATCTGCTCGCGGTCCAGCCAGGCGCGGGTCTGCGCGTGCGCGGCCATGCTCGCGCACAGCAGCAGGGCGAGCCCGGCGCGCAACCAGCGCTGTATCGTGGAATGTGTCATCGCCCTTCCCGTTTCCTGCGTTCATTTTCCAGCTGGAACTTGGCCCGCAACAGGCTGCCCGGGTCATCCGGCACGCGACGCATCCAGGCTTCGACGGCCTGCTGCTGCTCGCGTTGCTGCGGCGTGCCGCTGACCTGGCCCTGCGCCTTGTCGGTGCCGTCGTGCTTCCCTTGGCGCTGCATCGCCTGCTGCATGCGCTCGCGCTGGGCCGCGTCGGCCTCGGCCTGCGCTTGACTGTCGGCCGCTTGCGGCGACTTCTCGCCCGTTGATTGGCCATCCTTCGGATCACCGGACGAGGGCGGCGGCGAACCGTCACCGTCCTTGCCCTGTCCTTGGTTCTTGCCGGCGTCGGGCTTGTCGGGTGGGTTCTTTCCGTCTTTCTGATCGTTGTTCTGGTCGTTGTTCCGGGGGGGCTTGCGCTTGCGTGCGGCATCGACCGCGGCGCGGTTGGCGACCGCGTCGGCCATGCCCGGATGCTTCTTCAGCGCGCGGTCGTAAGCGTCGATGGCCGCGTCGTACTGGCCCTGCCGCGCCAGCGCGTTGCCCAGGTTGTACCAGCCGGCATCGGTATCGATCCCCTCGAACTGCTGCTGCGCCGCCTTGAAGTCGCCCTTGCGGTACGCATCCACGCCGGTGGACAGGCGCTGCTGATCGACCTGATCGCCGCGTTGCCACCACGTGCCTTCTGCTGCGTGCGCAGACGTCGGCATCGCCATCGGCAACGCTGCCATCATCACCAGCACCGCCAGCGCACCGCGCCGACGGAACGCGAACAAGGCCAGCAACATCAGCGGCGGCAGCAACCAGAAGCCCTCATCGCGCCAGGTACGGCCCTGCCCTTCGCGGCTATCGTCGGCGCTGACCCGCGGGATCAGCACATCAAGCGCGGCCAGATCCTTGTCGTCGCTGGCGATGCGCGCATAGCGACCGCCACCGCGGCTGGCCACGCCGCGCAGGGTGGCCTCTTCCAGCCGCGCCCGCACGATCTGGCCCCCGCCGTTGCGATACGCCGCGCCCTGCGGCGTGCCCAACCCGAGCACGGAGACCACGAAGCCCTGCGCACGTGCCGAGGCCGCGGCCTGCCCGGCATCCGCATCGGCGCGGTCGGTGAGCAGGAGAATGTCGCCGCCGCGCGCACCGGATTGCTGCAGCAGCTTCACCGCGGTTTCCAGTGCACGGTCGGCACGCTGACCATCGCGGGGCATGACGTCCGGTGCCAGCGCGTCCAGATACAACGCGACATTGGCCATGTCGTCGGTGAGTGGCGCCACCGTGTAGGCATCATCGGCATACACCAGCAGGGCGACTTCGCCGCCTTGGCGCTCGCGCAGCAGCGTGGCCAGTTTGGCGCGCGCCTGCAGCAGCCGCGAGGGCGGCAGATCGGTCGCGGTGACCCGCGAGGAAAGATCCAGCGCGACCACCAGCGGCGACGGCGTCTGCCACAACGGTTGGGCGACCTGCCGCCATGAGGGACCCGCCAGTGCCACGATGGCGATCGTTGTGCCGAGCAGCAGCAGGATCAACCCGCCCCAGGCGCGACGGTCGCGGCCGACCAGCAGATGTCGCAGCAGATGCGCATCGACCGCGTGCCGCCACACATTGCTGCGACGCCGACGCAGCCACCAGATCGCCACCAGCAGCGGCAGCGCGAGCAGCGCCCACAACGCATCAGGGCGCATGAAGTGCAGTGCAGTCCAGTTCGCGATCATCGCCACCGCCTCGGCAGCAGCCAGGCCAAGCCGGCCAGCAGCAATGCCAACGCCAGCGGCAAGGCGTAGCGTTCGATCCGCGGCCGCACCGCCGGGCCAGCGGATTTGACCGGCTCCAGCCGTTGCAGCTCGGCGTAGATACCGGCCAGCTCTTCGGTGTTGCGCGCGCGGAAGGAGCGGCCACCGGTGAGTTCGGCGATCTTTTTCAAGGTGGCCTCGTCGACCGGGTCTTCGCCGGGGGCGATCTGCACGCCGAACAGGCTGATGCCGCCGTCGCCGCCAAAGGCCACGGTATAGACGCGCACGCCTTCGGTCTGCGCCAGTTCGGCCGCACGCAGCGGTTCAAGCACGCCGGCGTTGCTGACGCCGTCGGTAAGCAGGATCAGCACGCGCTGGCCCTCGGGTTGTTCGCGCAGGCGCTTGACCGCCAGCGCGATCGCATCGCCAATGGCGGTCTCGCGACCGGCCAGGCCGACCACGCTGTCGCGCAGCTGGTCGCGCACGCTGGTGAGGTCGGCGGTCAACGGGGTCAGGGTGTAGGCACGCTCACCGAAGATCAGCAGCCCTACCCGGTCGCCCACACGGCGGTCGAGGAAATCGGCGAGCACGGCCTTGGCCGCGGTCAGGCGCTCCACCACCTGGTTGCCGAGCATCATGTCCGCTTCGCTCATGCTGCCGGACACGTCCACCGCGAGCATCATCTGCCGGCCCTGCTGCGGCGGCGTCACCGCCTCACCCAACTGCTGCGGCCGCGCGGCGGCCACGCACAGGCAGGCCCAGGCGAGCCACAACACGGCACGGCCCAGCCCTGCCCCGGCGCCGCCCGACGCAACGCCCAGCGACTGCAGTTGATCGGCCGCATACGGCACCCGCAACGCGGCACCCGCGCCGGGCCGCGAAGGCCACCACCGCATCAGGATCGGCAGCGGCAGCGCCAGCAGCATCCACGGCCACGCCAGCCCGTCGAGCCAGCTCAACCATGTCGGCAGTGTGAGTGCGATCATCGGCGCCGCTCCGTCAACAGCGACAGATAGCGGCGGCGTGCGAGCACCCGCAAGCGCTGCACCGCCTCTGCATCCACGCTGGGGCGGTAGCCGCCATCGCGCAGCAGCGCACCGTCGCCCTCGGAAAAAGCGCGGCTGTTCTTTTCATCGAGAAAGGCCAGCCATTCACTGCCCTGCAGACGTTCCGCGCCGGGCTGGTACCGACGTGCCGCGCGGCGCAGCAGCTCGGCGATCGCCGCGACCTCCAACACTGGCGAACCGGCCTGGGCTACCTGGGCATCGAACAGATCCAGCCAACGCTGGCGTGCACGGCGCCGGCGCCATTGCCAGATCCAGATCGCGGCCACCACCACGACGATGGCAGCCAACACCAGCCACCAACCGGGCGCAGGCGGCCACCACGACGGTGACGGTGGCAGCTGCACATCGCGCAGCGGCAGCGACGCAGCGGCGCTCATGCCACCACCGCGGTTGGCAACGGGCTCAACCAGCTGTCGCTCGCGTCATCGGTGGCGACCACATGCACCTGGATGCGGCGCGCGGCCAGACTGTTCTGCAGCGCTTCCAGTGGGGCCACGAAACGGTCGCGCCAGTGCTCGCGCACCGCTGCGCTGCCCAGATCCAACAGCACGCGGCGGCCCTGCGAAAGAAACGGCAATGCCTCGGCCGGCGGTGCCAGCTCCAGCGGATCGACCAGCAGCATCACCACCACTTCATGGTGCATGGCCAACGCGGCCCAGCGCGCAGGGCTGATCGTGGCCGCGCGCGCCGGATCGGCCAGCACCACCACGCGTGCACCGGGGCGCAGCAGCCGCGCCGCCTGCTCCAGCGCGCGATCCAGGCCGGCGTCTTCGGCGGGCGGTTCGGCGTACCAACGGGTCAGGGCATCGAGCACGCGCAGCACACCGCGCGTGCCGCCGGCCGGTGCGATCGGCGGCTCCTGGGTGCTGCCACGCACGGCAGCTAGGCGGTCGCCCTGGCGCTGCGCCAGCCACGCCGCGACGGCACCCACGCGCGCGGCCTGCACGGATTTGAAGCGGACCCGCGTGCCGAAATACAGCACCGGGTCAGTATCGGCGACCAGCAGCGTCAAGCGCTCGCGCTCGGCCTGGAAGAGTTTGGTATGCGCGCGCCCGGTGCGCGCGGTGACGCGCCAGTCGATGTGCCGGGCGTCATCGCCCGGCACGTACTCGCGCGACTCGGCGTACTCCATGCCGCGCCCGCGCGCGGGCGACGGCGCACTGCCGGCATGACCGAGCCGACCACGCCGCGCCGGTGGCGCGCGATGCGCACTGCGGCGCAACGCCACCAGTTCGGCCAGGCTCGGCTGCAGGCCATCGCCTTCCAGCGGCGTGGCGGTATGCACGGGCACGTCCATGGCGCTCAGGGCGCCGGCACGCGGGCCAGCAGCTCGGCAACCAGCCGCTCGCCGTCCCACCCCTCGGCGGTGGCTTCATAGCTGGGCAGCACGCGATGTCGCAGCACGTCCGGGGCCACGCTGCGCACGTCTTCCGGGGTCACGAAGTCGCGGCCGGCCAGCCAGGCACGCGCACGTGCGCAACGCTCCAGCGCGATCGAGCCACGCGGGCTGGCGCCCCAGGCGATGCGCCGGGCGAGTGCCGGGTCGTAACGGGCGGCATCGCGCGAGGCCAAGACGATTTCGATGAGATAGCGCTCCAGCGCCGGCGCCATGTGCAGCGACAGCACCGCCTTGCGTGCAGCGAACACATCGCTCAACGGCATGCGGGCGGGCGCGGCGGCCGGGGTGGACAGCGCCTCCCGGGCCCGCTCACGCGCCAGCCGCAGGATCTCGGTCTCGGCGTCCGAATCCGGGTAGCCGATCCGGACGTGCATCAGGAAGCGGTCAAGCTGGGCTTCGGGCAGCGGGAAGGTGCCCTCCTGCTCGATCGGGTTCTGCGTGGCCATCACCAGGAACAGCGACGGCAGCGGATAGGTGTGGCGGCCCACGGTGACCTGGCGCTCGCCCATCGCTTCGAGCAGCGCGGACTGCACTTTGGCCGGCGCCCGGTTGATTTCGTCGGCGAGCAGGATCGGGTGGAAGATCGGGCCAGGCACGAACTCGAAACGCCCTTCCTGCGGACGCCAGATCTCGGTGCCGGTCAGATCGGCCGGCAGCAGATCCGGGGTGAACTGCACGCGGGAGAAATCCGCATCGAGGCGGGCGGCCAGCGCGCGGATGGCCGTGGTCTTGGCCAGGCCGGGTGCGCCTTCCACCAGCAGGTGGCCATCGGCCAGCAGCGCGGTCAGCAGGCGCTCCACGAGCGCGCTCTGGCCCACGATCTCAGCGGACAAGGCATCGCGCAGAGCGCGGAACGCATCGTGCAGGCGGTCGTGCTCCACCGGAGCGGATGAGGGGGTATCGGGCATGGGGGGCGGCAGATTCATGGCATCCATGTGACCTCCACGGTGGGCAGAGGTTCCATCGCCATGATGGCAGGACAGCGCCGGTTACGACATCAAGATTGGCTGAACGCAGAAAGGGCCGCACGGGGCGGCCCTTTCGTCACTGCGACGTCGATGGATCTCAGTTGACGGCAGGGTTGGACTTGGCCACGCGCAGCACTTTGGGGGTCACGAACACCAGCAGTTCGGCCTTGTCCTTGTTGCGGCTGCGCTTCTTGAACAGATTGCCCAGGAACGGCACGTCGCCCAGGAACGGCACCTTGTTGATGCTGGTGCGGTCGGTGAACTCGTACACGCCGCCGATGACCACGGTCTGACCGTCGTCCACCAGCACCGCAGTGTTCACTTCGCGGCGGTTGATGGTCGGCACCTGGCCGTAACCTTCCAGCAGAATGTACTGCTCCACTTCATCCTTCTTGACCGCCATGTTGAGGAACACACGGTTGTCGTTGGTGATGGTGGGGGTGACCTTCAGCTCCAGAACCACTTCCTTGAACTGGACGTTGGGCTGGGCCGCGGCACCGGCCGCACCGCCACCGCTGATGGTGACGTAGCCGATTTCCTTACCCTGCTTGATCACCGCTTCGCGCTGGTTGGTGGTCACCACGCGCGGGTTGGAGATCACTTCGCCGCGCGATTCGGCCTGCATGGCCGAGAGCTCGACATCCAGCAGGTAACCGGCATTGAGGATCGACAGCGCAAGCGAGCCGGGATTGTTGATCGCGGCCACCGGCAGGTTCCAGTTCAGGCCTTCGGCGAACTTGGTCGGCCCACGGACCGGAATCGCGCCGGTGCGGCCACCGGCCACCCACTCGTTGATCGCCTTCTGGTACTCGGCGTCCTTGGTCCCGCGATCGGTGATGTTGGAATGGTTCTGGTCGGTGTTGGCACCGAAGAACACATCCTGGCGGCTGCCGCTGATGCCGAACTTGGCACCGAGTTCGCGCGCGAACGTATCGGTGGCGATCACGATGCGGCTTTCGATCAGCACCTGGTCGACCGGGCGGTCGATCACGTTGATCAACTCACGCATCCGCGCGATCTTCTTCGGGATGTCGCTGATCATCAGCGTATTGGTGCGCTCATCGGCCACGATGCGCCCGCGCGAGGACAGGAACCCGCTGTCTTCCTGCGAGCTGCCGCCGCTGCCACCGCTGCTGCCGCCGATGCCCTTGGCTTCGGTCAGTGCTTTGAAGATCGCCCCGGCATTGTGGTAGTTGATCTGCACGTAATCGGTGACCAGATCCTCGCGGTTCTCGATCGCGATGCGCGCGTCTTCCTTGTCCTGTTCGAACTTGGCCAGCTCCGGCTGCGGCGCGACCCAGATCACGCCGCCATCGCGGCGCTTGTCCAGGCCCTTGGCCCGCAGCACGATGTCCAGTGCCTGGTCCCACGGCACGTTGACCAGGCGCAGGGTCACATTGCCCTGCACGCTGTCGGAGGCGACCACGTTGAGGTTGGATTCCTCGGCGACCAGCTGCAGCACGGTGCGGACCGGCACATCCTGGAAGTTGAATGTCACCGGCTTGCCGCTGTAGCCGCGCTGGCCCAGTGCTGCCGCTGCCTGGCTCACGCTGGTGGCGGTGATCGCGCCGGCCGCCGGTGCTGCCTGGCGTGGACTGATCTCGACCACGTACTCATTGCCGCTCTGGTAGGCCAGCGACTCGAATGCGGTATTGGTGTTGAGGACCAGCTGGGTGCCGCCGCCGTAGGGCTTGGGATCGATGCGCTGCACCGGCGTGGCGAAGTCGGTCACGTTGATCGGCTTCTGCAGGCTCTCCGGCAGGCGCGCGTTGCCCACGTCGATGACGACGCTGTTGCCCTGGCTGCGCAGGTCCGGGCTGGCGCCCTGCCCGTCGAACTGCAGGATCAGTCGGCCGGCGCCATCGTCGCCGCGCTTGAAATCGATCTTGGACACCGACAGCGAGGCCGGTGCGCCTGCCGGCGCGGTGGTGGCCGCCGGCTTGGGCACTGCGCCGCCGGGCGTCGCCGCCATCAGCGTACCGTTGGCCACCATGAGCGCGACTCCCAGCGCGCACAGGTGGAGCAACTTATGGCGCCGGACGGAATGCAGCCGCAGGGCGTTGGAAAAGGTCATCGTGCTATCCCCATAATCATTCATTGATCTTCAAGCGCGAGCGTTGCCGGACGTTCCAGCCAGCCACCCGCGCCATCCGGCACCAGTTCAATCAGCTCAATCCGGTCCTCGAAGACCCCGGTCACCCGCCCGTCGCTCTGCCCCAGATAGACGCCCGGACGCACCCGATAGGTGACCTTGTCCGGTGCCATCACCAGCACGACGAGCCCGCCCCCACGGCCGATCGAACCCACCATGTCCAGGCTGTCCAGCGGGAAATCTTCCAGCGGCTCCTTGCGGCGGTTCGGATCCGGACGCAGCCCCGATCCCCCTTGCGGATTGGCCCAGGCGTCGGTGAACGGGTCGCGCATCCCCTGCGCGGAATATTCAAACGTCTCGAACTGCTGCATCACCGGCAGCGGCTCAAGCGGCGGTGCCGGACGTGCACGCACGTCGGCCACCCACTTTTCCAGGTTGGGCGCATCGCCGGGGGTACTGGTCACGCCGCGTGCGCAGCCGGCCAGCAGTGCGACCCCCAACAGGCCGCATACCCGTGCGGTCGAGGTCAGGCGGCTCATTTCCGGCCTCCCTTCTTCGCGGCTTTTTCTTTTTCAGCGGCGGCCTTCTCCTGCGCTTCCATCTCCACGTCATCCAGGTAACGGTAGGTCTTGACCGTTCCGGACAACTCCAGCGCACCGCTGCGGGCGGTGATGCCGGTCTTGGGATCCTTCGGCTTCAGGTTGATGTCGTGCATGGTCAGGATGACCACGCGCGGCAGCGAGGCCACACCGCTGACGAACGCACCGAACTGGTGGTAACTGCCCACCATGCGCAGGGCGATCGGCTTTTCGGCGTAGAACTCCTTGGGCTGCTCGGCACCCGGCTGGAACAGCTCGTTGGACAGGCCGCTGGACAGTGCCGTCTGCGAGATGTCGATGATCAGGTCCGGCATTTCGGTCTTGCTGGGCAGCTGGCGCAGCATCTGCTGCAGCACCTGCTCCATCTGGGTCAGCTGCTGCTTGAGCGGCTCCAGGTTGACCGCACGGCCCTGCTCTTTCTCGAACTCACCGCGCAGCTGGCTCTCACGGCTTTCCAGCGAGGCCAGCTCATCGCGCTTGCCACTGATCAGCAGGAACCACGACATGATCATGATGAACAGCGCCAGCAGCACGCAGAACACCACTTTGGCCTTCTGCGGCCAGTTGCCGATGTTGTTGAAGTCCAGCTCTTTGAGATTGATCTTCTGGCTCATGCGGCGGCCCCCTTCTGGGCCGGGGCCGGCGCCGCCGGTTGTGCAGGTTGCGTGGACGGCACGATGCGGCTACCGGCAGGTTTGGCCGGGTCGGCGGCATCGGGCGATGCCGGTGCATCCGTCGCCGGCGCCGGCGACAACGGCGCCACCGGCGGAACCGGCGTGGCGCCCGGCGGCGCGGGATCGGCGGTCGGCTCGATCACACTGCCATCGGCGGCCAGCTCGGTAACGCTGCTCTGGGCGGGCAGATTCACCTTGACCACGAACATGTACGGCAGCGACTTGATGTCCGCGACCGGACCGCTGGCCGCGCCCGCCTTGTCACGCTCCGGGGCTTTGGCTTCGATGATCGACAGCTCCGGGTTGGTCATCCAGCCCGAGCTTTCCAGGTTGCGCATGTAGGCGCTGACCCGTGCGTTGGATTGCGTGCGGCCTTCCAGGGTCAGCACGTCGCCCTCCTGCTTGAGCGTGGTCAGCACCACCCCGTCGGGGATGGTCCGGACCAGCGCATCGAACAGGTGCACCATCTGCGAGCGCTTGGCCTGCAGTTCCTCGATGACGGCCTTGCGGGCCAGCAGTCGATCCTTCTGCCGGTCCAGGCGCTCGATTTCCTTGTTCTGCTCCTTGACCTTGTCGATCTCGGCCTGCAGGAAGGTATTGCGATCGGCCTGGCCGCTGACCTGACGGTCGTAGTAGAACCAGATCAGCAGCGACAACAGCAGGCCACCGATGGCCGCCCCGCCCAGCATGGCGTAGAAGTCGCGCTGGCGTTGCTTGCGCCGCTCGGCGCGCCAGGGCAATAGATTGATACGCGCCATCAGTCAAAGCTCCTCAGCGCCAGACCGGTCGCGATCATCAGCGCCGGGGCGTCCTGGGCCAGCGCGTGCGCCTGCACCTTCGGACCCAGCGTCATCTGTGCCAACGGGTTGGCCACCACGGTGGCCACGCCCAGCTGCTCTTCCACCATGTCCGGCAGGCCGGTCAGGGCCGCGCAACCGCCGGCGAGCACGATGTGGTCGACCCGGTTGAACTCGCTGCCCGCATAGAAGAACTGCAGCAGGCGGCTGATCTGCTGGACGGTGGCTTCCTTGAACGGCTCGAGCACTTCCATCTCGTAGCTTTCCGGCAGCCCACCCTGGCGCTTGGCCAGGCCTGCTTCCTCATAGGTCAGCCCGTAGCGGCGCATCACCTCGTCGGTCAGCTGCTTGCCACCGAACACCTGTTCGCGGCTGTACAGGCTGCGGCCCCCGCGCAGGACATTCAGGGTGGTCATGGTGGCGCCGATGTCCACCAGCGCGACCACGCCATCACTGGCCACCGGCAGTTCGCTGGCGACCAGGGCAAAGGCGTTCTCGACCGCGAAGGCCTCCACGTCCATCACCCGCGCGACCAGCCCGCCCAGCTCCAGTGCCGACTGGCGCAGCTCGACGTTCTCCGAACGCGAGGCGGCCAACAGCACCTGGACCATTTCCGGGTTGTTCGGAATCGCACCCAGCACTTCGAAATCGAGGTTCACTTCCTCGATCGGGTACGGGATGTAGTTGACCGCCTCGAGCTCGACCTGGGCTTCCATCTCGTTCTCGTCCAGATCGGCCGGCATCGGGATCAGCTTGGTGATCACGGCCGAGCCGGCCACGGCCGCGGCGGCATGCCGTGCCTTGGTCCCGGAGCGGTTCACGGCACGTCGAATGGCCTCCCCGACCGCTTCGACCTCCACGATGTTCTTTTCCACGACCGCATTCGGCGGAAGCGGTTCCACGGCGTAATGTTCCACGCGGAAACGATTGCCGCTGCGGGATAGCTGCAACAGCTTTACTGCAGTCGAGCTGATATCGACGCCGATAAGAGGCGACTGGCTTTTTGGGATAAGCCCCACGGTTTCTCCCCTGCCGATGGGCACTTGGACGCAGAACCTGCGACCGCGCATTAATAACGTTTTTTTTGCAAATCGCAACCGTCAAGCTGTAAAACGAGCACCACTGCTCGTTTCACGCGTCCCCAGACGGTGATCGACTGCTCTCCCCAGGAACAACCCCAGCCGTTCCCTTGCGTAATCTATACTCTGCGACCACGAAATTCGCAATCGGAATCTGTCACTGATGACACGTCTTCGCCGTTGGCTGCGCTGGATGCTGGTCGCGTTCCTGGTCCTGGCATTGATCGGCGCCGCGGTTGCCGGCGGCCTCTACTACGCCATCTCCTCCAAACTTCCGGACGTGCAGACCCTGCGCGACGTGGAGATGCAGGAGCCCATGTATGTCTATGCCAGCGATGGCAAGCTCATGGCGGTGTTCGGCGAGACCCGGCGCACCCCCATCACCATGAAGGACGTCCCGGAGCGCCTCAAGCAGGCCTTCCTGGCCACCGAGGATGCCCGCTTCTACGAGCACGGCGGGGTGGACTACAAGGGCATCGGCCGCGCGGTCTGGCTGCTGGCCACCACCAACGACAAGCGCGTGCCCGGTGGCTCGACCATCACCCAGCAGGTCGCCCGTCAGTTCTTCCTGAGCTCGGAGTACAGCTACACCCGCAAGCTGGCCGAGATCCTGCTGGCGCGCAAGATCGAGAGCGAGCTGAGCAAGGACGAGATCTTCGAGCTGTACCTGAACAAGAGTTTCTTCGGCAACCGCGCCTACGGCGTGGCCGCCGCGGCCGAGTTCTACTACGGCAAGAAGCTGGGCGAGCTGGACCTGGACGAGATGGCCTCGCTGGCCGGCATCCCCAAGTTCCCCTCCTCCGGCAACCCGATCAGCAACCCCGAGCGCGCCCGTGAGCGCCGCGACTTCTATGTGCTGCAGCGCATGGCCAGCCTGGGCTTCATCTCCCAGGCCGAGGCCGACGCGGCCAAGGCCGTGCCGATGCACGCCACCGCGCATGAGCCGCCGGTGCAGGTCGAGGCGCCCTACGTGGCCGAACTGGTCCGCCAGGAAATGATCGCCCGCTTCGGCGGCGACGTGGTCAACAAGGGTTACCACGTGACCACCACGATCAATGCCGAGCTGCAGACCGCGGCCAACCTGTCGGTACGCGACGGGCTGCTGGCCTACGACCACCGCCACGGCTGGCATGGCGTGGAGCAGCACGCCGAGGTCCCGGCCGATGCCGATGCCGCCGCGCTGGCCCTCAAGCTGGTCGGCATCCCGGCCCAGACCGGCCTGCTGCCGGCGATCGTGGCGGCCACCGCCGCCGATGGCAGCGCCACCGTGGTGCTGGGCAACCGCAGCGAAGTGGTGCTGCCGGCCAGCGCCGCCCGCTGGACCAACAAGACCCCGGCCAAACTGGTCACCCGCGGCGACATCGTGCGCGTGCGGGCGGGTGAGAAAGAAGGCGAGTGGCTGCTCGACCAGATCCCGCGCGGCCAGGCCGCGCTGGTCTCGCTGGACGCCGAAAACGGCGCGCTGAAAGCGCTGGTCGGCGGCTTCAGCTTCTCCGGCAACAAGTTCAACCGTGCCACCCAGGCGCGCCGCCAGCCGGGGTCGAGCTTCAAGCCCTTCATCTACGCCGCCGCCTTCGACAAGGGCTTCAATCCGGCCTCGATCGTGCTCGATGCCCCGGTCGTGTTCCGCGACCGCCGCGGCAAGACCTGGTCGCCACAGAACGACGGCGGCGGTTTCCGCGGCCCGATGCGCCTGCGTGAGGCGCTGGTGCAGTCGCGCAACCTGGTCTCGGTGCGCCTGCTTGATGGCATGGGCGTGGATTACGCGCGCAAGTACATCAGCGAGTTCGGCTTCGCCGAGGCCGAGCTGCCGCCGAACCTGTCGATGTCGCTGGGCACCGCCTCGCTGACCCCGCTCTCGGTGGCGCGCGGCTATGCGGTGTTCGCCAATGGCGGCTCGCGCGTGGACACCTGGCTGATCGACCGGGTCACCGACCGTGACGGCGTGGAAGTGTTCAAGGAGAACCCGGCCATCGCCTGCCGCGACTGCGCTGGCAGCAGCGGCGTGCCGGTCAGCCAGGTCGTGGACGGCTTCAACTTCGGCTCCGCGCCCGCGGCCAACGCCGCACCGGCCAAGCCGCAGCAGGCTGCCGCCGTCGAAGTGCCGGTACCGGTCAACCCGGATGCCAAGGTCGCGCCGCGCGCGATCGATGCCCGCACCGCGTACCAGCTCAACTCGATGATGCGCGACGTGGTCCAGCGCGGCACCGGTACCGCGGCCAAGGTGCTCGGCCGCGAGGACGTGGGTGGCAAGACCGGCTCGACCAACGATCACCGTGATGCGTGGTTCTCCGGTTTCGGCGGCCCGTACGCGACCACGGTGTGGGTCGGCCGCGACGACTTCCGCTCGCTGGGCTACCGCGAGTACGGCGGCCGCGCCGCCCTGCCGATCTGGATCGAGTACATGCGCGTGGCGCTGAAGGACACACCGATCGCGCAGAACGAGCCACCCTCGGGCATGGTCCAGGCCACGCTCAACGGTGCGACCGAGTGGGTCAAGGTGGAGGATATGGAGAAGCTGGAGGAGTACGACTTCAACGGCCACACCCCGCAGGCCGACGACGCGGCGTTCGATATCTTCTGACCACATGCGCCGGGTACGCCCGGCGCCGCGATGGAGAACAGGCCGGGCACTGCCCGGCCTTTTTTTGACTTCCCCGCGGGTGGACCCACGCGTGACGCGACTCTACCCGCCTGTCACATCGCCGGTGTACATTGCCGTGCAGGTCGCCAAGGAGTACCGGTCATGCATCGAGCCCGTCAGCATGCAGCCACCCAGACCCGTGAGCGTCGCCACCAGCTGGCGCATGAAGCCGCCCGCCTGATGGCCGAGGGCGGCATCCGCGACTATCACCAGGCCAAGCTCAAGGCTGCCACCCGGCTCGGCATCCATGACGATGCCTCCCTGCCCCGCAACACCGAGATTGAAGATGCCCTGCGCGAGTATCAGCGCCTGTTCGCCGGTGCCGACCATGCCGCGCAGCTGCGCCAACGCCGCGAGGCCGCCCTGCGCGCGATGGATTTCCTGCAGGGGTTCTCACCGCGCCTGTGCGGCCCGGTGCTGGATGGCACCGCCGATGCCAACAGCCCCGTGCAGTTGCAGGTACACAGCGACGATGCCGATGCCGTGCAACGCTACCTCGATGAGCATGGCATCCCGGCCGAATCGCGTACGCGTCGGCTGCGGCTGGACCGCGAACGCAGCCTGGATGCGCCGGTATGGGTGTTCAGTGCCGAGGATCTGACCTTCGATATCGCCGTGCTGCCTTACGATGGCCTGCGCCAGCCGCCGCTGTCGGCCATCGATGAGAAGCCGATGCGGCGCGCGTCGGCCGCGCAGCTGCGCGAGCTGCTGGCCGACAGCGAGATCGAGGGGTATCTGGGCCGTCGGTGAGTGTACGCGCGGCCTGCTTCATGTCTTGCCGAACGGGACCAGAAAGCGCTCGATCGCCGCAGCCAAGGCCAGCGGTGTTTCGTTCATCGGGTAGTGACCCGTATTTTCCAGCACCTCCAGGGTCGCCTGCCGATAGCGGCGCAGGTAGGTCCTGTCCATCAGTGCCGCGTTGAACACCGGATCGTGCTCGCCGATCAGCACCTTCACCGGGTGCCGGCCGACGATCTCCGCGCTGAAATCGGTGTCCGCCCAAGCCGGGAAGTACGCCGCGAACGCCTCGGGTGCCGCGTGCTCCATGGAGTGTTGCGCCTTCCAGTCCAGCCACGCGGCGGGCAACCGCCCACCGGTGCTGCGGTCGATGATGCCCCGGCGGATGCTCACGCTGCCCGCGGCCGCTTCAAGCAACTGCCGCGTGGGTGAATCGTAGGCGATGCCACCGCACGGCACGGGCGCCACGGCGACCAGCGCGCGCACGCGATCCGGGGCGAGCACCGCGATCCGCTCGATGGCCATGCCGCCCATCGAGTGCCCAACCAGGCTGAAGGTCTCGATGCCCAGCGTGTCGGCCAAGGTCAGTGCATCGCTGGCGATCTCATCGATGGTGTAGTTGCCACGCACATCGCGCATCCCGCCGTAGCCGCGGCAGTCCATGAACACATAGGTGAACTGCTCACCGGACAACCACGGTTCGATGGGGTCGAACGCGTGCGCGTCGCCAAACCAGCCGTGCAGAACCAGGACAGGATGCGCGCCGGTGCCGACGCGATGAAAGGTATTGGGCATGGCTGCACCGTGCGGGCGTTAGGTTGGGCCGCGATGTTAGGGCGACGGCGCTTGGCCCGCCGTCGATATCAGGCCGATGGCGATAGAATCCGGGCCATGCGCAATACCCTGCTCGATCCCTTTGAAGACCTGCCGCGCGCCGTGGTGGTCACCGCCAACGACTACGCCGCCGGATCCGTCTTCCCCGACCACGCGCATCGGCGCGGTCAGTTCGCGTTTGCCTCGCGTGGCACCATCAGCCTCACCACACCCGAAGGACACTGGCTGGTGCCGCCACAGCGTGCCTGCTGGGTGCCCGCAGGCGTCGCGCACGCCATGGCGATGCGTGGCCCGGTCACGATGCTCAATGTCTTCGTGGCGGCCGAAGAAGTGGCGGCGGTCCAGTTGCCGGTGCGCTGCGGCGTGTATGCCGTATCGGCGCTGCTGCGGCACCTGATGGACGATGCGGTCGATCTGCCGGCACTGTACGAGCTGGAGGGGCGTGCCGGCCGGCTGATGCAGCTGCTGGTCGCGGAGATCGCCGCGATGCCACGCCTGTCACTGCATGCACCGCTGCCCCGCGATCCGCGCCTTCTCCGCGCCTGCCAGCAGCTGTTCGATGCGCCCTCGATCGACGCCACGCTCGATGAGGTCGCCGTCGAGGCGGGCATGAGTCGCCGTACGTTCACCCGCCAGTTTCGTGCGGAAACCGGGGTGGGGTTTGCCGAATGGCGTCAGCAGGCCTGTCTGCTCGCCGCGATTGAACGGCTGGGTGCCGGGCAGCCGGTCACCCGCGTCGCACTGGACCTGGGATACGCCAGCCCAAGTGCGTTTTCGTCGGCCTTCCGCCGCGTGCTGGGGGAATCGCCCAGCCGTTACGCGGAAGTACGCTGAAGATCGCCATACGCTGAACGCAAACGCCCCGCACTGCGGGGCGTTCGACGGTGCAGGCAGATCAGCGTGTGCCGACGATCCGCACATGCTCCACATCGATATCGGTGGGCTTGAAGCGATGCGTATCGACTTCTCCCTGCAGCTCCACCACGGTCGTCGCGCTGACGGGCTGTCGGTCGGGCAGATCCTTGTCGTCGATCTCGACGTCGATCTCGCCGGTGGCATCCTTGAAGCGATAGCGTTCGTGGCCGATCTTGGCGATCAGCGTGCCCTGCAGCACGACGGGCTGGTCATCGCGCTGGTCGCGTGCTTCGGCGACGGTGGTGACCGCGCTGGTCGCGCCAGGGCCGGTGTACTGGGCATGTGCGCCGGCGCTGACCAGGCTCAGCGGTACGGCGATGAGGACAGCAGCAATCAGACGATTCATGAGGGACTCCATGGGCGTGAGGGTGACCGCCAAGGTTGTACCTCGATCGAAGTGAGGCCCATGCAAGAAGTACGAAAACAGGCGCCCGGCGCCACCCAAAAAAAACGCCCCGCAGTGCGGGGCGCTTTCATCACAACCTGCCGGGGCGATCAGCCCTGGTAGTCGCGCACATCGCTGCCGGTGTAGACCTGGCGCGGACGGCCGATCTTCATTTCCGGATCCACCTGCTGTTCCAGCCAATGTGCCACCCAGCCGGAGGTACGGCCCAGGGCGAACATGACGGTGAACATTTCGGTCGGGATCTGCAGCGCCTTGTAGATGATGCCGCTGTAGAAATCGACGTTCGGGTACAGCTTGCGGGCGACGAAGTAGTCGTCCTGCAGCGCGGCCTGCTCCAGCTTGACGGCAACGTCCAGCAGCGGATCCTGCACGCCCAGCTGTTCCAGCACCTTGCCGGTCATCACACCGATGACCTTGGCGCGCGGGTCGAAGTTCTTGTACACGCGGTGGCCGAAGCCCATCAGGCGGAAGCCGGAGGTCTTGTCCTTGGCCTTGAGCACGGCCGATTCGACGTTGTCGGCCGAACCGATCTCTTCGAGCATCTTCAGCACGGCTTCGTTGGCACCGCCGTGGGCCGGACCCCACAGCGCGGTGACGCCAGCGGCGACCGACGCGTACGGGTTGGCACCGGTCGAACCGACCAGACGCACGGTCGAGGTCGAGGCGTTCTGCTCATGATCGGCGTGCAGGATGAACAGCAGATCCAGCGCCTTGACCACGTCCTGGTTCAGCTCGTACTGGCCATCGGCGGACTCGAAGGTCTGCTTCAGGAAGCGGCTGACGTAATCCAGCGAGGTGTCCGGCTTGTTGGCCGGCAGGCCCTTGCCGTGGCGGTAGATCAGGGCCGACAGGGTCGGCACCTTGGCGATCAGGCGCACCGCGGCATGGCGACGCTGTTCGGCGTCGGACAGGTCCAGCGAGGCGTGGTAGATGCCCGACAGCTGCGCGATGGCGGCGGTCAGGATGGCCATCGGATGGGCATCCTTGGCGAAGCTGCCGATCAGCGTGTTGATCGACGGATCCACATCGGCTTCGGCCGCCAGCTCGTCGGTGAAGGCCTTCAGCTGCTCGGCGCTCGGACGCTCGCCGTTGATCAGCAGGTAGGCCACTTCGACGTAGCTCGACTTTTCCGAGAGCTGCTCGATGGGGTAACCGCGATACAGCAGCACGCCCTTGTCACCGTCGATATAGGTGATGGCGGACTTGCAGCTGGCGGTGGCGGTGAAGCCGGAGTCGTACGTGAAGAGACCGGTTTCCTTGGTCAGCTTCGAGATATCGACGCAATCGTTGCCGAGCGTGGGTTTGATGACTGGCAGAACAACCGACTTGTCGCCGGCGTTGAGCGTGACCTGATCAAGATCGGACACTGTGTGCGCTCCTCGAGGGAAGGCGCCCGCCCAAGCGCATGGGTCAGGCACGTGAAGGAAGTCCACGATCGTTATCGTGGATCCCGCCATTATCGCACAGCAACATTTTCGACGCCCTAGGACGGAAGTCGTAGACGCCGGTTGCGGACCCCACCGCAGCCGCTATCCCAGCGCGCGCAAGGGCTCGCGCCAACTCACGGACACAGCGTTCCGTCGGCGGGGCATGCGGGCCTCACCTGGCGTTCAGCAAACCGGAAACAACAAAAAACAACGGCCGCCAAGGCGACCGTTGTTTTCAAGCAGCTGCGTCGACAGATCAGGCTGCGGTCGGCGCCGGCTTGCCGAAACGCTTCTGGAACTTGTCGATACGGCCGCTGGTGTCGATCACCTTGTGCTTGCCCGTGTAGAACGGATGCGAAGCCGAGGAGATTTCAACCTTGACGAGCGGGTACTCGTTGCCGTCTTCCCACTTGATCGTGTCCTTGGTGGACATGGTCGAACGGGTCAGGATCTTGAAATCAGAGGTAACGTCGTGGAAAACCACGTCGCGGTAAGCAGGATGAATATCGGCCTTCATGGGCGCGCACCGTAATAAGGGCTGGTGGTCAAGAGCGGCATTATAGTCCCGGCCGCCGCAAAGGGCAAGCCGGGTCCATCAACCGTGCGAAAGGTCCGCCGCAGCGGCGTCATCAGACGCCGAGTGCCGCCCTCACCTGGGCCTCGAAGCGACCCTGGTCGTAGGCCATCAGCAGCTGAGTGTTGTCAGGCTGCCCGGTCTGGCGGTTCCAGTCGACAATGGTAGCACCCCGGCTGTGCACACCGGCCAGTTCCACGTTCAGGGGACGCGATTCCACCCGCAGCGCGCCTTCCGGCTGGAGCGCCCAGGCCATCGCCAGGGCATCGGCGGCGTACCAGCGCTCGCCACGGCTGTCTTCAGACCACAGGCGGGTCTGGCGCGAGATCAGCTCGTAGAACCGGGCCTTGTCGCTGTCGGCGGCCAGCCACTGCTCCACATCGGCGTGCAGCAGGCCGTGGGCCACGGTGGCTTCCCAATCGGCCACTTCGATGTGCGGGAAGCCGGTGAACACGATGTGCGCCGCCTCCGGATCGAAGGCGATGTTGAACTCGGCGGCCGGGGTGATGTTGCCGTGGCAGGTGACCGCGCCGCCCATGACCAGGAAGCGCTTCACGCGCTGCGGCAGGGTCGGGTCGAGCTTGAGGGCCAAGGCCAGGTTGGTCAGCGGACCGAGCGCGACCAGGAACAGTTCACCGGCGTATTCGTGCGACAGGCGCAGGATCGCCAGTGCGGCGTGCTCTGCTTCGGCCTGGCGCTTGGCGGCCGTCAGGTTGACGTCGCCGAAGCCGTCGGCGCCGTGCACATGGGCGGCATCGACGGAGGGGTGCAGCAGCGGGTCGGCGGTGCCGGCGTAGACCGGCACATCGTCGCGGCCAGCCACTTCGCACAGTTTGAGGGCATTGCGGACCGTGTGGTCCAGGCCAACGTTGCCGGCGGCGATGGTCAGGCCAACGATATCGTGGCGCTCATCGGCAAAGGCCATCAACAGGGCCAGGGCATCATCGACACCCGGGTCGGTGTCGATCAACAGCGGAATCTTCTTGCTCATCGTTGCCGTCTTGATAATCGGCAAGGGACTTTCGCACCCTGTCATGACAAATACAAGGCGGTGCCCTTGGCGCCATGCGGCAGGGCGTTATGCCGACGCGTAGCGCACGGCCGTGCCGATCCAGCGCCGCACCACCTGATCGGCGACGTCAGGTGCCTCCGACAGCAGTCGCTCGGCCAGGTCATGCACGCCCGGGAGCAGATCCGCGTCGCGGGCCAGATCGGCCATCCTGAAGCCGGCCAGGCCGGTCTGTCGTGTGCCCAGCAGTTCGCCCGGGCCACGCAGCTCCAGATCCTTCTCGGCGATCAGGAAGCCATCATTGGTCTGCCGCATTGTTTCCAGCCGCTCGCGCGCCATGTTCGACAGCGGCGCCTGGTACAGCAGCACGCACCGCGACACGGCCGAGCCGCGCCCTACCCGGCCGCGCAGCTGATGCAGCTGGGCCAGGCCGAGACGCTCGGCGTTCTCGATGATCATCAATGAGGCATTGGGGACGTCCACGCCCACTTCGATCACCGTGGTGGCCACCAGCAGATCGATCTCACCGGCCTTGAACGCGACCATCGTCGCCAGCTTCTCACTCGCCTTCAGCCGCCCGTGCACCAGCCCGACGCGCACTCCTGGCAGCAATGCCTGCAGCGATTCGAACGTGGCTTGGGCGGGTGTCGCATCGAGCTCTTCGCTTTCTTCGATCAGCGTGCAGACCCAATAGACCTGCTGGCCTTCGCGGCAGGCCACCGCGATGCGTTCGATCAGCTCCGGCCGGCGATCGTTGTTGAGCGCCACGGTCTGCACCGGTGTACGCCCCGGCGGCAGCTCATCGATCGCCGAGACATCCAGATCGGCGTACTCGGACATCGCCAGGGTGCGCGGAATCGGCGTCGCCGTCATCACCAGCTGGTGCGGCACGCTGCGTCCGTCCGCGCCCTTGTCGCGCAGCGCCAGCCGCTGGTGCACGCCGAAGCGGTGCTGCTCATCGACGATCGCCAGCGCGAGATCTTTGAACACCACACTGTCCTGCATCAGCGCGTGGGTACCGACCACCACCTGCGCCTCACCCGAGGCGACCTCGGCCAGCACCTTGGTGCGCGCCTTGCCGGTGACCTTGCCGGCCAGCCATGCGGTGCGCACGCCCAGCGGTTCCAGCCAGGCGCGCAGATTGTTCATGTGCTGCTCGGCGAGCAGTTCGGTGGGAGCGGCCAGTGCGACCTGCTTGCCCCGCTCCACCGCCAGCATCGCCGCCAACGCGGCCACCACGGTCTTGCCCGAGCCCACATCGCCCTGTACCAGCCGCAACATCGGATGCGCCTTGGCCAGGTCCTTGCGGATCTGCTCGAACACGCGCTGCTGCGCACCGGTCAGCTGGAAAGGCAAGCTGTCGCGCAGCTGCGCAACCAAGGCACCCTGCCCGCGCAGCGACGGCGCGTGATGCGCCTGCAACGCCATGCGCTGACGGCGCAGACTCAAGTGGTGCGCCAGCAATTCTTCAATGGCCAGGCGACGTTGTGCCGGATGCCGGCCCGCGGCCAGCGCCACCAGATCCGCGTCCGGCGGTGGCCGGTGTACGGTCAGCAGCGCACTGCGCAGCGACGGCAGGCCCAGCCCGGACAACCAACCCGGCGGCAACAGTTCAAGCAGGGATTCTTCCGGCAGCTTGTCCAGTGCCAGCCCGATGAATTTCCGCATCGTGGCCGGGCCCACCCCCTCGACCGCCGGATACACCGGATCGAGGCTGTCGCCCAGCTCGTCATCCTCATTGCCGCCCATCACCCGGTAACTGGGATGGACGATCTCCAGCCCGTGATGGCCGGGCTTGGCGGTGCCGTAGCAGCGGATACGCGTGCCCACGGCAAACTGCGAGACCTGCTGGGCGCGGAAATGGAAGAAACGCAGCACCAGCGTACCGTACGAATCGTCCTCGATCGCGACCTTGAGCACCGGCCGATAGCGGAATCCCCGCTCCACCGCACTCACCCGCCCCTCCACCTGCGCCGCCACCCCCGGCTGCAACTGGGCGATGGTGGTCAGCCGGGTACGGTCTTCATAGCGCAGCGGCAGATGCAGCCACAGGTCCTGCAGCGACAACAGGCCACGGGCGGCCAGCTTGATCGCCACCGCCGGCCCGATACCGGAGAGCATCGACAACGATGCCTCCCCGGCCGCGGCCAGCGCCGGTGCAGGAGCCCGTGACCGCGCCACGTCAGGCCTGGTCGAGCACCATCACCGCATCGACTTCGAAGTTGGCGGCCTTCGGCAGACCCGCCACTTCGATGGTCGAACGCGCCGGGAACGGCGCCTTGAAGTAATCCTGCATCACTGCGTTGACCTTGGCGAACTCGCCCAGATCGGTCAGGTACAGGCCCAGACGCACGATCTGATCCAGCGAACCACCGGCCTCTTCGGCCACAGCCTTCAGGTTGTCGAACGCACGACGCGCCTGCGCCTCGATATCGCCCACACCCACGATGTCACCGGTTGCCGGATCCAGCGGAATCTGGCCCGAGAAATACACGGTGTTGCCCGCACGCACGGCCTGCGAATACGGACCAATGGCCGCCGGGGCCTTGGCGCTGGTAATGATCTGACGGGACATGGAAACTCCACGATTCAAAAGGGGGAACGCAATTGTAGCGCCCCCGCGGGTAGCGCCACGCCATGCGTGGACGCCCCCCACCCGCGCAGCGCCAATGACCCATCCGTTCGCGGTAGCCACGCCACCTCTCTCCGCACCCCCGCACGCCTTGGCAGGGAGGTGACGGGTGGGCCGGGGCAGGACCGTGTGTTGCCATGGATGGCAACACACGAGCTTACAGGGACGTACTTGCAGCGGGTCCTGCCCCGGCCTGCCCGTCACCTCCTCCACGCAGCGAGAAGGCGCACGTGAACCGCCGTTGGCGGGTAGCAGTTCGCGCGTTACTGGCGCCTGACCGACTGCACCACCGACAACCGCCGCAGACGCCGCATCACTTCAGCCAAGTGGTTCCGATCGCGCACCTGCACGTTGAAACACAGCACCGCCGCATTGAAATCGCGGTCCAGATAATCCACCCGCTCGATGTTCGAATGGCTCTGCGCGATCGCCGCCGCCAACTGCGCCAGCACGCCGGTGCCGTTCTCCACCTCCACGATCAACGACGTATCGTAGTCACCCGACACCGTCGTATCCCACCCGATCGGCACCCAGCGCTCCGGCGACTTGCGCAGCTCGGCCAGGTTCGGGCAATCCAGCCGATGCACCACGATGCCCTTGCCGGCCGTGTGGTAGCCCATGATGTCGTCACCCGGAATCGGCTGACAGCAGTTCGCGAAGCTGACCACCCCGCGCTCGCTGCCGTTGATCAGGATCTTCTCCTGCGAATGCTTGGAGTGCGCCCCACCGCGCAGCTCCGCATACGCCATCAACGCCTGCGCTGCCTGGTTGGGCATCCAGTTGCCCAGCGCCACTTCGGCCAGCAGGGCCTCCAGGCGCGGATACCGGTGCTCGGCCAGGAACGCATCCAGGCGTCCCTTGGGCAGGCGTTCCAGCGAACTGTCCATCGCCTCCAGCGCACGATCCAGCATCCGATGGCCCAGCTGCACCGCGTCCTCGTGCTCCAGCTGCTTGAGCTGATGACGGATCGCCGTGCGCGCCTTCGAACTGACCACGAACTCCAGCCACTGCGGCTTGGGCGTGGCCGAGCGCGCGGTGATCACTTCCACCGTCTGCCCGCTGACCAGCTTGGTGCGCAGCGGCACCAGCTTCTTGTCCACGCGCGAGGCCACGGCCATGTTGCCCACATCGGTATGCACCGCATAGGCGAAATCGAGCGCCGTGGAATTGCGCGGCAGCGCCAGGATCTTGCCCTTGGGCGTGAACAGATAGACCTCGTCCGGGAACAGGTCCACCTTGACGTTGTCCAGGAACTCCAGCGACGAGCCCGCGGCCCGCTGCGAATCGATCAACTCCACGATCCAGGCATGCGCACGGCTCTGGGCGCTGTTGGGCGAGTCGCCACCGAACTTGTAGGTCCAGTGCGCCGCCACACCACGCTCGGCGATCAGGTCCATCTCCTCAGTGCGGATCTGCACCTCGATCGGCGAGCCATACGGCCCGAACAGCACCGTGTGCAGCGACTGATACCCGTTGGCCTTGGGGATCGCGATGAAATCGCGGAAGCGCCCATCCAGCGGTTTGAAGGTGGCATGCACCGAACCCAGCGCGTGATAACAGTTGAGCACGTTGCGCACCACCAACCGGAACCCGAACACATCCATCACCTGATCGAAGGATTTGTTCTCGTCGCACATCTTGTTGTAGATGCTCCACGGCGTCTTGATCCGGCTGACCAGACGGTGCTCCAGCCCTTCCTTGGCCAGGCGCTGGCTCAACTGCACCTCCACCTGCGCCATCGCCTCGCGGCGCACCACCGGTTGGCTGCGGATGTGTTTTTCCAGGATCGCGTGGCGCCACGGGTACAACGCCTTGAACCCGAGGTTCTGCAGCTCGCTCTTGACCAGGCTCATGCCCAGCCGCTGCGCGATCGGGGCGTAGATCTCCAGTGTCTCGCGTGCGATGCGGCCGCGTGCCTCGCGGCTCTGCGCGCCCAGCGTGCGCATGTTGTGCAGGCGGTCAGCCAGTTTGATCATGATCACGCGCAGGTCGCGCGACATCGCCAGCAGCATCTTGCGGAAACTCTCCGCCGCCGCTTCCTGGCGGTCGCGGAATTTCAGCTTGTCCAGCTTGGTGACGCCATCGACCAGTTCGGCCACCGCTTCGCCGAACTCGGCGGCCAGCTCTTCACGGGTCAGCGGCGTGTCTTCGATGGTGTCGTGCAGGATCGCAGCGATCAGCGCCTCCACGTCCAGGCCAAGCTCGGCCAGCACCTGGGCCACGGCAACCGGATGGGTGATGTAGGGCTCGCCGGACTTGCGGGTCTGGCCGGCATGCGCGGCCGCGCCTACTTCCCAGGCGCGGCGCAGCAGCGGCAATTGGTCGGGCGGCAGATAGTGCGCTGCGCGCTCAAGCTGGAGGACATAGTCGGGTACGGCCGCGCCGGCGGGCGTGGCGACCTTGGCAGTGGGGCCTGGGTTCATGCTCAAAGACTATGCCAGCGGCGTGATATCGGCAAACCCCTGAACAGGGAGTTTCACCTGCAACAACACGCGTGCACCGGATCCACCGGCCGCACAAACGAAACAGCCCGCCAGAAGGCGGGCTGTTCGCAGCAACAACAACGAACGCGCGAGGCGATCAGTCGTCGTTCTTGGACATGTCTTCGTCGGCAACGACTTCGGCAGCGGCCCATTCCAGTGCTTCACGCTCGGCACGCTCGCGCTCGGCCTTCTCGACTTCGTCGATCAGGGCGTTGTCGATCTTGCGGGCGGCAATTTCGCGCAGCGCCAGCACGGTCGGCTTGTCTTCGGTTTCGCTGTTGTCCAGGGTGGCCTGGACGCCATTGGCCAGCTGACGGGCGCGCTTGGACGCCATCATGACCAGTTCGAAACGGTTGTTAACGACTTCCAGACAATCTTCTACGGTGATGCGGGCCATGCGGGCTCCCGGCAGCCGGTGAGGGCTGCTCAATCGAATGAGGGAAAGGGGACGGATTGTACCGGCCAGGGCTGGACAAAATCAAGCCAACCGGCTAGTACCCCGTTGAGAATCAGTCGGTTGTGGCCGGATCCTGGGTCAGCAGGGCCTGGATGAGCCCCGCGTGGCGGACCTTCTGGGCCTCCCGGCGCAGGCGGCTGGCCGTGAAGATGGCGCACAGTTCGTCCACCGCGGTCTCGAAGACCTCGTTGACGATCACGTAGTCGAAGTCGTTGAAGTGCAGCATCTCTTCACGCGCGGCGGACAGGCGCTGGGCGATCACTGCCTCGCTGTCCTGCCCGCGCTTGCGCATCCGGTCCTGCAGCGCCTGCTTGGACGGCGGCAGGATGAACACGGTGACCGTGCCCGGCACCAGCTGACGGACCTGCTGGGCCCCCTGCCAGTCGATCTCCAGCAGCACGTCCTGGCCGGCCGACAGCTGCGGCTCGACCGACTGACGGGCGGTGCCCTTCCAGTCGCCATGCACCCAGGCATGCTCGAAGAAGTCGCCGGCGGCGATCATCCGCTCGAATTCCTCGGCGCTGACGAAGTGGTAGTGCTCGCCATTGATCTCACCGGGGCGCGTGGCGCGCGAGGTGAACGAGATCGACAGGGCGATCTGCGGGTCGCGGGCCAGGGTGGCGTTGACGATGCTGCTCTTGCCGGCCCCGGAAGGCGCGGCGACGATGTACAGGGTGCCGCGCGCAGGTGCGCCGACGGGCGGGATCGGGCTGCTCATTCGATGTTCTGCACCTGTTCGCGGATCTGGTCGATCAGCACCTTCAGCTCGACGGCGGCATTGGAGGTGCGGCTGTCCACCGATTTGGAGCCCAGCGTGTTGGCCTCGCGGTTGAACTCCTGCAGCAGGAAGTCCAGCCGGCGGCCGACCGGCTCACGCTGCTTGAAGACGCGGCGGATCTCGGCGATGTGGCTGCCCAGGCGGTCCAGTTCCTCGTCCACGTCCAGCTTCTGCAGCCACATCACCAGCTCCTGCTCGGCACGGCCGGGATCGACCGGATGCGGCAGGTCGGCCAGGCGGGCGGAAAGCTTGGTGCGCTGGCCTTCGCGGATGAGCGGGATCAGGGTGGTGACCTCGGCGGCGATGCGCTCGATGCTGTCCACGCGTTCCTGGATCGCGGTGGCCAGCTTGTCGCCTTCACGCTCACGCGCGGCGACGAAGCCGTCCAGCGCCGTATCCAGCAGCGCCAGGGCTTCGGCATGCAGCGCAGCGGCATCGACCGCCTCGCCCTGCATCACGCCCGGCACCTGCAACAGTTCGGTGAAGCTCACCTGCAGGCTGGGGAAACCCGAGGACAACCGGGTCGCCAGCTCGCCGAGCTGGCCCAGCAGCGCATCGTTGACCACCAGTGCCCCGGTGACCTCCGGCGCGCGCAGGCGCATGACCAGATCGATCTTGCCGCGGCTGCAGCGGGAAGCGACGCGCTCGCGCAGGTGCGGCTCCAACGCACGCAGTTCTTCGGGCAGGCGCACGCCCACCTCCAGGAACCGGTGGTTGACCGAGCGCAGCTCACAGGCCAGCGTGCCCCAGCGGGTGGCGCGCTCGCCGTTGGCATAGGCGGTCATGCTTCGAATCATGCGGGTTTCCGGTGCTCTCAAAGTGCAAATGGTACCCTAGCGGTCTCCTTAGAGCCTCCTCGCCCGCCGGTCCCCGGCCCGGGCGTGGCCCCGCATCCCCGTCTTACCGGAACTTGAGCATGACTGATTCCCGTCCCAGTGGCCGCCAGGCCGACCAGCTGCGCGAAGTGCGCATCGAGCGCGCCTTCACCCGTCACGCCGAGGGCTCGGTCCTGGTCAGCTTCGGCGAGACCCGCGTGCTGTGCACCGCCACCGTGGAAAACCGCGTGCCGGGCTTCCTGCGTGGCAAGGGCGAAGGCTGGGTGACGGCCGAGTACGGCATGCTGCCGCGTTCGACCCACACCCGTAACGACCGCGAAGCCGCCCGCGGCAAGCAGGGTGGCCGCACGCTGGAAATCCAGCGCCTGATCGGCCGCACGCTGCGCGCCTGCATTGACCGCGGCGCACTCGGCGAGCGCACCATCACTCTGGATTGCGACGTACTGCAGGCCGATGGCGGCACCCGTACCGCCGCGATCACCGGCGCCTACGTGGCCCTGGTGGATGCGGTGAACTTCCTGATCAAGCGCGGCGACATCAAGCGCAACCCGATCTTCGGCGCGGTCGCCGCGGTGTCGGTCGGCGTGTACCGCGGCACCCCGGTGCTGGATCTGGATTACGCCGAAGACAGCGATTGCGATACCGACATGAACGTCGTGATGAACGACGGTGGCGGCTTCATCGAATTGCAGGGCACCGCCGAAGGCCATGCGTTCCGCCGCGATGAACTGGATGCGCTGCTGGCGCTGGCCGAGAAGGGCATCAAGGATCTGTTCGCCGCGCAGCAGGCGGCCCTGGCCCAGGCATGAACCGTCGCATCGCCCTGACCACCCTGGTGGTGGCCGACTACGACGAGGCGATTGCCTGGTACACCGGCGCGCTGGGCTTCACCCTGATCGATGACATCGACCAGGGTGACAAGCGCTGGGTCGTGGTCGGGCCGACCGACGGCAGTGCGGCGGCCTTGCTGCTGGCGCGCGCGAGCAACGACGAACAGCGCGCGCGGATCGGCAACCAGACCGGCGGCCGGGTCGGCTTCTTCCTGAACACCGATGATTTCTGGCGTGACCACGCGGCGATGACCGCGCGTGGCGTGACCTTCCTCGAAACCCCACGCGAGGAGGTCTACGCAACGGTCGCGGTGTTCCGCGATCTGTACGGCAACACGTGGGATCTGCTGGAGCCCAAGCAATGAAACTGGTCCTGGCCAGCGGCAACGCCGGCAAACTCAAAGAACTGCAGGCGATGCTCGCCGGCCTGCCGCTGGAGATCGTGGCGCAGGGCGAGCTGGGCGTCAGTGACGTGCCGGAAACCGGCCTGACCTTCGTCGAGAACGCCCTGATCAAGGCGCGCCATGCCTGCCAGAGCACCGGCCTGCCCGCGCTGGCCGACGACTCGGGCCTGATCGTAGATGCGCTCGACGGCGCACCCGGCCTGTACAGCGCGCGCTACGCCGGCAGCCCGACCAACGATGCCGCCAACAACGCCAAGCTGCTCGAGGCGATGCGCGACGTACCGGCCGATCGCCGCACGGCCCGCTTCTACGCAGTGATCGTGCTGCTGCGCCATGCCAATGACCCGCAGCCGCTGATCTGCGAAGGCAGCTGGGAAGGCGTGATCGTCGATGCGCTGCGCGGCAGCCACGGCTTCGGCTACAACCCGCTGTTCCTGGACCCGGTGCTGGCGCAGACCGCTGCCGAAATGGCGCCGGACCTGAAGAACGCGATGAGCCACCGCGCCAAAGCCCTGCAACTGCTGAAGCAGAAACTGCCCGCCCTGCTCTGATGTCACACGACCACTGCTCCCACCTGCCCGGCGAAGCCTGCACCGGCGATCACGACCACGCCCCGCGGCTGGTAACGCCACCGCTGGCGCTGTATGTGCATCTGCCGTGGTGCGTGCGCAAATGCCCGTACTGCGATTTCAACTCGCATGCGGCCAAGGGCGAGCTGCCGTTCGAGGCCTACATCGATGCGTTGATCCGCGATCTCGATCAGGACCTGCCGCTGGTCTGGGGCCGGGTGGTAAGCAGCGTGTTCTTCGGCGGCGGTACACCGAGCCTGTTCCCGCCGGAGGCCATCGACCGCTTCCTGCAGGCGGCCTCGGCGCGGCTGCGCTTCGCACCGAACCTGGAAGTGACCCTGGAGACCAACCCGGGCACCGCCGAGCACGGCCGTTTCGACCGCTACCGTGCGGCCGGCGTGAACCGGATCAGCTTCGGCATCCAGACCTTCAACGACGCGGCGCTCAAGCGCCTGGGCCGCATCCACGACAGTGGCGAGGCGGAGCGGGCGGTGAAGCTGGCGCAGGACGCCGGCTACGACAACTTCAACATCGACCTGATGTACGCGCTGCCGCAGCAGACGCTGGCCCAGGCCGAGCATGACCTGGAGCGCGCCTTTGCGCTGCAGCCCACGCATATGTCGCACTACCAGCTCACGCTGGAGCCGAACACCGTGTTCTTCGCGCGGCCGCCGCAGGGCATCCCCGACGAGGATTCGGCGTGGGACATCCAGGAGCACGGCCAGCAGATGCTGGCCGAGGCCGGCTACGCGCAGTACGAGGTCAGCGCCTATGCCAAGCCGGGCCGGCAGAGCCAGCACAACCTCAATTACTGGCGCTTCGGCGATTACCTGGGGATCGGCGCCGGCGCGCACGGCAAGATCAGCAGCGGTGCAGAAGAGCACGTGCTGCGCCGCTGGAAGCACAAGCATCCGCAGACCTTCATGGATACCGCCGGCACCTTGGCTTCGATCGGCGGCGACGATGTGATCAGCGCCGAGCGCCTGCCGTTCGAGTACATGCTCAACCTGCTGCGCCTGCATGAAGGGTTTGGCCTGAAGGATTTCGAATCGCGTACCGGCCTGGACCGGGCGCAGATCGCCGAGCCACTGCGCCTGGCCGTGGCCAACGGCTGGATGACCGTGACCGGCGATTACGCCACGCCGACCGAACTGGGCCGGCGCTTCACCAACGACGTGGTCGAGCTGTTCCTGCCCTGACGTTGCGGCTCCTGCCCCGAGGGGCAATGCCGGCCGCTGGCCGGCTCCTGGCCCGCCAGACGGGCCCGTTATGGCAGGGACCCGGCGAAACCGTTAGATTCCGTGTTCTCAGGGGAGCTGGAAGAACATCGGATGTCTGCGCCCGCACCTTCGTCGTCCCAGCCTGACATGACCCGATTTGCGGACGTGGCCGCGCCCCCGCGCGTGCGTCGCCTGCTGGCCGCGCTGCACGGGCTGGCGGTGCAGACCCTCACCACCCCGCTCAAACTGACCATCGTCGAGCTCGAGCGCGAGCTGTTCCGCGATGCCGAGCGGGCGCGCAACAGCCAGATCCAGGCGGACATCTTCGCCCAGGCCCGGCAGCTGCATGAGGTCAACGCGCAGTTCGGCCCGCGCTTTCTGGCCGCGCTGGGCGCCAGCCTTGCGACCCTGCGTGGGCCCCGGCACACCCAGCGTACCGTCCCGACCGAGGTGGCCGTCACCGCCACCGCGCTGACCCTGGTCAACGACACCGACGTGGATCGCGACATCGTCCTGGTCGATATCATCCGCCGCGAAGCGCAGCGCTCGGCCAGCGCGCTGCAATTGCTTGGCCAGCGTTTCGGCGTGCTCGCCGCCGGCCCGGCCTTCGATGTCGACGACCTGCCGTTCGGGCCGCAGGTGTTGTGCCGGATCGTGCGCGACCTGGGTGAGGACTTCGCGTTGGCCCTGGAAACGCAGCTGGCGCTGTACCGCGTGTTCGACCGCCAACTGCTGGAACGGCTGGGTGAGCTGCTGGAGCGCGCCAACATCCTGCTGGCGCACGAAGGTGTCCTGCCCGGGCTGGTCTACACCCCCTATCTGGCGCGCTCGGCCACGACGCGCCGGATCATCACCGGCCCCGAACGCGGCCTGCCCGGCGCCCGTGGCGGCGCCGCCGCACGCCCGTTGACCGGCTGGAACGGCAGCGCCCCCAGCGCCGGCTGGGCAGCCATGACCCAGGAAGCCATGGCGATGGCGCCGCCGGCCGCCGGGCCGGCCGACCGCACGCCCACCGATGACGGTGCCGCGGCCGCGGCGTCGGCGTCGGCATCGACGCCTGCATCGTCGACGGCCACCCACGCCTCGCCTGCGGCGGCCGACCTTGGCGCCCCGGCGATGTCGGCCCTGCACCAGTTGCTGGGTGCGGCCCGCCAGGCGCATGCCGCCGGGTCGGTGCCGGGCGGTAGCGCGATGGCCGCGCAGGCCGTCGCGCCGCCGGGTGAGGTACCCGGGCATCCCACCAACACCGCGTTCCTCGCCCCCGAAACTCCCGCCGCTCTGGCCGTTCCCGCTGAGGCCGTGCACGCCACGCTGGCCAAGCTGCAGACCCAGGCAATTGCCCCGGGCGGAGCGCGCCGCAGCATGGCCGATCTGCACAACGCCCTGCTTGCCCAGGTCCGCGCGGACCATGGCGCGCAGGCGGCCTTGACCGTCAAGGACAGCGACACCTTCGATCTGCTGGACATGCTGTACGGGCAGATCCAGCGCGAGGTCCGGCCCGAGGCCGTGGCCGCCGACCTGCTGACCCGCCTGCAGGTGCCGGTCGCCCGTGCTGCGTTGTCCGACCCGGCGTTCTTCGTGCGTGACCAGCACCCCGCGCGCGAACTGCTCAATGCGGTGGCCGAGGCCGGCGCCAACTGGCTGGGCGAGGAAGACGTGGACCCGCAGTTGGTGCAGAAGCTCGGCCACGCCGTTGATCAGGTGGTCAACCAGTACGACGGCGATGTGGCGGTGTTCGACACCGCCAACGAGGAAATCCAGCAGCACTTCCGCGCCCTGGCCCACAAGGCCGAACTGGCCGAGCGGCGGCATGTCGAGGCTGCCCGCGGCAAGGAGCGGCTGGAAGCGGCCAAGCAGCAGGCCAGCACCAGCATCGAGCAGCTGTGCGCACAGGCCGCGCCCCCGCGCTTCGTGCAGGCCCTGCTCAAGCAAGCGTGGTCGGACGTACTCACACTCACCCTGCTGCGCAACGGCGAGACCTCGCCGCAGTGGCAGCAGCGCCAGCAGGAAACGGCCCGGATCGCCGAGGTCACCTGTCTGGCGCCCGGCGCGGCCGAGCGCGATGACGTGCTGGGCAGCGAAGTCGAATCGGCCCTGCTGCAGGTCGGCTATCACCAGGACGAAGCCGCCGCCATCGCGCGGCGCCTGTCCACGCCCGGGGGCGAGGACGATAGCAGCTCGCGTACCGAACTCACCGCACGCCTGCGCGCCCGCACCCGGCTGGGCGAACAGGCCGACGCCAGCGACCCGCGCAAGGTCGCCCCGCTCGCGCGCAGCACCGCCGAGGACGACTGCTATCGCCAGCTGCGCACGCTGCCGTTCGGCACCTGGTTCGAATTCACCACCAACCAGCAGGGCGATGTGCGCCGGCAGCGGCTGTCCTGGTACAGCCTGATCACCGACAACGCCCTGTTCGTCAATCAACGCGGGCAGAAGGTCGGCGAGCATTCGCTCGATGCCCTGGCACGGCTGATGGCACACGGTCAGGCGCGGATCGTCACCGAAGACAAGGGCAGGCTGATCGACCGCGCCTGGCAGGCCACGTTGCGCACCCTGCGCTCGCTGGCCGGCAGCCCTGCGGAGAACGCCGGATGACCACACCCGATACCCGCCGCGCCCCGCGCCGCCAGGTGACCGAGCTGGTGCCCGTCACCGACCAGATGGCCGAGACCGTGATCGGCCGGCTCGGCAATGTCTCCGAGACCGGCATGCTGATGCTGGCCTCGGTGCCGATGCAGGACGATGCGCTGTACCAGCTGCAGTTCACCATCGCCGGGCCACAGGGGCAGCCGCTGCTGATCGAGGTGGGCGTGCACCTGCTGTGGAGCGAGCAGACCCATGCGCCGGGCCAGGCCTGGGTGGGCTTCCGCTTCCTGACCCTGGCGCGCGAAGCACGCGAGCAGCTGCGGCAGTGGATCGCCGAGGAAACTTCGGCAGTGTGAGCGCCGGTTCCGGCACAGCACCGACGGCGCGATTACGGCAGAATCTAGGGCTGCATTCCGCACTGTCAGCGAGCTTCATGCCATGAACCAGCCAGACCTCGGCGCCCTGTATTCCCACCATGCCAGCGTGATGCGCCAGCGCGCCGATGAAGCGCTGGCCCGTGGCGGCTTCGACCATCTGGTGATTCCCAGCGGCACGCAGCACTACCAGGCCTTCGACGATCGCGATTACCCGTATGCAGTGAACCCGAATTTCAAGGCCTGGCTGCCACTGACCAAGCTGCCCAACAGCTGGCTGGTGTACACCCCGGGGCAGCGCCCCACGCTGATTTTCTACCAGCCCTTCGATTACTGGCACGTGGTGCCCGATGCACCGAATGGCTGGTGGGTCGAGCATGTCGACATCAAGATCATCCGTAAACCCGAGGATGCCCTGGCGCTGCTGCCGAAGGACGCGACCCGCTGCGCGATTCTCGGTGAGCCGCAGAGTACGCTGGGCGCGTTCGTGCCGAACAACCCGGCGCCGGTGATCGATTACCTGGACTGGCAGCGCGGCTACAAGACCCCCTATGAAATCGCGCTGATGCGCGAAGCCCAGCGACTGGGCGTGCGCGGCCACCGTGCCGCCGAGGCCGCGTTCCGCGCTGGCGCCAGCGAGTTCGAGATCCACATGGCGTACTGCCGTGCGGTCGGCCAGGACGCCAATGAGCTGCCGTACGGCAACATCATCGGCCTCAACGAACACGCCGCCGTGCTCCATTACACCGATCTGGGCCGCAGCGCGCCGGCCCCGCTGCGCAGCTTCCTGATCGACGCCGGTGCCAGCGCGTACGGCTATGCCAGCGACATCACCCGCACCTACGCGGCGAGCGGACATGACGAATTCCAGGCCCTGATCGACGCGGTGGACGCGGCCCAGCAGCAGATGGGCGCCGCCGTGCGTGCCGGCGTGGATTACAAGCAGCTGCACATCGACGCACACCTGTCGCTGATGGGCATCCTCAAGGACTTCGGCGTGCTCAACGTCTCGCCCGAGGCGGCGTTGGCCACCGGCGTCAGCGCGGCCTTCTTCCCGCATGGTCTGGGCCATCTGATCGGCCTGCAGGTGCATGACGTGGCCGGCTTTGCGGCCAGCGACCGCGGTGGCCGCATCGAGCGCCCGCAGGGTCATCCGTACCTGCGCATGACCCGCGTGCTGGAACCCGGCATGGTGGTCACCATCGAACCGGGCGTGTACTTCATCGACATGCTGCTGGACGAAGTGAAGCAGGCGGGCAATGGCGCCAGCATCAACTGGGACCGCGTGGACTTCTTCCGCCCGTATGGCGGTGTGCGGATCGAGGACGAGGTGCTGTGCACGGAAGGCGAGGCCGACAATCTGACCCGCCCGGTGTTTGCAGCCGCCAGCTGAGGGGGAATGCGGGTGCCGGCCAGCGGCCGGCACTACCGGTGTGCTGCACCGCACGGCCACCGGTGCCTTCGTCACGCACTGCGCAGCCACCCATGGGGTGGCTCTACCCTAAAGCGGATCAGCGCCTGGCCATCGCTTCTTCGATCTCATCGGCACTGCGCGCCAACGCAGCGGTCAGCACCTGATGGCCGTCCTCGGTGATCAGCACATCATCTTCGGTGCGGATGCCGATGCCACGCCAGCGCGCGTCCACGCTGCGGTCATCCGGTGAGACATACAGGCCCGGCTCGATGGTGAACACCATGCCCGGCTCCAACATCCGCGAATCCCCCGCCAACCGGTAATCGCCCACGTCGTGCACGTCCAGGCCCAGCCAGTGCCCGGTCTTGTGCCGGTAGAAACGCTGGTAATGCGCTTGGGCGATGTTCTCTTCCAGCGTGCCCTTGAGCAGGCCCAACCGCAGCAGACCTTCGGTCAGGGTTTCCACCGCGGCCAGATGGCCGGCTTCGTACGCATTGCCCGGCCGGGCCTGGGCCAGCGCCGCGGCCTGCGCCGCACCGACCAGATCATGCAGCGCGCGCTGTTCGGTGCTGAAGCGACCGTTGACCGGGAAGGTCCGGGTGATGTCACTGGCGTACCCGCGGTACTCGGCACCGGCATCGATCAGGACCAGCTCGCCATCCTGCGAGCGCGCATTGTTGTCGCGGTAATGCAGGATGCAGCCGTTGGCACCGGCACCGACGATGCTGCTGTACGCCGCACACGCATCATTGGCCCGGAACACGCGCTCCAGATCGGCCTGCAGTTCGTACTCGTGGATGCCGGGCGTGGCCACGTGCATCGCGGCACGGTGGGCCTGCACGCTGATGTCGGCCGCGCGCTGCATCAGCGCGATTTCCGCCGTCGATTTGAACAACCGCTGCTCGTGCAGCAGGTGGCCCAGCTCCAGGAATTCATGCGGCGGCTGCGCGCCATGGCGCACCTGCGAGCGCACCCGGTTGACCCAGCCGATCAGCTTGAGATCGAACTCGGCATCGCGGCCGAAGTGGTAGTACACCCGCGAGCGCCCTTCCAGCAGGCCGGGCAGGATGTCGTCCAGATCGTCGATCGGGTAGGCATCGTCCATACCGTACCGGGACACCGCCCCTTCCTGGCCGGCGCGCGCGCCGTCCCAGGCTTCGCGGTCGGCGTCGCGCTCGCGGCAGAACAGGATCACCTCGCCATGCCGGCGGCCCGGAATCAGGACCAGGACGGCCTCCGGTTCCGGGAAGCCGCTCAGGTACCAGAAGTCCGAGTCCTGGCGGAACGGGTAATGCGTATCCAGGCTGCGCACCCGCTCGGACGCGGCCGGCAGCACCAGGATCGCGTCATCGCCGGCCATCTCCATCAACTGCTGGCGGCGACGTGTGTATTCGGCGGCGGAGATGCCGGTCAGCTGCCGGATATCCATCTCAGTTCAGACGCTGCCGATGGCGCGCGGCCATGACGCAGTCGCCGTGCAGGAGCAGCACCGCCACGCGGATGAACTCTTCGATCTCGGCCAGCGCGTCTTCGTCATCGTCGTTGCCGCTTTCGAAGTCTTCGCTGGAGGCCTGGGCCAGCTTGGCCAGATCGGTCAGGGCCTCATCCCCTTCTTCGGACAACGCCGGGCGGTTCTGGCCCGAGCCCAGCCCGAAGCCGCCCAGGAACGCACGTGCCCAGGTGAACAGGGCATCGGCCTGCGCAGCGGTATCGGTGGCATCGCTGAGCAGCAGTTCGAACGCGAAATCGCGGTCTTCCATCTGCGCCACGCTGGCATCGAGCAGGCGCGCCAGGGCGTCACCTTCGGCCGGGGTCGGCAGGTTGTCATCGGCCAGCACGCGGGCCGGCCATTCACGCACCGGCGCACCGCCGGCGGACAGCCAGCCGCACAGGCCGCCGTGCAGTTCAGCGGCGCTGGCGCCCAGGCCCAGGGCCTGGCTGGCCTGGTTTACGTCGTCGACACTCGGGAGTTCGGTCATCTTGGGGCTCGATCAGATAAAGGTGCCACCGCAGCCGATCACTACGGTTTGTGAGCGCGACAGTGTAGCAATCCGTCCGTGTCCGCCGGGTTGCGGCGGGCGTCTGCGGGGCCCGTCCCTGCGCCGCGGGGCCGACCGTCGGCAGGCCCCGGCAATATTCGCTTGACCGGCCCATCTGCCCTTGCCTATCGTGCCGGACATGGAACCCGCCGATGCCATCGCCCAATTGCAGGCCTTCGCCGCCCGGGTGGAGGCGTTGCTTGAGCGCAACCAGCGCCTAGCCGAGGAAAACCGCAGCCTGCGCCACCAGCAGGAGCAACTGGTCGGCGAGCGCTCCCAGCTGCTGGCCAAGAACGAGCAGGCCCGCTCCCGGGTCGAAGCGATGATCACCCGCCTCAAATCCCTGGAGCAGCACACATGAGCCAGACCGAACCGGTCAGTGTCCGCATCCTGGATCGTGAATACACGGTGGGCGTGGGCGCCGAGGAGCGCGAGAGCCTCACCGCCGCCGCCCGCCTGCTGGACGCCAAGATGCGCGAGATCCGGGGGAGCAACCGGATGGCCGCGGTGGACCGCGTCGCGGTGCTGGCCGCGCTGAACCTGGCCCACGAGCTGCAGCAGCTGCGCGACGAGCACGCCCGGCAGGCGATCGCGCTGCAGCAGACCCTGAGCGATCTGAATCGGCGCCTGGATCGGGCGTTTGACGGCGCAGGTTGATCCACGCATCGGTTCCACGCGGTGTTTGATTACACACGTGCATCGCGCGGCCTTCATCGATCTGAATTGACATGCAATTGGGCCGACGAACGGACTGGTCGAATCGCACAAGAGGGCTATAATCCTCGTCGCGTTCTCTGCTGTGAACGACGGCGTGTGCAAACATTCGCCTTGTCCCTTAATTACGACCACGGGTGCGCGACGGCGCCGGGAGTGCAAGTCCGCCTTGTAGCGGGAAGCCCGATGGAACCCCAGCGTACCCACTTGAACCCCGGGTTCAAGGTCGTTTCGCATGCATCGTCACGGCGGAGAATGCAATATTCCAGCAAGAGCGGCGTTCCCATGGGACGTCGCTCTTGTTTTATCCGCTTCCCCCGCACGCTCCGGACCCAGGCATGACCGACCCGCGCTCCGCACTGCGCCAGCAGTTGCGCCAACGCCGCCGTGATCTCCCCGCCGCCGTGCGCCTGGCCGCCGCCGACCACCTGGCCGATGGCCTGCTCGCCCTTTCTTTCGCGCCTGCGCAGGGCCACGTCGCCGGCTACTGGGCGATGGATGGCGAGATCGCACTGCACCGCTGGCAGATGCAGCTGCCTCCCGGACTCACCTACTGCCTGCCGGTCCTGCACGAGAAAACGCTGCGCTTCGCGCCGTGGCGGCCCGGGCAGGCACTGACCACCAACCGCTTCGGCATTCCCGAACCCGACCTTCCGCTGGAAGACACCCTCGCGCCGGAACAGATGGCGATGGTCGTCGCACCGCTGGTTGGTTTCGACGCACACGGCCGCCGGCTGGGCATGGGAGGCGGCTGGTATGATCGCAGCTTCGCATTCCGCCACCAGCGCCCGGCGCCGCCGTGGCTGGTCGGGGTCGGCTTCTCGGTCCAGCAGGTCGATGATCTGCCGGTACACCCGTGGGACGTCGCGGTGGATGCGATCTGCACCGACGCGACCACCCTTGTTCCTGTACCGGCCGATGGCCGGCACCTACCGCGATAAATCCACGCATGACCGCACGCAAGCGCTACTGGCTGATGAAGTCCGAACCGGACGCCTTTTCCATCGATGATCTGCAGCGCGTGGGCCGTGAGCCCTGGAACGGCGTGCGCAACTACCAGGCGCGCAACTTCATGCGCGATGGCATGAAGGTCGGCGACGGGGTGATGTTCTACCACTCCAACACCAAGGTGCCGGGCATCGTCGGGTTGGCAACGGTCGCCAGCGAGGCGTATCCGGACGACACCCAGTTCGATCCCGGATCCGATTACTACGACGCCAAGGCAACCCGCGAAGAACCGCGCTGGATGCTGGTGGACGTGGCCTTCGAGCGCAAACTGCGCGACACGATTTCGCTGGACGAGATCAAGCTGCACGCCGATGCGCTGGGCGAAGGATTCCCGCTGACCGCGCGCGGCAACCGCCTCTCGATCCTCCCGGTGACTGCCGCGCAGTGGAAGCTGCTGCTGTCGCTGGAAAAACACTGACCCCCTTCCCTCCAAGAGTTGCCCGCCATGTCCGAAGCCAAGCGCCTGGCCGCTGAAAAAGCCATTGAATACGTCGAAGACGGCATGATCGTCGGGGTCGGCACCGGTTCCACCGTGGCCTACTTCATCGATGCCCTGGCCAGGATCCAGCACCGCATCAAGGGCGCCGTGTCCAGCTCGGACCAGAGCACCGCACGCCTGAAGCAGCACGGCATCGAGGTGCTCGAGCTCAACCATACCGGCAACCTGTCGCTGTACGTGGACGGGGCCGACGAGTGCGACGGCAACAAGAACCTGATCAAGGGCGGCGGCGCCGCGTTGACCCGCGAGAAGATCATCGCCGAGGCCAGCGAACGCTTCGTGTGCATCATCGACCCGAGCAAGCAGGTCAAGGTGCTGGGCAAGTTCCCGCTGCCGGTGGAAGTGATCCCGATGGCCCGCAGCCTGGTCGCCCGCCGCATCATGGACATGACCGGCGGCCAGCCGACCTGGCGCGAGGGCGTGGTCACCGACAACGGCAACGTGATCCTGGACATCCACCACCTGGAGATCACCGACCCGGTCAAGCTGGAGCGCGAGCTCAACCAGCTGCCGGGCGTGGTCGCCGTTGGCCTGTTCGCGCGCCGCCCGGCCGATGTGGTGATCATCGGCGGTGAGCCGCCGATCGTGATCTGACCCCGTGGCCGGCCCGTGCGCCGGCCACCCCAACGAGGTACGCCCATGTCCCTGTTGCGCCTGCTGCCCCTGCTCCTGCTGTTCACCCTGACCGGCTGCGCCAGCACCAACGCCCGCCACTGGGTGGAGCTGGACGGCAACCGTTACCACGTTGAGCTGGCCACCAACGACGACACCCGCGCCCGCGGGCTGATGTTCCGCGACCAGATGCCCGAGGATCACGGCATGTTGTTCATCCACGAACGCGAAGAGCTGCAGGCGTACTGGATGAAGAACACCAAGATCGCCCTGGACATCCTGTACTTCGATGCGCAGCGCCGCCTGGTCAGCCAGCAGCGCGATGTGCCGCCGTGTTCGGCCGGTGATCGTTGCCCGCCTTACCCCAGCAGCGAGCCGGCCCGCTACGTGCTGGAACTCAATGCCGGGCAGGCCGAAAAGATGGCGCTCAAAGACGGCACCGAGCTCACGTTCGGTCCCGGCATCGCCGACGGTAAATAAAACTGTCCGGATAAACGCGCCGCGCCCTTGAATCGCGGCGCGTTTGTCGCCAGTCTTGTCCCATGCAGGGGCAGATCACATTGCCGACGTGGGACTCACTGGCCGAGCTGGATGACGAGGCGCTGCCGCTGTTGCCGACCGCGTTGCTGATCGCCCGGGACGAATACCCGGACCTGGACCCGGCCGTCTACGAGGCGGTCCTGCAGAGCCACGCTGACCACCTGCGCACCGAGATCGCCACGATCGACATGTGGCCGCTGAAGATTGCCGCGGTCAACCGCCACCTGTTCGACGAGCTGGGCTACAGCGGCGACCACGGCGAGTACTACGACCCGCGCAACAGCTATCTGAACCAGGTCTTCGAACGGCGCCTGGGCAACCCGATCTCGCTCGCACTGGTGCAGATGGAAGTCTCGCGCCGGCTTGGCATCCCGCTGGACGGGGTGTCCTTCCCCGGGCATTTCCTGGTGCGCCTGCCGCTCAATGACGGGGTGCTGGTGATGGACCCGTTCAACGGCGGCCGCCCGCTTGGCGTGGAAGAACTGCGCGAACGCGCGCGCTCACACCTGGGCGGGGAAGTCCCCGACGACGATGTGCTGGCCCAGATCCTGGATCCGGCGCCGGCACGCGCGATCCTGATGCGGATGCTGCGCAACCTGCATGGCGTGTACGTGGAACGGGGGGAATGGGACCGCGCCGCGCGCAGTGCCGACCGCCTGCTGAAGCTGGCGCCGGAACAGGACGATGCCCTGCGTGACCGCGGCATGGCCTACCTGCAGCTGGATTACGAGGCCGGTGCGCGCAGCGACCTGGGGCTGTATCTCAAGCGCAATGCCAAGGCCAGCGACGCACAATTCGTGCGCGAGAAGCTGGTCGGCCTCGGTGGCGTGGTGCCGCGCCTGCATTGAGCGCACCAAGACGCGCACCCGGGCGATGGCGTCCGGGCGTTGCTCAGTCGACTTCGACCATCTCGAAATCATCCTTGGTCACGCCGCAGTCCGGGCACGTCCACGTATCGGGAATGTCTTCCCAGCGCGTGCCCGGCGCGATGCCTTCTTCCGGCAGGCCGTCCTCTTCCCTGTACAGGAACCCGCAGACAACGCACATCCAGGTGCGGAAGGTGGTGGCGGTAGCGTCGGTCATCGGATAATCACGGTGGGACAAGGGCAGACAGCCCGCATTGTCCCACTCCCGTTGCACTACCGGTAGCCATTGATGAATCACGCTTCAGCCCCCACGCCGCCGCGCGGCGTCTACCTGATCACCCCGGACGAGCCCGATACCGCCCGTCTGCTGGCGCGTACCGCGCCGCTGCTGGCCACCGGCGTCACCCTGCTGCAGTACCGCAACAAGACGGCCGATGCCCCGCTGCGCCGCGCACAGGCCGAGGCCCTGCAGGCGCTGTGCGCCCGCTACGCCACTCCGCTGATCATCAATGACGACCCCGCGCTGGCCCAGGCGGTCGGTGCAGCCGGCGTGCACCTGGGGGAGGACGATGAAGGGATCGCCGCCGCGCGCGCCCTGCTCGGCCCGACCGCCATCATCGGCATCTCCTGCTACGACGATCATGCGCGTGCCGAACGCGCCGCCGCCGCCGGTGCCAGCTACCTCGCCTTTGGCGCCTTCTTCGCCAGCAACAGCAAGGCCACCACCCGCCGCGCCACGCCCGACCTGCTGCGGCAAAGCGCCGCACTCGGGCTGCCGCGGGTGGCGATTGGCGGGCTGACGCCGGACAATGTGGCACCGCTCATCGCTGCCGGCGCCGATCTGATCGCCGTCATCAGCAGCGTGTACGCCGCACCCGATCCGGTCGCCACGCTGCACGCCTACCTCGATTGCTTCCAGGAACCCGCATGAACCACGACCAGTCCCACGCCCTGTTCACCCGCGCCCAGAAGCTGCTGCCGGGTGGCGTCAACTCGCCGGTGCGCGCGTTCAAGTCGGTCGGCGGCGAGCCGTTCTTCGTCAAGCGCGCCGACGGCCCCTACCTGTATGACGTGGACGACAACCGCTACATCGATTACGTCGGCTCCTGGGGCCCGATGATCGTCGGCCACAATCACACCGCGGTGCGCCAGGCGGTCAAGCAGGCGATCGGTAATGGTCTGTCGTTCGGCGCGCCGTGCGAAGCCGAAGTGACCATGGCCGAGACCCTGACCCGGCTGGTGCCGTCCTGCGAGATGGTGCGCATGGTCAACTCCGGCACAGAGGCCACGCTGTCGGCGATCCGGCTGGCACGCGGCGCCACCGGCCGCACCCGCATCGTCAAGTTCGAAGGCTGCTACCACGGCCACGGCGACTCGTTCCTGGTCAAGGCCGGCAGCGGCATGCTGACCCTGGGCGTGCCGACCTCGCCGGGCGTTCCCGCCGGCCTGAGCGAACTCACCCTGACCCTGCCGTACAACGATTTCGAGGCGGCCACCGCGCTGTTCGCCGAACAGGGCGAGCACATCGCCGGGCTGATCATCGAGCCGGTGGTCGGCAACGCCAACTGCATTCCGCCGCGCGAAGGCTACCTGCAGCACCTGCGCGCGCTGTGCACGCAGTACGGCACGGTGCTGATCTTCGATGAGGTGATGACCGGCTTCCGCGTGGCGCTAGGCGGCGCGCAGGCGCATTACGGCGTCACTCCGGATCTGACCACCTTCGGCAAGATCATCGGCGGCGGCATGCCGGTGGGCGCCTACGGTGGTCGTCGCGAACTGATGTCGCAGATTTCCCCGGCCGGCCCGATCTACCAGGCGGGCACGCTGAGCGGCAATCCGGTCGCGATGGCCGCAGGCCTGGCGATGCTCGAGCTGGTGCAGGAACCGGGCTTCCATGATCGCCTGAGCGCTGCTGCAGCACGCCTGTGTGCGGGGCTGGAGGCTGCGGCGGCAGACGCGGGCGTTGCCGTGACCACCACCCAAGTCGGCGCGATGTTCGGCCTGTTCTTCACCGATCAGAAGGTGGAGACCTACGCGCAGGCTACCGCGTGCGACATCGCCGCGTTCAACACCTTCTTCCACGCGATGCTGGAGCGCGGCGTGTTCCTGGCCCCCTCTGCGTATGAAGCCGGCTTCCTGTCCAGCGCCCACGACGACAGCATCATTGATGCGACGCTCGACGCCGCCCGCGAAGCGTTCAAGGTCGTCAAGGGCTGATCAAATAACAGGGACGGAGGTAGTTAATAACTACCTCCGTCCCTGTTAATCAACCGAATACGAAGCGGCCCTTCATCATGGCAAAGTGGCCGGGGAACGAGCAGAAGAAGGTGTAGTCACCGCCCTTGGTCAGCTTGGCGGTGGAGAAGGTGACGCTGGTGCTCTGGCCACCGCCGATCACCGGCGTGTGCGCCAGCACGCGGGCATCGCCCTTGGGCAGGTAGCTGTCGGCCAGCGTCGTGCGCATGCCGGCCATCGCGACCGGCTGGTAATCGGCGGTGCGCGTCAGTACCCAGTTGTGGCCCATCGCGGTTGCGGCGAGCTTGCCAGTGTGGCGCAGGGTCAGTTTGACTTGGGTGCAATCGGCGGCGACCTTGAGTTCCTTCTGGCTGAAGCTCATCTGGTCGGTGCTGTCGATGGCGATCGCGCAGACGCGCGCATGGGCGGCCGGGGCCAGCATCAGGCCAGCGAGCAACACGGGGGCAAGCAGTTTCAAGGCGATCTCCATCAGGCAGTCCCCGCGATTCTAGTGACCGCCCGTGCAGGCGACGTGCGACGCGATGTCGCAGCGCAGGCACTGGCTGGGTTACGGTCAGCCCTGGACCTGGACGAGACTGCCCCATGCCGCGTGTGATCGAGTGCGTGCTGCTGGATTTCGATGGCGTACTGGTGCGCTATGCGCGGCATCTGCGTGTGCGCCACCTGGCCGCGAGCATCGGCTGCAGTGCGGCGCAGGTGCAGGCGGCGCTGTTCGACAGTGGGCTGGAACGCGCCTACGACAGCGGCATGGCGACCGACGCCTACCTGCAGCAACTGGGCGATGCGCTGCAGGCCACGATCAGCATCGCGCAGTGGCAGGCCGCGCGCATCGCGGCATGCACACCGGAAACTGGCGTCATCGAACGCGTGGCACGCATCGCGCAGACACTGCCGATCGGCATCCTGACCAACAATGGGGCCCTGATGGCCCAGACGATTCCGCAGCTGCTGCCGACACTGGCCGATGCTCTGCACGGCCGCATCCTGTGCAGCGGTGCGCTGGGCGGACGCAAGCCGGATCCGGCGATATTCACGCAGGCGGTGGGGCTGCTGGGCGCGCGTGCCGAGCGCACGCTGTTCATCGATGACCTGTTCGTCAACGTGCGCGGGGCACGGCTGGCCGGCCTGCAGGCGGAGACCGCGGCGGACAGCCGCGCGTTCGGCAAGATCATCAAGCGGTACGCCCTGCCGTAGAGCCGACCGTTGGTCGGCTCTACCGCCGTTGGCTAGCGCGTCGCGATGAACGACTGCACGGCCGCGCGAAGACGCTTCAGGCCTTCGGCGATCTCTTCGTCGGTGATGTTCAGCGACGGCACGAAGCGCAGCACGTCCGGGCCAGCCTGCAGGGTCAGCAGGCCGTGCTCGGCGGCGTGATCCAGGATGGGACCGGCCTGGCCGGCGAAATCCTTGTCCAGCACCGCGCCCAGCATCAGGCCGCGGCCACGGACCTGGCTGAACACCTTGAACTCGTCGTTGATCTTGCCGAGACCATCGCGCAGCGCCTGCGACTGACGGCTCACGTTGTGCGCGATCTCCGGCGAGGACAGCTTGCGCAGCGCCACCCGGGCGACGGCCGCCGCCAGCGGATTGCCACCAAAGGTGGTGCCGTGCGCGCCGAACTGCATCACCTCGGCCACCTTCGGGCCGGCCAGCATCGCGCCGATCGGGAAGCCGCCGCCCAGTGCCTTGGCCAGGGTGACGATGTCCGGTGTGATGTTGTCCTGCCAGTGCGCGAACAGCGTGCCGGTGCGGCCCATGCCGGCCTGGATCTCATCCAGCACCACCAGCGCGTTGTGCTGGTCGCACAGCTCGCGCACCCGCTTGAGGAAGCCCGGCTTGGCCGGCATCACCCCGCCCTCGCCCTGAATCGGCTCCAGCATCACCGCCGCGACGTCGCCGGCGGCCATCGCGGTTTCCAGCTGTACCTCGTCGTTGAAATCGACATAGCGGAAGCCACCGGGCAGCGGCTCGTAGCCTTCCTGGTACTTCGGCTGGGCGGTGGCGGTCACCGCAGCCAGGGTGCGCCCGTGGAAGCTGCCGCGGAAGGTCACGATCACGCGCTGGTGCGCCGGGCGGCCGAGCGAGGAGGCCCACTTGCGGACCAGCTTGATCGCCACTTCGTTGGCTTCAGCACCGGAGTTGCAGAGGAACACGCGCTCGGCGAAACGCGAGGCGGTGACCAGTTCCTCGGCCAGGCGCAGCGGCGGCTCACTGTAGAACACGTTGCTGGTGTGCCACAGCTTGCCGGCCTGCTCGATCAGCGCCGCGGTCAGGTCCGGATCGTTATGGCCCAGGCCACAGACGGCGATGCCGGCGGCCAGGTCGATGAACTCACGGCCCTGGTTGTCCCAGACGCGCGCGCCCTGGCCGCGTTCGAGCACCACCTGGCGCGGTTTGTAGACCGGCAGGTAGTAATGCGACAGGGACAACAGCGGATCGGTGGCAGCGGCAGTCATGGCAGTCAACGGCTCAGGAAAGATGCCATTCTCGCGCTTTGGGCCGGTGGGGCACAATGCGCCCCATGCGACCGTTCACCGCCCCCCAGCTCAACCCCGCGACCGAGGCCGGCTGGCGCCGCCAGTGGTTCGACATCATCTACCGCCACGACACCCGGCCCTCGCGCAATTTCGACCTGCTGCTGGTCTACGCGATCATCGCCAGCGTGGTGGTGGTCATGTTCGACAGCGTGCAGCGCTTCCATGCGGCCTATGCCGACGGGCTCTACGTGCTGGAATGGGTTTTCACGGTGCTGTTCACCGCTGAGTACATGTTGCGGCTGGTCGTGGTCAAACGCCCGCTGCGCTACGCATTCAGCATCTGGGGGATCATCGATCTGGCCTCGATCCTGCCGACCTACCTGTCGCTGTTCATCCCCGGCGCGCAGAGCCTGCTGGTGGTGCGCGCGCTGCGCATCCTGCGGGTGTTCCGGATCCTCAAGCTGACCCGCTACATCGAAGAAAGCGGCGTACTGATGGAGTCGCTGTGGCGCAGCCGCCGCAAGGTGCTGCTGTTCCTGTTCACGGTGATCACCATCACCATCATCGCCGGCACCATGATGTACGTGATTGAAGGCCCCAACCACGGCTTCACCAGCATCCCCAGCAGCATGTACTGGGCGGTGGTGACCATGGCCACGGTGGGCTTCGGCGACATCGTGCCGCAGACCGTGCTGGGCCGCTTCGTCACCTCGGTGCTGATCCTGATCGGCTACAGCATCATCGCCGTACCCACCGGCATTTACACCGCCGAACTGGCCAACACCATGCGCGATGCCGAGCATGCCGCACGCCGGGATGCGCGCGGCTGCCCGCACTGCGGGCTGGAAGGCCACGAACCGGACGCCGTGCATTGCCGCCACTGCGGCGACAAACTGCCACCGGCCTTCAATATTTGATCAGCGTGCGCCGCTGGTCTGGGCCAGGCGGTTGCTCATGTCGACCAGATCGTTGTAACTGACCAGCAAGGCTTCGGCCGAGCCCTGCGGGTTGCTGATCCGCCCACCGCTCTCCATCAGCATCTGCTCGCTGCGGGTGTACGGCTTCTTTGACTCGACGCGCTCGATACGGCGGCCGGCATCGCGGGCCAGCGCATCGGCTGCGCGCTCCACGTGCCCCCACATCGCATCGCCCTTGCCGATCTTGTCATCCTGCGCCTGCTGCAGCAGCGCCTGGAACGCGGCGAGCTGGGTGCGTGCCACCGCCAGATCGGGCGTCTCGCTGTTGAGCAGCTGCGTGAGCTGCTTGCCATCATCGAGGATCTTGATCTGGTAGTACGCCATCGAGCGGCCTTCGGAAGCTTCAATCTCCTGGAGCTGTTCGGCACGGCGTTCGTCTTCACGCTTTTCCAGCGCGGCATCCAGCGCGGTGCCTGCATCGAAGAAGGCCATGTATGCCTTCATCAACGGCGCATGCTGGCTGCGCATTCCGGCATGGTCATCGCGCAGGTAGTCCTCACGGCTGTAGTAACGGTCGGCCTGCTCGATCAGGGCGTACAGGTCGACGAAGGTCTTCTGGTAAGCGCTTGCCGCCGGATCCAGTGCGGGCTCGGCCGGCGTCATCGCGAGCGCGGCGACCATCGGGGCGTTGCACGCCTCCACACGATGCGACAACACCGTACCCGGCCCACGCACATTCTTCTCATTGCCGGTCGGGCCGGCCTCCGGATCCTGCATCCAGCCGATGTACTGCTGGAAGCCTTCGTGGATCGGCTGTTCGACGGCGTTGAAGCAGGCGATGTAGGCGTTCACCTTCTCCACGCCCTGGGTATCGGCGACGCTGCCCGGGCCCTTGCTGCAGGCGCCGAGCAGAGTGATCAAAGCGATGGCGGCGGCGAGCGGCGCGGTCCGTGTGCGAGATGACATGCGAGTGTCCATACCAATGGGGGGACGCACCATAGCAGCCGGAGGTGTGCAGCCGCTGTCATCGCACGCGCCAGCCGCGTATCACTCCAGGAACAGATCCGGCATCAGCGGACGCGACGGATCGACGGCGTAGCCGCTCAGATCGGTGATGCCGGCCTGCGCCAGCACCTCGTCATCCAGCAGGAACTGCCCGCTGAAACCGGTCGCGTCGCGGCATAGCACCGCATGCGCGGCGTCAGCCAGGATCGCCGGCGTGCGGCAGCCTGCAATGTCCACACCGGGAATCATGTTGATCGCATCGGTGGCGATCACCGTGCGTGGCCACAGTGCATTGACCGCCACGCCCTGCGGGCCGAACTCGGCCGCCAGGCCGAGGGTGACGAAGCTCATGCCCATCTTGGCCAGGGTATAGCCGGTGTGCGGGCCCCACCACTTCGGATCAAGCGTCGGCGGCGGTGCCAGCGTCAGGATGTGCGGGTTGGGCGCCTGCAGCAGATGCGGCAGGCAGGCCTGCGCGCACAGGAAGCTGCCGCGCGAATTGACCTGCTGCATCAGGTCGAAGCGCTTCATCGGCGTATCCAGCGTGCCGCGCAGCCAGATCGCGCTGGCGTTGTTGATCAGGATGTCGATGCCGCCGAAGGTATCGACCGTGGCGGCGACCGCCGCGCGCACCTGGTCCTCCTCACGGATGTCGCACTTCAGCGCCAGCCCCTGCCCGCCCGCGGCGTTCACTGCCTCGGCCGCGCTGTGGATCGTGCCCGGCAGCTTGGGGTTGGGCACGGACGACTTGGCGGCGATGGCGACATTGGCGCCGTCGCGCGCCGCACGCAGCGCGATGGCCAGGCCGATCCCGCGCGAGGCGCCGGTGATGAACAGGGTCTTGCCTTGCAGACTGGCCATGCGCGGGTTCCTTCGGTGCGATTGCAATGGACCCGCATTATGCCGCCCTGGCGCACACGCCGGATTCATGCGCGGCGTCGATACTGACTGCTTCCGTTCTGCATGGAATCAGCGACATGACGGCGATCCGCCTTCCCCTGACCGCGTTGGCCCTGGTGCTGAGTGTTGCGGCCTGCCAGCCTGCCGGCGACCCGGCTGCATCCGCCACGTCGGCAGCCGCCACGGTGCCGGGCACCGCCGGTGGCGTCTCGCCTTTCAGCGACGCGGCGATCTGGGATGGTGAGGTGGATGCCTGCCGAGGCCAGGCACCGGTGGCTGATGATTGCCTGGCCAAGGCCATGCAGGCCGCCAAGGCCAGTCCCCAGGCGATCGCGGCAGCGCATCAACTGGGCGCGCAGGGCAACCCCGGCTATGTGAGTGCATGGCGAAACCAGGACGGCGTGGGCATCGCCACCATCGAGTATCCGTTCCGCGCCAATACCAATGAAGGCACGCTGCTGGTCGACAGCGCCGGACACACGGTGGATGTGGATGCGGATGTTCTGCCGGAGATGTCGCGCGCCGACGCCACGGTCAAGCCGTTCCTGGATGCGCACCCGGAGGCCACACCGTTCGCACCGGCCGAGGCCGGCGGCAGCGAAGCGCTGCCCAACGGGGGCGTGCGCCTGATCTACAGCGCACCGATGCGTACCTGTCACGCCTGCGCGGACGATGGGATGCTGCGGGTCGCCTACGATTTCGATGCGGAGCGCCGCTTCAGCGGGAAGCAGATCCTCGATCTGCGCTGATCACCTGCGCGTGGTCAGCGTCAGCCGGCCGCTCGCCCGGTCATTGCGGCGAGTGCGCGCCGCCTGCGCTCACGGCTTGGGGCCCTGCCCTTCGTTGTCTTCCCAGTGCAGGATTTTCCGCGTGACGAAGCGGTAGACCGGCTTGCCGGTACGGAACCAGAGATCGCGCACCCATGAGGTGCGCTTGAGCAGCCGCTTTTCCACCGGGGTCAGCGACTGCCTGCAATACATGCGCTTGTGCTTGAGCAGATGGCGCAGGTCTTCGCGGGCGAGCAGGCGCATCCAGCGTGAGCGCGGATCGCCGATCACCGCCAGCTGGAAATCGATCAAGGCCGGCGAGCCGTCCTCGCGCACCAGCCAGTTGGCCTCCTTGGCCAGGTCGTTGTGTGCGATGCCGTGGCGATGCACCTGCTGCAGCAGACGTCGGGCCGCGTGGAAGTAGGCCAGGTCGCCATGCGGCGGACGCTGGTACATGGCATCACCGGCCATGAAGCTGCGGTCCAGCCAGCGCCCGTTCCAGCCCAGCAGCCGCGGCGTGGCGGGCATGCCATCCAGATGTGCCAGCGCGCGCGCCTCGCGCCGGGCCAGCCACCACGCCGGCAGCCGCAGCCACCAGGGCGTGGCCTCCAGATCACGGCGCACGAAGCGCTGGCCGTCTTCCTCCATCAGCAGGATGCGGCCGAAACTGTCGGCTTTGAGGGCGGTCGGCGCGGGGTCGGCAGGACGTGTCATGCCGCCATTCTAGGCGGGTGATCGCGTTCATTCACTGCAGATGCCGCACATTCCCGGCGTCTGGCGGGCAGTCAGTCACTTTGCCCCCTCTATAATCCCCCGATGGACTCGTCATGGATCGATGCCACGCTTGCGTGGATCTCAGCTCACCCCGTGCTTGCCGGTGCGGTCATTTTCCTCATCGCCTTCTGCGATGCCGTCATCGTGCTGGGCGCGATCGTGCCCGCGTTGCCGCTGCTGTTCGCCGTGGGTGTGTTCATCGGCCTGGGCCAGATCTCCGGGCCGTACGCGGTGGCGTGCGCCGCGTTGGGGGCGTTTGCCGGTGACGGCATCAGCTATTGGATCGGCCGCCGCTGGGGCGATCGCCTGCGCGGCTTCTGGCCCTTCAGCAAATACCCGCAGCTGCTCGACCGTGGCGAGACGATGTTCCGCCGCAATGCTTTCAAGAGCATCCTGGTGGCGCGCTATGTCGGCGCGATCCGTCCGTTCGTGCCGGCCATCGCCGGCATGATGAAGATGCCGCTGTCGCGCTACATCCAGGCCAGCGGCATCGCCAGTCTGTCCTGGGCCGTCCTGTTCCTGGCGCCCGGCTGGGTGCTCGGCGAGGCGTATGACGCCGTCGCTGCGGTCGCCGGCCGGCTGGTGATGGTATTGGCCCTGCTGGGCGTGATCATGGGCCTGGTCTGGGCAATCGTGCTGTATGGCTACCGCTGGTCGGCCTCGCGCATGGACAGCTGGCTGGCCAGCCTGCTGGACTGGTCACAGCGCCACCCGACCCTGGGCCGTTATTCAGTGGCGGTGTTCGATCCGCAGCGCCGTGAATCGGTGCCGCTGGCGATGCTGGCCGTGATGCTGCTGTTGCTGGGCTGGGGCTGGTTCGCCTTGCTGATGGCCGTGGTCGCGCACGGCGAACCGCTGATGGTGGATCTGGCCGTGCATCACGCGATGCTGGCCCTGCGCAATCCACTGGCCGATTACCCGATGGCCGCGCTGGCCTCGCTGGGGGCCTGGCAGGTCCTGCTGCCGGCCACGGCGGCCGGCATGGGCTACCTGCTCTGGCGTCGCCGCTGGATGGCGGCCGCACACTGGCTGGCCGCGCTCGCCTTCGGCCTGGCGCTGTGCAAGCTGCTCGGTGCGACGGTGGACGTGGTCCGCCCGCCGGATGCGAGCAGTGGCTTCGGCTTCCCGTCCGTCTCGGTCACGATGGCCACGATCACCTTCGGGTTCTTCGCGGTGCTGATCGCCCGCGAACTGCCGGGGCGTACCCGTGTATGGCCTTACCTGCTGTCGGGCATCATCGTCAGCCTGATCGGCTTCGCCCGCATCTACCTCGGCGCGCATTGGCTGAGTGATGTGATCGGCGGCATGTTGTTCGGTCTGTTCTGGCTGCTGGTGCTGGGCATCGCCTACCGCCGCCGGTTCAACCGCTCGTTCTGGGTCAAGCCGGTGGCATGGCTGTTCTACGGCACCTTCGCCGTGGCGGCGCTCTGGTATGCCCCGCGCAACATCCCGGTGAAGCTGGCGCGCTTCGAGCCGGCCCAGCCGACCCCGGCACCGCTGGATGCCCAGGCCTGGTGGACGACCGAGTGGCAGAACCTGCCGTCGCGCCGCAATGAGTTCGATGACGATCAGCGCTGGCCGCTGGATGTGCAGGTGGCCGGTCCGCTGGCCCCGTTGCAGCGCCGGCTGGAAAGCCAGGGCTGGCGCGTGCAGCCGCAGGCCGGCTGGGAGCAGGCGCTGCTGATGCTCGACAAGTCCTCCGACAAGGACACGGTACCGGTGCTGCCGGCCACGCTGGATACGCAGGTCGAATCGCTGCTGATGCTGCGTGCGGGCAATGCACCCAATGAAATCTTCGCCCTGCGCCTGTGGCCGGCACCGGCACGCCTGGCGGCGCCGGACAACGAACCGCTGTGGCTGGGCAGTGCCCAGACCCTGCACTACCAGCAGCACTTCAAGCTGATCGGGATGTGGCGGCCGATGCGCGGCATCGACCCGTCGCTCAATGCGGTCCGCCAGGCACTGGATGGCCTGCCACAACAGGTGGATACCCATCCGGAAACCGAGATGCCGGTGCTGCGCGTGCGCATGCCTCCGGCCCAGTGATGCAGCGCCGGGGTTGCCCGGACTAGAGGCGCAACGCGGGGCGGGACCGCGCGTTACGGCATCCAGTCCAGCAGTGCCTGCAGGCGCTGGTGCGGATCATCGTGTTGCAGCAGTTGCAGGCGTTGCGCGTCCTGCAGCGGCAGCAGCTCGGCCAGGCGCCAGCCGACCCAGCTGGCCTGCTCCATCTGCGCCGGGCTGACCGGGGCGAACGCCGCACCGGCCTGTTCGATGATGTGCTCCAGCACGGTGGCCATCAGTGCATGTTCGGGCTGCAGTTCGTCGTCGCTGTCGGCGGCGCACCAGGTCACCTCGGCGATGATCAGCCCGTTGTCGCGTACGCGGGTCCGATCCACATGGAAGCGGCGCTGGCCGCGCAGGCGCAGTACCAGCACGCAATCGGCGCCCACGTCGAAATCCTCGATCCGCGCTTCGACCCCATAGGCGGCCGGCAACGCCGGCGCACCGATCTCCTCACCGTCCAGGATCAGGCAGACACCGAAGGCTGTACCCGCACGGCTGCATTCGCGCAGCATGTCCAGGTAGCGGCGTTCAAATACCCGCAGGCCCAGCGCAGCGCCGGGCAGCAGCACGGTGTGCAGCGGGAAGAGGGGCAGCGAAGCGGTATCGGTCATGGCCGGCGGTACTCAGGGTTTCTGCAGCTGCGCCAGGAAGCGGCGCGGCGCCCCATCGAAACCGCCGTTGGACATGAACACCACATGGTCGCCCGGGGCGGCGATCGCGCCCAGCTGGGCCAGCAAGGCATCGGTGTCCGGCACGGCATGCGCTTCGCCCCGCACGGCGGCGATCACGCTGGCCGCATCCCAGGCCAGCTCGGGGCGGTGCAGGAACACCACCGCGTCGGCACCGTCCAGCGAAGGCGCCAGCGCCTGCGCGTGTGCACCCAGCCGCATGGAATTGCTGCGCGGCTCCATCGCCACCACGATGCGGGCATCACCGACCTTGGCACGCAGGCCATCGAGCGTCGTGCGGATCGCGGTGGGGTGGTGGGCGAAATCATCGTAGAGGGTGATGTCGCGTGCCTGGCCGATCACTTCCATCCGGCGTTTGACGCTGCGGAACGCGGCCAGCGCCGGGATCACCGTGGCCAGCTCGACGCCGACCGCATGCGCCGCAGCGAGGGCGGCCAACCCGTTGAGGACATTGTGCCGGCCGAGCAGCGACCAGCGCACTTCACCGACCCGCTCGCCGCGGTGGTGCACGACGAACACGCTGCCGTCGGCCTCCACCAGCTCGGCGTGCCATTCCAGCGCGGGATCAAAGCCGAAGCGCTCCACCGGGGTCCAGCAGCCCATCGCCAGTACCTCAGCGAGATAGGCATCCTCGCCATTGACGATCAGTCGCCCGCGCGCGGGCACGGTGCGGATCAGGTGGTGGAACTGGCGCTGGATCGCGGCCACGTCCGGGAAGATATCGGCGTGGTCGTATTCAAGATTGTTGAGGATCGCCACCAGCGGCCGGTAGTGCACGAACTTGCTGCGCTTGTCGAAGAACGCGGTGTCGTACTCGTCGGCCTCGACCACGAACTCACGGCCGCTGCCGACGCGCGCGGAGACCCCGAAATCCTCGGCCACGCCGCCGATCAGGAAGCCCGGTTCCCGCCCGGCGCTGTGCAGCAGCCAGGTCAGGATGGTGGTGGTGGTGGTCTTGCCATGGGTGCCGGCGACGGCCAGCGTGTCGCGGCCCGGCAGCACCTGTTCGGACAGCCACTGGGCGCCGGAGATATAGCGCTGGCCGGCATCCAGCACCGCTTCCACGGCGGGATTGCCACGCGACAGCGCATTGCCGATCACCACCTCGTCGCAGTCCGGCGCCACGCTGTCGGCGCGGTAGCCCGGATCCAGGGCGATGCCCAGGCGTTCGAGCTGGGTGGACATCGGCGGATAGATCGCCTGGTCGCTGCCGCGGACCGTATGGCCCTTCTCGCGCGCCAGTGCGGCCACGCCGCCCATGAAAGTGCCTGCAATGCCAAGGATGTGGATCGTGCTCATGCGTACGATTGTCGCCGATCACCATCGCCGATGGAGATCGCCGTCAGACAACTCCTAGTCGACTATAAGAAAAGTCCAGCGGGGTGTCGGGGAATTCCCGATAGCGCCGTACTGTGAAGACGGACACAATTGTCTCGGCCAGCCGCAGTACCCCATTGGTCCTACTCCCCAAGAGGCCATCCCCAGGGGGGCTCATGCTGCGGGGCTCTGAGCAAGCCCGCTCGCTGGCACCTTCAAACCACACGCCTGGTCCCTTCGGGGGCCGGGCGTGTGTGTTTGCGGGCCCTGCACATGCGGTGCGGGTGCGGTGCCGCCGTAGCGGCACCGACGGGCTCAGGCCTGGATCGCGGCGCGGATGCGCGCTTCCACATCGTTCAGTTCGCCCACGCCATCCACGCGTGCGAGCGTGCCGCGGCCGGCATAGAAATCCACCACCGGCGCGGTCTGGTCGTTGTAGACCTGCAGACGCTGGCGCACGGATTCGGGATTGTCATCGGCACGGCCCTGTTCGGCCGCACGGCCGGCGATACGCTCGACCAGCAGTTCGGTCGGCACGTCCAGCTGCACCACGGCATCCAGCGGCTGGCCGATCTTGGCCAGCAGGGTGTCCAGCGCGTTGGCCTGGGCCACGTTACGCGGGTACCCGTCGAGGATGAAGCCATTGGCCACATCGTCCTGGCCCAGGCGCGACTCGAGCATGCCCAGCAGGATGTCGTCGGACACCAGATTGCCGGCATCCATCACGGCCTTGGCCTGCTTGCCCAGCTCGGTGCCGGCGGCCACTTCGGCCCGCAGCAGATCACCGGTGGAAATGTGCGCAATCGAAAGATGTTCCTTCAGGCGCGTCGCCTGTGTCCCCTTGCCCGAACCGGGCGGTCCCAACAGAACCAATCGCATCAACCTGACTCCAACTTGGTAAGAAAACGGAGGGCGCGCGCCCCGGGAATGTCCACAATCACGCTGCACCGCAATACGCGCACTTTACCCCATCCGGGTAATGTCTCTGCAATGTCCGTCCCCCCAGACCAAGGTCGAACCATGTCCAAAGGTACCCTCCTCTACGCCCAGTCAGGTGGCGTCACTGCCGTTATCAATGCCACCGCCTCGGCGGTCATCAGCACGGCCAGGGCCAAAGGAATCAAGGTCTTGGCCGCGCGCAACGGCATCCTCGGCGCGCTCCGCGAAGACCTGATCGACACTTCCAGGGAGACCACGGCCGCCATCGCCGCCCTCGCCCACACCCCCGGCGGCGCGTTCGGCTCGTGCCGTTACAAGCTCAAATCGCTGGAGGCCGACCGGGCCAAGTACGAGCGCCTGCTCGAGGTCCTGCGTGCCCATGACGTACGCTGGTTCCTCTACAACGGCGGCAACGATTCGGCCGATACCGCCTGGAAGGTCTCCCAGCTGGCCAAGGCTTTCGACTACGACCTGACCTGCATCGGTGTGCCCAAGACCATCGACAACGATCTGGCCGTGACCGATACCTGCCCGGGCTTCGGCTCGGCCGCCAAGTACACCGCCGTCTCCGTGCGCGAAGCCGCGCTGGACGTGGCCGCGATGGCAGAGACCTCGACCAAGGTGTTCGTCTACGAGGCGATGGGCCGCCACGCCGGTTGGCTGGCCGCCGCCGCGGGCCTGGCCGGCCAGGGCGCCGACGACGCCCCGCACATCATCCTGCTGCCCGAGCGCGCCTATGACGAGGCCGCGTTCCTGGCCAAGGTCAAACAGGTGGTCGAGCGCGTGGGCTACTGCGTGGTGGTCGCTTCCGAAGGCATCCAGACCGCCGACGGCCGCTTCGTCGCCGATGCCGGCGGCGGCACCGATTCGTTCGGGCATACCCAGCTCGGTGGCGTGGCTTCGCAGCTGGCCGCGCGGGTCAAGGATGGGCTGGGCTACAAGGTCCACTGGACCCTGCCCGACTACCTCCAGCGCTCGGCGCGCCACCTGGCCTCCAGGACCGACTGGGAACAGGCGCAGGCGGTGGGCAAGGCAGCGGTGCAGTTCGCGCTGAAGGGCCAGAACGCGGTGATGCCGGTGATCGTGCGCACCAGCGACACGCCCTATCGCTGGAAGATCGAGGCAGCCCCGCTGCACAAGGTGGCCAATCACGAGAAGAAGATGCCGGCCGGCTTCATCCGCCGCGATGGCTTCGGCATCACCGACAAGGCCCGCGCCTATCTCGCCCCGCTGATCAAGGGGGAAGCCCCGTTGCCCTACGGGCCCGACGGGTTGCCGAAGTACGTGACGCTGAAGAACGTGGCGGTGAAGAAGAAGCTGCCCGCCTTCGAAGCGTAATCGACCCGTTAGTGCCGGCCGCTGGCCGGCACTAACGGTACGTGGTCAGATCAGTTGCAGGCCTTGCCTTCGACCTTCATCTGCGCGGCGAACATCGGCACCTGCGCGATCTTGCCGGCAGCCGCCTGCTTCTTGGCGTCTTCCAGGTAGATGCGCGACTGGCCCTGCCCATCGAGTTCCGGCTTGGTGGTGACCGGCATCCGCCACACGCGCACCACTGCCTGCTGCGCCGGGCACGACGCATTCGGCACGCGGATCACATCATTGAGCTTCCAGCCCTTGGCTTCGCTCGGCTGCGCCTTGTCGTAATCAACGAAGCGCGCACGCGGCTGGCACTGCTCGCTGGTGCGGACCACCGCGAACTTGTAGGGCTGTGCCGCCTCACCGGTGAACACGCCTTCCAGCCGCGCGCAGGCTTCGGGAATCTGGCGCAGCGTGTGGGCCGCACCTACCGCCTGCGGTGTGCCGGCGGCGCGCTGCAGTTCGGGGGTTTCGGCGGCGAAGGCGGACACGGCAGGCAACAGGGCCAGCCACAACAGATGACGGGGGGACATGGCAGGACTCCAACGGCTGGGGATGGGCCGAGGCTGCCAGTGGGTGGCTGAACGGCGTGGCAAAGGCCGCGGGCAAGCGGTTTGAAATCCTCGCTGGCATGCATCGAGGATTTGCCCGCATACTCGGGCCACCAGGGAGTGCTGAACACCGCCACACGCTTGACGACCGGGCACGGTCTGAACGGGTTGGTTCATGGTTGCAGCCTGTTGTGCCCCCGCGTGGTGCGTTCATCCAGATCTGGATGCCATCCATCACCCGGGAGGGGACATGCTGGAACGTTACGGGCTTTCTCTGGCGCTGTTGTGCGCCATTCTCGCGATTCTCTACGGCATCGTGTCGGCACGCTGGATCCTCCGGCAACCGGCTGGCAATGCCCGCATGCAGGAAATCGCCGCCGCCATCCAGGAAGGCGCACGCGCCTATCTCAACCGTCAGTACCTGACCATCGCCATCGCCGGCGCCGTGCTGTTCGTGCTGGTCGGCCTCTTCCTCAGCTGGTACACCGCGATCGGTTTCGCGATCGGTGCCGTGCTCTCCGGCGCGGCCGGCTACATCGGCATGAATGTGTCGGTACGCGCGAATGTGCGCACGGCCGAGGCCGCCCGCAACGGCCTGAGTGCGGCCATGGACGTCGCGTTCCGCGGCGGCGCGATCACCGGCATGCTGGTGGTCGGTCTGGGCCTGCTGGGCGTGGCCGGCTACTACGCGCTGCTGCTGCGGCTCGGGCTGGATGTCGCACAGACGCTGCACGCGCTGGTCGGGCTGGCCTTTGGCTCGTCGCTGATCTCGATCTTCGCGCGGCTGGGCGGCGGCATCTTCACCAAGGGCGCCGACGTTGGCGCGGACCTGGTGGGCAAGGTCGAAGCCGGCATCCCCGAGGATGACCCGCGCAACCCGGCAGTGATCGCCGACAACGTGGGCGACAACGTCGGCGACTGCGCCGGCATGGCGGCCGACCTGTTTGAAACCTATGCGGTCACCGTGATCGCCACGATGCTGCTCGGCAACCTGATGATCGCCGAGGCCGGGGCGAATGCGGTGCTGTATCCGCTGGTGCTGGGCGGTGTCTCGATCATCGCTTCGATCGTCGGTGCGCTGTTCGTCAAGGTGAAACCCGGTGGCTCGATCATGGGCGCGCTATACAAGGGCGTGATCGTGTCCGGTGTGCTGGCGGCGATCGCGTTCTACCCGATCACCACACAGTTGATGCCCGACAACGCACACGGTGCGCTGAACCTGTACTTCTGCGCCCTGATCGGACTGGTGCTGACCGGGCTGATCGTGTGGATCACCGAGTACTACACCGGCACCCAGTACAAACCGGTGCAGCACGTGGCGCAGGCCTCCACCACCGGGCACGGCACCAACATCATCGCCGGCCTCGGTGTCTCGATGAAGTCCACTGCCCTGCCGGTGATCGCGGTATGCGTGGCGATCTGGCTGGCGCAGTACTTCGGGGGGTTGTACGGCATCGCCATCGCCGCCACCGCGATGCTCTCGATGGCGGGGATGATCGTGGCACTGGATGCCTACGGACCGATCACCGACAACGCCGGTGGCATCGCCGAGATGGCTGAACTGCCGCCGGAAATCCGCGACATCACCGACCCGCTGGATGCGGTCGGCAACACCACCAAGGCGGTGACCAAGGGCTATGCGATCGGCTCGGCGGCCCTGGCGGCGCTGGTGCTGTTCGCCGATTACACGCACAACCTGCAGGCAGCCAACCCGGGGGAGATCTTCGCCTTCGACCTGTCCAACCATGAGGTGATCATCGGCCTGCTGATCGGCGGTCTGATTCCCTACCTGTTCGGCGCGATGGCGATGGAAGCGGTGGGTCGCGCCGCGGGTGCGGTGGTGGAGGAAGTCCGCCGCCAGTTCCGCGAGATTCCCGGGATCATGGACGGCACCGGCAAGCCGCAGTACGACCGCGCGGTGGACCTGCTGACCCGCTCGGCGATCCGCGAAATGATCATCCCCTCGCTGTTGCCGGTCGCGGTACCGGTGGTGGTCGGGCTGCTGCTCGGGCCACGCGCGCTCGGCGGCCTGCTGATCGGCACCATCGTCACCGGGCTGTTCGTGGCGATCTCGATGACCACCGGCGGCGGTGCGTGGGACAACGCCAAGAAGTACATCGAAGACGGCCACTTCGGCGGCAAGGGCAGCGAGGCGCACAAGGCCGCGGTGACCGGCGATACCGTCGGTGATCCCTACAAGGACACCGCCGGTCCGGCGATCAACCCGCTCATCAAGATCATCAACATCGTGGCCCTGCTGCTGGTTCCGCTGCTCTGAGTCAGGACGGACACGCTGGCCTCAGGCCAGCGTGTCCTTGCAGCGCGCGTGACACGCGCCTCAACGCCGCCGCAGGAAGAACGTCACCGGCACCATCACCTCCACCAGGTCACCAGTGATCTCCGCTGGCGGCGGTGGCAACGGACTGCCGCGCCGCACCGTGGCCAGCGTCTCCTCGTCCAACAGCGGATGACCGCTGCTCTGGCCCAGCCGAATGTTGGCGGCGTTGCCCTGCCGGTCCACCGAGAAGCGCACGTAGGCCACGCCCTGCTGGCGCAGGCGTTCGGCCTGGCGCGGGTAGCGACGGTACTGTTCCAGATGGCCCAGCAGCAGGCCCTGCCAGGTCACGGCCGCGCTGCCCTGACGGCCGGCCACGGTCTGCGTGGCGGCATAGCGCTCGGACGGTCGCGCCGACACATCCGGCGGCGCCAGCGTCTGGTCCACGTTGTGCTGGTCCGTCGGTTCTTCTTCGCGGGGTGTCTCGCGGCGCAGGACGTCCTGTGCGTCCGGGCTGTCGTCCGGCGGGAGATCCACCTTCGGCACCGGCGTGGGCTCGGGCCGATGCTGTTCCTGCTGCAACGGCCCGGGTGGGATCTCCTTCGGCGGTGCGGACGGCGCCTCCGGTACCGGCGCCAACTCCACCATCACCGCTTCCACCGGCGTGTCACTGAGCAGCACCGGGGCACGCTGCTGCCACCACAGCGCGCCGCCGATCAGCACTGCATGGACGGCCAACACAAAGGCCAGGCTGCACGCCCAACGCAACGTGGCGGTGGTGTCGCGGCTCATTCGCTGCGCTGCTCCACGCCGACCAGTGCGATCCTGCGATACCCGGCCGCGCGCAGCGCGTTCATGGTCTGCATCAGCTCGCCATACGGCACGGCCTGATCGGCGCGCAGGTAGATGCGCTGCTCGTGATCCCCTGCGGTCAGCCGCTCCAGCGCGGCGTTCAAACCGTCAGGGCCGACCGGTACGTCGTTGATGCTCAGCGACAGATCGGCCTGCACCGAGAGGAACACGGGTTCGGCATCGCGCGGCTGCGGCTTGGCGGTACTGGCCGGCAGGTCCACGGGCGTATCCACGGTGGCCAGCGGCGCGGCGACCATGAAGATGATCAGCAGTACCAGCATGACGTCGATGAAGGGGGTGACGTTGATCTCGTGGCTTTCTTCCAGCGCGTCGTCGTCGTGGCGGGCGGTCTTGATGGCCATGACCGGTCCTCAGCGCGCGTCGCGGGCAGCTGGCGCATTGCCGAGCCGGTCCAGATCGCGCGAGACCAGTTGTTGTACGCCGGCGGACAGATCACCGAGCAGGCCGCGGATGCCGGCCAGCACACGGGTGAAGTGGTTGTAGATCACCACGGCCGGAATCGCCGCGACCAGGCCCAGCGCAGTAGCCAGCAGCGCCTCGGCGATGCCCGGCGCGACCACGGCCAGATTCGTGGTGTTGGCGTGGGCGATGCCGATGAAACTGTTCATGATCCCCCACACCGTGCCGAACAGGCCGACGAACGGTGCAATCGCGCCGATGCTGGCCAGCAGGCCCACACCGGTACGCAGCTGCCGCGCATGCGCCAGTTCGATGCGCTCCAGCCGCGAGGCCACGCGCTCCTTGATTCCGACCGGATCGTGCGCGTCCTGTGAGAGGCGCAACTCGGTGCGGGCGGCGTCGATCAGGTCGTGCGCCGCGCCGTCGTCGAGCACTGCATGGGTCTGCGCCCCCGGCAGGTGCGCCGACTGCAGCAGCAGCGCGCGTGCCTGGCGCAGCCGCGTGCGCTGTCGGCCCAGCTCCCAGGTCTTGGCGACCAGCACTGTCCAGGTGGCGATGGAGGCGAGTGCCAGTCCGATCATCACGGTCTGCACCACGCCATCGGCGGCCTGGTACATGCCCCACGGGGTCAGGTCATGTGGCAGCGCTGCCACGGTGGCAGGAAGGGCGATCGGCAGGGTCATCGGCGGGTTCATCGGTCAGGGGCGTCGCGGCACGGTGCAGGCCGGACGCAGGAAAGGAATGGGAGCGGTGTCCAGCAGACCCGGTGCGGATGCCTGGCGGGTCGGCGGTAGGTTCAGCGCTCTGACGGGGGAGCCGGCACGCCGGGCGGCCGCGGCGCAGGACGGGACAGCACATACGCCGCGCTGGCCACGAAGAACAACCCGACGCCGATCAACAGCGGCCAGGACGGGTGTGCGCCCCAGCAGAACATGACAAAACCGAACGCCATGCCTGCGCCGGCAAAGGCCTTGCCCTTGCGGCTGATCGCACCTTGCTCACGCCACAGGCGCAGCGGTGGACCGTAACGGGGATGCTCGAGCAACCGTCGCTCGAATGTCGGCGAGCTGCGCGCAAAGCAGCCGACGGCCAGGATCAGGAAGATCGTGGTCGGCATCACCGGCAACAGGGCGCCGATGACGCCCAGCGCCACCATGATCCAGCCCAGGCCGAACCAGAGCCAGCGCATCATGGGCGGCCGGGGTGATCCGGCACGGCGGGCGGCCAGCAAGCGGCGATCATGCGAATTCTTCCTCGACATGCCCGTGCACGCTGCGGAATGCCGCGTCGGCCGCATCGATCATCTGCTGCTCCTGCGCGTCGGTCAGCGCTACGCCATCGAGCGCGGCGGTGAACTCGCGCCAGTGGCGGGCGGCCCCATCGGGATGGGCGGCCAGGTGGCGGGCGCCGAAGTTGCTGTCCAGGCCGAGCCGGGCGGCCATTTTGTACAGCACGGTGCCGCCCAGGTTGGAGCCTTCGGCGACGTACAGCCACCCCAATGCCGCGGGCAGTGGCAGGTCACCATCCAACCGGGTGGACGCAGGCAGTGGCAGCGTCTGTTCCAGGTCGGAAAGATCACGGGCGATCAGCGGCAGTCGACGCCGCTCGTCCAGGTCCGGCAGCAGCGCGTCCAGCGCGGGACTGCCGTAGAGCGCATCGATGTCACGATGGAAGCGGTACTGCACGCGCAGGAATCTGGCGAACAGGTCGCGGCTGGCGAAAATGTCGCCGGCCATGATGCGTTTGTCCAGCGCGCCGTGGCTGTCACGGGTGGCGGCCTTGAGGCGTTGGCTGCGGGTAGCTTCGGGAGTATCGATGACGATCATGGCACTGCTTGTTGGGAAGTGGGGCGCGGTTCTCTGTTGAAGACGTCTGGCACGGGTGCGACCCCAAGCCCATTGTCGCGCGGCCCGGGTTGCGACCGTCACATGCCACCGTCACGGCCTTGCCCCGATAATACGGACCACGCCCTGCCACTGGAATGACCTGATGATCACCACCGAACCGCGCATGACCAATCTGTTCCTGCAGCTCGGCCTGGAGGCCAGCGAGGAGGCCATCGCCGCCTTCATCCGCGACCACCAGCTGTCCAACGAGATCCGCCTGATCGAAGCGCCGTACTGGAACGACGGGCAGCGCCAGTTCCTGACCGAACAGCTGCGCTCGGATGCGGAGTGGGCGATCGTGGTCGATGAGCTCAGCGAAGCCCTGCACGCCGATGCGACCGAGCAGGCCAACGCCAGCTGAGCGCTGGCTTGAACGAAATGCCGTCCGGCCGCCCGATGCGCCGGCCGGCGGCACGCAGGGGCCGGCAATGCCGGCCCCTGTCGTGTCCGGGCATCAGTAGCGGTAGGTCAGTGCCAATCGCATGGTCCGGCCCGGTGCGGGCATCACGCCCAGCGCCAGTGGATCGAGGTAGTAGCGGTCGGTCAGGTTGTCCACGTTGAGATCCACCGCGAACTGCTCGCTGGCCTGCCAGCTGGCGAACAGATCCACGAGGATCGCCGGACGGTACAGCTGCTGGATCGCCGAGAGCCCGACGTTCCATTCCTTGTCCAGTTCGCTGATCGGGCCGGCGTTGTGGATCACCCGGGTGCCGACGCTCAGGCGTTGATCGAACAGACGCGAGCCCAGGGTCAGGTTGACGTTGTAGCGCGGCGGGTTCTGGGTGTTGCTGTAGGACCCCTCAAAGCCACCGTCGACGCAGTCCGGGGTGTTCTTCAGTTCCTCGATCTTCCGCTGGATGCCGTAGGCCCGGCGTTCGGCGGCGATGTCCGGCGCGCAGGTCTTGGCCTGAATGTAGTAGTGCGCGGACAGATCGGCGAAGACCGTGCCGCTGTCATAGCTGGACTGGAACTCCACGCCGGAGACCTTGAAGCGGTCCACGTTGCGGATCAGGCCCGCCGACAGGGTGCGGTAGTCGCGGGTGATCAGATCATCGATGCGCGTATCGAAGTAGGCCAGCTTGAAGCCCGCTTGGTCGCCCTCGGTGAACAGGCTGTGGCGCACCGTGCTTGCACCCACTTCCCAGGTCCCTGCCCGCTCCGGCTTGAGTTCACCGGTGGGCTTGGCCGCGGTGAACAGGCCCAGGGTCGTCTCGAACAGGCTCGGCAGCTTCACGCTTTCGGCGTACTTCACGTACACCATCGTGTCTTCGTCGAAACGGTAGGCGACGCTGGCACTGGGCATGAAGGCACTGTCGCGCCGACGGATCGGCTGCGACCAGGTCCAGCTGACCGGCACGCTCAGATCTTCGGCATCATCGGCGTCGTAGAAGTTCCAGCCGGTGATGTCGCCGACCGTGCCCTTCTCATACGGTGATGCCAGCAACGAGGCCTCGGTGAACTGGCCATTGGCATCCGGATACCAGTTCAACATGGCGATGCGCTTGGCGCGCCATGCCGGCAGATTGGGGTTGCCGTCCAGCAGCTGGGTGTAGCGGTACTGACCGATCACGCCGTAGCTGCCCGGCGTCGCCAGGCGGTTGCGGTCGTGCACGTTGACGCGGTTGTAGCGGCCACCGACCACCACTTCCCAATGCTCGTCCGGCTGCCATTTGACCGAGGCCACCGCACTGTATTCCTTGCGCTCGGCGTTGCGCAGGAAGCGGTTGTTGACCAGATCGTCGTGCATGATCGGCGAATGCGGGCCGGGACCGACGTCCTCATCGCTGAAGGACAGACCGTAGTCCAGCGTGAACAGGCCGGCGCCGGAATCCAGATGCGTGGTGTTGCCCACATCGAAGCCGAGCCGGGTCTGGCTCAGCTCATTGCGGTAGGCGTCCTTGTAGCCCGGATCGGTGTTGAACGACGGGCCGTCGTACCACTCGGTGCGGCGATCGAAGTACCACGGGGTGATGCCGGTCAGGCCGTTGTACATCAGGCTGTCGGCGTCGGTGTACCAGAGGTTGGCCTTCAGATCGATCAGCTCATTGTCCGGGTTGAAGCGGTAGCGCAGGTTGTAGGCATCCATGTCCACATGGCCCGGATCCCACTGCGGCACGCGGTCGCGGTCCACCCGGATGATCTGCGAGGCCATGATTTCGCCGGCGGTGCCTTCATAGCGGCGGTAGCCGGCTTCCAGCGTCTGGTTGTCATCGATGCGCCAGGTGCCCTTGAGCAGGAACGACTCCGAGCGCGAGGAGGTATTGAACACCTCGGTATCCGGCGGATTCAGCGGCGCCAGGGTACGCCGGGTCTGCGGGAAATCGTCGTAGCCGTGCTTGCCGGAGAAATAGTTGCCGTTCTCGCGCCAGGCGTACGCTGCGACCAGGTCGAAACGATCCCACTGCTTGGCGGTGGCGATGTTGAAGAACTGGCTGCCCAGCGCGCTGCGGTCGGTACGCGGTGCGGCGTCATAGGCGGGCACGTTGTTGGCGCTGGCATTGGCCAAGCCGGTGCGCACGCGCAGCCCGGCGTCACGGCCATCGCGCAGCACATCCTCGACCTTCAGCGTTTCCATCTCCACCACGCCGCCGATGCCGCCGGAGGCATTGACGCCCAGGCTCGGCCCCTTGGTGATGGTGATGTTGGAGATCAGGTCGGGATCCAGATAGGTGCGCTGCGACTGGCCCGCGTAACCCCGGTAGGTATCCATGGTGGACTGCCCACCGTCGATGATCACCGGGATGCGGCTCTGGCCCTGGATGCCGCGGATGTTCACATCCAGCGCGTTGGCGGTGCGTGGGTCGCCTGCGGTGACGCCGGCCACGCCCTTGACGATGTCCGAGGTGGAGGTACCGCGGAAGCGCTCGATGGTGTCACGCGCGATGTAGGCGCTGGAACCGGCGGTGCGGTACACCTCCAGCGCGCGTTCGGCATCGCTGCCGCCCTCGATGCGATCACCGGCCACGCTCAGTGCGTCGGTGACGATCAGGTCGTCGTCGTTGGCGGCCACCGCAGCGCGCTCCACCGTGAACGCGTCCGGTCCGACCTGGCGCATGCTCAACCCACTGCCCTGCAGCAGACGCAGCAAGGCGGCCTGCGCATCCATCTGACCGCCGACCGGCGAGGACGTCACGCCCTCGGCCAGTGCGGCCGGATAGGCGACCTGCACGCCGGACTGCCGCATGTAGGTGCGCAGTGCATCGGACAACGGCTGGGCGGGGATATCGAAACGCTGCGTGGCCGCACTAGGCGCCGGGCTGGACTGGGCCAGCGCCGGCAATGCGGGTGCGGCCGCCAGGCCGGCAGTGAGCAGGGCGATGCAGAGACGTGACGGACGCGGGCGACGGCCCGCGCGGGTGGAGATGCGCATGGAAGAACCTGTCAGAGGATCGGTGCCGCAGAGGCGGGTCACCCGCACGCAGGTGCGGATGCAGCGGACGTACGTGGCGGCGGCGGGTACGTTATGCCGGGTAAGACGAACGAACAGCCCACAGCCCCAAGACCGATTGCGCTATTGCGCCGGTGCCACGATCGCCACGCCCATCGGCAGGCGGGTGACGCTCAACCCTGCACTGACCGCCAGCGCATCGAGCGCCTGCTCCGGCCGATCAATGCGGAGCGCCGCGTTGACCGCCGGCAAGGCCGACAGATCGCCGCGCACGAAGGTAGCACCCGAGCGGTAGCGCGCAATGCGCTGCACGGCCTCCTCCACGCTGGCCGCCTCCAGCAGCAGCTCGCCGTCGCGCCAGGCCGCAATGCGGTCCAGGGCGACATCGTCCAGCCGTGTGACCCGGCCGGCGGGCGCAAAGCGTGCACGCTGGCCCGCCTCCAGATAGGTCCAGCCGCCTCGGTCGGTGGCGGCAACCCGCACACGCCCCTGCTCGACCACCGCCTCCACCTCGTCCTTCCAGCGGGAGACCGCAAACGCGGTGGAGATGTCTTCAACCACACCGCCCTGCGCTTCTACCTGGAAGGGGCGGGACGGCTCGTGGGCCACCTCGAACCAGGCCTGGCCGCGCAGCAGCGCGATGCGGCGCACGTGACCGTCGTAGTGGACGGCGATGGCGCTGTCGGCATCCAGTACGGCTCGACTGCCATCGGGCAGCGATACTCTCTCGATCGCACGCGTGCTGCGGTGATCGGCCTGCAGCCGCAGCCAGGCATCGGGGGCGACCCACGCCAGGACCAGCAAGGCTGCCGTCGCCACGCTCCACGCGTGCCAGCGGGCTCGCCGTCGACGCGGTACCGGCGCTGCCGGCGCAGGAGGGCGCGGCCCAAGACTGCGCCAAAGCTGACGCTCGTGTTCGAAGGCATGCCGGTGGCCGGGCTCACCCAGCCACTGTTCGAAGGCACGCATCTGCCCCGCATCGGTCGCGCCGGAGGCCAGCCAGGCGATCCAGGCGCGCGCCTGCACCGCGACAGCGTCGGAAGGGGGTGGCAAGGGAGAGGAAGACGAAGGGGGGTGCGGGCTCATGGCTGGCGATGGGTGGCGCAGTCACGCGCGGGCAAGGGAAGGACGCAGTCAACACGCCATTATGATCAAGACGGTCGGCAGGCGTGTATCCCCAAGCCGGATATCGGCGTGCGTCAGCGCCCGTTGCGCGCCCAGGCCAATCGCTGCAATGCGCTGCGCACGTGATTCTCCACGGTCGTCACCGACACCCCCTGGCGCCTGGCGATGTCCGCCTGGGTCATGCCCTGCAGGCGGTTGAGCCGGAAGATGGTGCGGGTCGGCTCGGGCAGATGCTCAGCCGCCTCCAGCACGCGCTGCAGTTCGTCCTGCGCCATGACCTGCTCTTCGGTGGAGAGCACTTCGTCCGGCCCCCACAGGTAATGATCGGCGAGCAGGCGCGTGCGCCGCGTGCGCTCACGGCCATGATCCGTGGCCAGATTTGCCGCCAAACGATAGAGATAGGCGCGGGGATTGCTGATCGGCTGCCCGCTGTCCACGCCACGCGCCTTGAACCACATGGACTGGATCACATCTTCCGCGCCGCCGTCACTGCCCAGAATGCGCTGGACCAGGCGCAGCAGCGCCGGGCGCTCGCGGATCAACAGTTCGGTAAGGGTGGTGGCGTTGGAAGACATGGACCGATGCATGTAGCGGGACCGCCGGACGGCGGCCATCCGTAAGCGGCGGCATGTTACTCCGCAAATGAGAATGCGTCACGTTTGAGCGCATGTGGTCCGGGCATGACATGCCGCCGCGCGGCCCTTACAGGCACGACGTCAATCCGTCGTAGATGCTGTCCCGGGTTCCGGGGAGCGCCGCATGCAGGGCGTCGTCCTGCTCCAGCGTCTGAAGCAGCACGGGCAGCAGCGTCTGGGCCGCCAGCGGTGCGCGGCATGCCCACGTCCGCGCCTCCACCGCGATACGGCCAGTCGCATCGTCCACGCGCGCCGTGCTGCCGGTGAATGTCCACAGGCATTCCCCCACACGGCCCGTGGCAACCTGCACCGAACACCGGAAGCGCAGCGCCTGCAGGTTGTGGAACTCGCCCTCGCAGAACGTGTCCCCGCAGATGGCGTCGAAGCCGCGCACCAGGCGCGCCTCCACAGCGCGGAAGCGCTCCCGGCCCTCGGCCTCGCTGGGGTACTCGCGTGCATCGACGTAGGGACCGGCGGCGTGGCCGGTGGCAATGGCCATACAGGAGGCAAGCAGCATGCCCGCAACGAGGGTCTTCATCGGCAGTCTCCAATGCAGAGTGAAAAGGGCTGACAGGTCAATTGAGGCAGTCGAACAGCGCGTCGTGCATCGAGAGGCCCGAGCCGGGCAGAGGTCTGCGCAGCGGGTCGCGACCTGCCAAGGCCACATGCAGGGTCTCCACCGGCGTATTCGCCCCGAGTGGCGCTTCGCAGGCCCAGGTGCGGCTGTCCGGGACCACCCGGCCGGTGCCACGCTCCACCTCGAGGTTGCCAGCGCCGATCACGAGGGTGCAGGCCTGGACGGTGCCGCTGGCCGCATGGACAGAGCAGCGGAACTGCAGCGCGATATGGTTGCTGTATTCGCCCTCACAGTAGGTGTCACCACACAGATCGTGGAACGCCCGGATCAGGCGGTCCTCCAGATCGTAGAAGCGATCCCAGTTGGCTTCCTTGTGTGGGAAGTCGACCAGATCCACATACGGGCCCTCGCGCGCGGAGGCGCTGCAGATGCCGGCCGCCAGCACTGCCAAGGCCAGGGAAAGGGGGGCCAGCAGGTTCATCAGCTTCATCACCAGGCTCCAGACGGGTTGGTTGACATGATCGGCAGAGGCGCGCACGGCAGATATCGGCGCCCACCCTGCCAATGGGTGAGGATTTCCAGCGGCGGCCGGTGGTCCCCTGCCCCGGGCCGGGCCGGGCCGGGCCGGGCCGTGCCGAGTCGGTGAAATGCTCGTCCGGCGAATGGCCGCTGCACGGCGGCCGGCAATGGGCCTAAAATGGCGGACTTTGCGCCCCTACCCCCTCTCGGAGTAAACCCATGGGTCTGGAACTCGTCTCGCCCGGCAAGAACCCGCCGGAAGAAATCAACGTCATCATCGAAATCCCGAAGGATTCCGAGCCGGTGAAGTACGAAGTGGACAAGGAAACCGGCGCGATCTTCGTCGACCGCATCCTCTCCACCCCGATGCGCTACCCCTGCAACTACGGTTATGTGCCGAGCACCCTGTGCGGTGATGGCGACCCGGCCGACGTGCTGGTGGTGCTGCCGCTGCCGCTGGTCCCGGGCTCGGTCGTGCGTTGCCGTCCGGTCGGCGTGCTCAAGATGAGCGACGAAGCCGGCAGCGACGAGAAGATCCTGGCCGTGCCGATCTCCAAGGTGTTCAGTGGCTATGCCCACGTCGAAGACATCGAGCAGGTGTCCAGCCACTGGCTGGAGCGCATCGGCCACTTCTTCGAGCACTACAAGGACCTGGAAAAGGGCAAGTGGGTCAAGCTTGATGGCTGGGGCGGCGCTGCCGAAGCCAAGAAAATCCTGGTTGAGGCGCACCAGCGCTACCTCGGCAACATCGCCTGAGACTGAACCCCATCGCTCCGGCAGACCGCTGCCGGAGCGATGCGCATCACGTTTTTTCAATGCGGCACATCACTATTCGTGCCGGATTGGGTACATTGCGTCTCTTCACACCGTCCACGGTGCGTTTCACCGTGGTCAGCCAGGGGACCGTGTCGTGCGCATTCTGCTTGTTGGGGACGAAGCCAGCCTGTCGGCTGAGCTGTTGGAATTCATTGCCGATCTTGGGGAAGAGTGGCAACCGCTGACCGCCGTTGATGGTCAGAGCGCCATGGGCATCGTGGCCGGCCTGCCGGTCGATGCGGTGATCGTGTGCCCGCAGCTGCCAGATCTCAACGCCACCACGCTGCTCGGCCAGATCCGTACGCTGCGCCCCGAGACCATCCGCATCGCCCTGGTGGACGCCGAACACGGCAACCGCCCGCCACCGGCACGCCTGATCGGCGTGGCCCATCGGTTCCTGCCGATGCCGCTGGCCCCGGAAGTCCTGCTCGAAGCACTGACCAGCCTGGAAGAGCTGCGCGAACTGCTCGACAGCGCGCGCCTGCGCAGCGCCATCGGCCGGATCGAGAAGCTGCCCTCCCCGCCCCACCTTTACCTGTCGCTGACCCAGGCGCTGGAACACGACGACGACACCAACACCGCCGACGTGGCCAAGCTGGTCGCCGCCGATCCGGCCATCGCCGCCAAGGTGCTGCAGCTGTCCAATTCGGCGTTCTTCAACAACGGCCGGATCATTTCCGACCTGCGCACCGCCGTGACCCGGCTGGGACTGTCGACCCTGCGCGACCTGGTCCTGGCCAGCGAAGTGTTCTCCGCCCAGCCGCTGTCCGGCGCCGAGCGCAACTCGCTGCAGCAGCGCGCGCTGCTGGCCTCGCGCCTGGCCGCCAAGCTGCTGCCGGAGTCCAGCGCGGAACTGGGCGCCACCGCGGCCCTGCTGGCCGATATCGGCCTGCTGCTGCCCGGCGTGCGCAATGAACGCAGCGAGCCGGACGACACCGCTGACGACCGTCCCGGCCACGCCGAGGCCGGTGCCTACCTGCTTGGCCTGTGGGGCCTGCCGATGCCGATCATCGAGGCGGTGGCCTTCCACCTGCAGCCGCAGAAGTCCAACACCCGCAGCTTCTGGGTGACCGGTGCGGTGCATGTGGCGCTGGCCCTGATCAACGGCGATCCGGTTGATGAGGAGTACCTGCAGCGCGCGGGCGTGCTGAACAAGTTGCCGCTGTGGCGTGAACATGCCAATGCGCTGATGGGGCTGGTCGCCGCCGACGCCTGAGTGATGGGTAAAGCGTTCTCAAAGGATGGCGCGCCCCGTGGCGCGCCATCGTCGTTTCAGCGCTGCGGACAGGCGTCCAGCACGCAGTCGCGCCAGAGTGCCTCGCAATACGCCGGCAGATGCTGGCCCGACGCGATGCACTCCAGGCGCAGTTGTTCGCAGTAGCGACCGCCCTGGCACACGATGAGGCCGGCCGATGCGCTGCCGGCAAGGGCGATGGTGCCGAGGAACACAGCGGCGAGTTTCTGAGCGAGCGTGATTTTCATATCGATCTCTCAATCGTCCACGATTGGACCGATTGACGGTATCAACTGCATTTCCGCTCGAAACGTGAGGCGGATCACCCTTCGCTGAAACTCAGATTTTCCTTATCCCACAATGCAAAGAGGGCGGACCTTGCGGTCCGCCCTCCTTTTTTTTCACCAATGCTTCGATGGATCAGAAGCGCTGGGTGTACTTCATGTACAGGAAGCGACCGATGTCGAAGCCGCCGTAGTAGGCGAAGCTCGAGTTCGGCTGCGTGAACATGATCGGGCCCTGCTTGTCGAACAGATTGTTCGCGCCCACCGCGATCGTGGCATCCCACGGCGCGTTGTAGCTGACCTGCAGGTCGTGGAACGTGTTCGAACCGGTCTTGCGGATCGGCATTGCATCGCCGTCGACGTAACGGTCCGGCAGGGTGCACGGACGTGCAGCCACGCAATCTTCCTTCATGCCCGAGTAGTAACGAGCCATGTAGGACACGCCGAAATCGCCGCGCGACCACGTGATGCCCACGTTCGAACGGACGCGGAACAGGCCGGCATCGCCAACACGGCCCTGCATGACCGTGTTGCCTTCACCGTTCTGGGTTTCTTCGTCGTACTTGGACAGGTAGCTGGTCTGCCAATCGATGGCGAACTGGCCGATCGACAGTTCCGGCAGACGGTACTTGATGCCCAGGTCGTAGCCTTCGGTTTCCATGCGGCCCAGATTGGCCAGGCCGTAGGTCATCGAGTTGATGTGGCCATCGGCTGCACGGGTGTGGCTGGCGCAACGCGATGCATCACCGGCGACGTAGCACTCGCGCAGGATGCGGTCGACGCTGTCAGCGATGATCATGTCGCTGATTTCGTACTTGTACCAATCCAGCGAGATGTCCAGGCCCTGCACCCAACGCGGGCTCCAGACCATGCCGAAGGTGGTGCTCTTCGAGGTTTCCGGCTTCAGGTTCTCGTTGGAGCCGGAGATGAACTGGTCCGGGGTGGCGCACGGCGTCGCGGTGCACGGGGTCAGACCCTGGCCCACCTGCGTGTAGCCAACCGGCACGCCGGCGGCGGTGCACGAGGCATTGCCGTTGACGCTGCCCGGCGCGGTGATGCCGCACGGATCGGTGTACGACTCGAAGCTGCTGTTCAGGCCGCCGTACAGATCGTTGATCGACGGCGCGCGGAAGCCTTCGGCGTAGGTGCCGCGGACCAGCAGTTCGTCGATCGGACGCCAGGTGAAGCCGAACTTGGAGTTGATGGTGTCGCCGAAGTTGCTGTAGTCCGAGTAACGGCTGGCAGCGTTCAGGGTCAGTTCCTTGGCGAACGGCACGTCCGCCAGGATCGGCACGTTCAGTTCGAGGTAGAACTCGTCCAGCTCGTAGCTGCCCTGGGTGGTCTGGGCACCCAGACCGGTCGACTCACCCGACTGCGCGAACGCGTCCGGCGAGAAGCGGCCTTCTTCCTTACGGTGCTCCACGCCCATCGCGAGACCGACTTCGCCGGCCGGCAGCTCGAACAGCGAGCCGGACAGGTTGGCGGTGTAGCTGGTGGTCTTGGTGTAGCCGGTGTCGGTGAAGTACGGGAACAGGAAGGCCTGAGTGGCCGCATCGGACAGCGAGCCCGGGCCTGCCACGCCATACGGCAGCAGCGGGTTCCACGGACGGCAATTGCCGACGGCATCGCCCGGCGAGCCGCACTGGGCAACGCCGTTGGCATCGATGTACGAAGCACCCAGGGCCTGGCGCGACGCGATCAGGCTCATGTCGCCATGACCGGTCTTGGTCGATTCGTTACGGTTCCACAGTGCACCGACGTCCCAATCCCAGGTCTTGCCGGCGAACTCGAAGTAGCCGCTGACGGTCGGCGCGAAGCGCAGGGTCTTCAGCTGGCTTTCGGTGGTACGCGGCATTTCCCACAGGCGGCGACGGAAATCGACGTCCGCACCGGTCGGGTTGAAGGCGCTGTCAGCCGACAGCGGGGTGCCGAAGGCCTGCGACTGGTACGGGTAACCGGCGATCTGCTGGTCCGTGGTGCGCTCGTTGTAGAGCACGTCCGCGTTGAAGGTGATCGCGTCGGTGAGGTCGTAGTTGCCGTTGACGTACACGGACTTACGCTCGATACCGGTCTGGACCATCATCTGCTGGTTGGCATTGACGCGGTCGGCCGAGGTTTCGGCGCGGTAATCAGCACGGTTGGTCGGATCGCCACCTTCGCGCAGGGTGAACCAGCGCTGGTCGGCCGAACCGACGTAACCCGGCTGACCTTCTTCCAGGTCCGGGGTCAGGCAGGGGTCGCAGAACGCGCCGTTCTGGTTGATCGGGCTGTTGCCCGAGCCCGGGTAGTTCGGGCCGGCATTGCCGTCACGGCTGAAGAAACGATCCTTCGCCCAGACCGGATCAGCCTTGTAGTACTCGGCGGCCATGGTGATGCCGCCCCGCTCGCCCTGCGAACCCAGGGTGAAGGAGTACTGGTTGGTCGAACCGTCGCCCTGGCCGTACTGGCCGAAGTAGACGCTGGCTTCGCCGCCGTCCACACGCTTGCGGGTGATCACGTTGACCACGCCGGCGATGGCGTCGGAGCCGTAGATGGACGATGCACCGTCCTTCAGGATCTCGATGCGCTCGATGGCGGCCATCGGGATCTGGCTCAGATCCTGCAGGCCCGAGGTGGAAGCGCCCAGGCGCTTACCGTTCATCAGGACCAGCGTACGCTGCGCGCCGAGGTTGCGGATGTCGACGTAGTAACCGCCCACATCCTCGCCCGATGCCAGCGACTCCGAACGCGAGATGGCCGGGGAACCGGCCGAGGTCATGTTCTGGAGCACGTCGGCGACGGAGGTGTAACCCTGCTTTTCCAGGGCTTCACGGGTCATCGTCAGGATGGGCTGCTGGGTCTCCATGTTGGCGCCACGAATGCGCGAACCGGTGACTTCAATGCGATCCAGATCGGTCGCGCCCTTGGCTTCCTGTGCGGAAGCGAAGGTCGGCGTCAGCGCAAGCGCAATGCCGGCGGGCAGAAGGCCCAGCCGCACTGCGGGAGTACGAAAATTCATTTATCTCTCCGAGGTACGTTAGTAGCGTGTTAAAACCGCCTCGGAAAGTTACGATTGCGTTGCAGTTAATTATTTGCGTGATGCAACCAATGACTTTGCCGAATCTGGCGACAGGTTCGCACCTGCCTCACGGTAGCGTGACGCGGACAACCCAAAGCGTGCCCGGAACGCCCGTGCGAAGCTGCAGCAGTTGTCAAATCCGCTCGCCGCGGCAACCTCGCCCACCATCATGTCGGTATCGCGCAGCAGATCCGCCGCGCGCTCCAGTCGCAGGCGTGCGGAGAGCGATTGCGGACTCTCTGCATACAGGCTCTGGAACGTTTTGGAAAGGTACCAACTGGAGAAGTTGGTGAGTTCGGCCAGTTCACCGATGCGCACCACGCGGTGGCTGTTGCCTTCCAGATAGAGACGCGCGCGCTGCATGCGCCCGAACACCTGGCGCTTGCGGCTGCGCGAACGGCCGGGGCAGCGCTGCACGCCGGTGGCCATGCCCTGCTGAAGGGCGGCCAGGTGCAGCAAGGCAGGACGAAGGGCCTGCATCGGGCGGTCACTGTCCAGCGCATCGCGCCACAGGCGCATCGCCACCCGCATCTCGCCGCGGGTCATGGTGCCGCGACCGGCGTACAGGTTGCAGTCGACCAGATCGCCCAGCGCGCGCAGCGCATCCGGCGACAGGCTCAGGCCAATGCACAGGCCATCGCGGCCGGCCTGCACCATCGGCTTGGAGTCTTTCTCAAAGGCGATCCACTCGCGCTGGCGCAGGCGGAACTTGCCTTCCTTGGATTCGACCCAGGCGCTGCCGCGGACCTGCATCCACACCGTGAAGGTGGTGCCGGCCGTCTGCAGGCTGCCCAGTCGGGCAACACCGAGACAACTCGGCAGCACGCCGTCGTCGGCGATCTTGTCCAGGGAGAGAGATTGACCGCGATCGGCCAGGGAAAGCTGACGCATGACTGCACCGTGTGTTTGCCTTTGCTGGCGTGCAGTTTTGCCAAGTCAGGCCACTTCCCTCAGGACATCTTGGCGAGATTGATCCGAATTCGCCACGACAACCTCACGAAGAACTTACGAAGGATCTTTTCCCTTCATAAACATGAGGTTGGAGAACGCGGGAAAGAACGAGGAGGTCGGTTCGGGCAGGTGCATGATGCCGATATCGGAGCCATCGGCCACCGCCAGGGCCACATACACGGCACTGCCGTCCGGGCTGGCGCTGAATCCATTGCCGGTGCCGAGCCTCTCGGGGTCCAGACAGGCGCCAGTGTCGCTGGTGGTCGCACTGAGCCGTGCAAACGCGGTCGCACAGTCGGCGCGATTGGACAGGTAATCGATCTGCCCGTTGCCGGAGACGGTCCACGCCCGGTAACGCCAGCGCGACGGCTGGTCGTCACGCACCTGGCGGATGCTCTGCGGGGTGAGGGCCGCATCGGCCGACCACAGACCACTGGCCGACAGCCGGGTGAACAGCACGCGTTCGCCGGCCACGTCGTAGCGTGCCTGGGAGACACCCTCGATGCTGCCCAGCAGGCGCCACGGCGTGGTGGTCCGATCAAACAGGGACAGGCGCATCCGCTCGTCTTCATCACGCTCCACCACCAGCATCTGCCCAGGCCGTTGCCCGTACAGCGCCTGCAGTGGCTGCGCGGCGGGCACGTCCAGGCGGACCGTCTGCTCATCACGCGGGGAGACTTCGAAGACCGCCGGGTTGGCATGTTCGTCACGCCCCAGGACCAGCAGATGACGGCTGTCGCGCGACCAGTCCGGGATCTGGCGGGTTTCCGGGCGCAGGCCCTCGATCGGGCGCAGGGATTCGGGACGTTGCAGATCCGCCCACCACAGCGAATAGCTGCCTGACCGGTTGGAACTGAACACAAGTTGGCGGCCGTCCGGCGCGATCATCGGCTGCGCATCGCGACCGCCCGATGCGAACAGGCGCTCGGGAACACCCGGACCGTCGGCACCGATCGGCACCTTGAACAAACCGAACTGCGCCCGCCGGTGCATGAAGGCCAGCATGTTGTTGCTGCGCGAGAGCGCTGGTGACTGGGCATCGTCCAGACCCAGATCACGCAGCGTGCGCGTGCGTGTGTCCAGCTCATACAGGCGCGCTTCGCTGTCGACGCGGCGACCAAACACGATGTGGCGGCTGTCGCTGCGCCACGCCCAACCGCGGATCTCGGCCGAATCGTTGGTGAGCTGCTGGGGCGCGCCGCCTTCGGCCGGGATGCGCCACAGATCACCGACCTGCGGATTGCGCACGAACACGATCCAGCGGCCATCGGGCGAATAGCGCGGTGCGTACTCAAAGCTGTCCGGGTCCGTGTCGTACTTCAGCGCGCTCCAGCTACCGCTGGCGAGATTGAAGGTGCGGATGCCGCGGTGTGCATAGGTGCCCGACAGCGAGCCGAACAGCAGGCCGCGCCCATCCGGCGTCCAGTCGAAGCTGAGCAGCTCGGTGCCATCGCAGCGCGTGACATGACGCTGCGCGCCCCCGGTGGCGCTGGCGATGAGCACCTCGCAACCGCCCCCCGGGCCGAAACGCGCGAAGGCGATGTCACGGCCGTTGGGCGACCAGTTCGGGAACCGGTCCGAATAGGTGTCCGGCGTATCCATCAGGACGCGCGCAGGCGCATTGCCCGAGGTCTGCACCTTGATGACGCTGCCCTGCCGCGACGGCACGCCGGCTTCGTAGGCGACCTGGGAGCCATCCGGGGACAGCGTGGGATAGGTTTCAAAGCCCGCCGATGCCGTGATCAGGCGATACGGCCGCTCCGGGCTGCCGATCACGCGCGTGCCGTCCTCAACGGCCGCTTCCACCGGCGTGGCGGGACGCTCGCGCTGCACGAGCAGCGCAGCCATGACCAGCATCGCGATCAGCATCGTCAGGCCGATGGCCAGCAGCACATAGCGGCGGACGCGGCGCCACCGCCGGCGCATCGGGTTGTCCGCTTGCCGGAGGGGTACCGGCGTGTCACTACCGGGCAGTGCGGCATCGACGAGCACGCCCGTCGCTGCGTCGTCCGCCTCGCCCAGGACACGCGGCTCTTCCACCACGCTCACCGGCACCAGCAGGCGATAACCGGTCTTGGCAATGGTTTCGATATAGGCCGTGCCCGCGTCTTCGTCGGTGGCGAAGGCCTTGCGCAACTGGGTGACGGCCTGGGTGAGCACGTCATTGGTGGGCAGCGTATCGGGCCACACCTCAGCGAACAGTTCATCGCGCGTCACCACGGTACCGGGCGAGCGCATCAGCGCCTTCAACACGCCCAGTGCCTTCGGAGTGAGACGACGCGGGCGACGCACGCCCACCACCATGACTTCCCGCGAGGAAAGTACTACGGTGCAATCGCCGATTCGGACTACATCGGCGGCGGGTCGCTCACTGTCGTTGTTGATCATTCCGGTGACACGAGTGAATGCAGGACTACTGGAACGCAGCATTCATCACAATCGACAACGATCGAACGAACCGCCAGATTCCGCACAAACCATCAGCGCAAAGCGCAAAAACACTGAAGGCGGCGAATACTAGCCTATGTGGGTTAACCGCACCTGTGTGTGCGGCCAACATCAGGCTCTCTCTCGCCGACGAAATTACATAAATTGATTCAGCATTCGCGCCTCCGGGCGCGAATTTTTTATGCGCGATTCAGTTTTGTATGCGCCGGATCATGGTCAATCCGACCAAGCGCGAGACCACCAATGCTACGTACATCACGCCTGCAAACTGCTCCAGCATGACCAATGCCCGGGCTTGGGGATGGATCGGCACCACGTCGCTCAGTCCCACCCCGGACAGCAAGCTGAAGCTGAGATAAAGCAGCTCCATCCAGGTACGCAGTTCCGTCTCGCTGGTAGCCATGAAACTGCCCGGATACCACTGCTGGCAGAGCGCGAACGCGAAGGCGAAGGCCCACGCCAACAGCGTGAAGGTGGCCCCCGCCGCGAACAGCTCATCGCGGGTCACTTTGTGGTCCTGCAGCATGTAGGCAATCAGGCTGCCCGCCGTGTAGAAGTACAGCAGGCATTCGAGCAGTTGCGCCGTTGTCACCAGCGCCGGGCGCTCCAGCAGCGCGCCTGAGATGGAAAACACCACCGAAGGAATCGCCAGCAGCAGGGCCACCCACATGCCCAGTGGACTGCGTCGCACGACCCACAGGGCCAGGCCGAGCACGGCGATGCCGAATGCACCGAACAACGCACGGCTTGCACCGGCCTCGTCCATCGCGGGGTACAGCAGCACGCCGAGCAGCTGCACGGCCAGCAGCCACGCAGACGGATGCCGGCGTGCAATCGCCAACCATTTGGTGCTGCGTGCTATCGCCATCGTCGTCCCCGCCCCTGCCTGTTCGCGCCGAGCTTAGCCGGAATCACGCAGGCGGCGGATGATGGCCGTGGTGGTACCCACCACCACGGCCAGTGCCTCATTCCTGCCGATACACCTCGGCCCCGAGATCCCGGAACTGCGCGGATTTCTCGGCCATGCCGGCCTCCAATGCCTGCTGCGCATCCAGGCCCTGCCCGGCCGCATAGTCACGCACGTCCTGGGTGATCTTCATCGAGCAGAAGTGCGGGCCGCACATCGAACAGAAGTGGGCCAGCTTGTGCGCGTCCTTGGGCAGGGTCTCGTCATGGAATTCCTTGGCCTTGTCCGGGTCCAGCCCCAGGTGGAACTGGTCCTCCCAGCGGAATTCGAAACGTGCCTTGCTCAACGCGTTGTCGCGGACCTGCGCGCCGGGGTGGCCTTTGGCCAGATCCGAGGCATGCGCGGCGATGCGGTAAGCCATGATGCCGTCGCGCACGTCCTGGCGGTTGGGCAGGCCCAGGTGTTCCTTCGGGGTCACGTAGCAGAGCATCGCCGTGCCGTACCAGCCGATCATCGCCGCACCGATCGCACTGGTGATGTGGTCGTAGCCCGGCGCGATATCGGTGGTCAACGGGCCGAGCGTATAGAACGGTGCTTCACCGCACTCGCGCAACTGCTTGTCCATGTTCTCCTTGATCAGCTGCATCGGCACGTGGCCGGGGCCTTCGATCATGGTCTGCACGTCGTGCTTCCAGGCGATCTTCGTCAGCTCGCCCAGCGTCTCCAGTTCGCCGAACTGCGCGGCATCGTTGGCATCGGCGATGCAGCCCGGGCGCAGGCCGTCACCCAGCGAGAAGGTCACGTCGTAGGCCTTCATGATCTCGCAGATGTCCTCGAAGTGTGTGTAGAGGAAGTTCTCCTTGTGATGCGCCAGGCACCACTTGGCCATGATCGAGCCCCCGCGCGAGACGATACCGGTCACGCGCTTGGCGGTCAGCGGCACGTAGCGCAGCAGGACGCCGGCGTGGATGGTGAAGTAGTCCACGCCCTGCTCGGCCTGCTCGATCAGCGTGTCGCGGAAGATTGCCCAGTTCAGTTCCTCGGCACGGCCATCAACCTTCTCCAGCGCCTGGTAGATCGGCACGGTGCCGATCGCCACCGGCGAATTACGCAGGATCCACTCGCGCGTTTCATGGATGTGCTTGCCGGTGGACAGGTCCATCACGGTATCGCCGCCCCAGCGGATCGCCCAGACCAGCTTTTCCACCTCCTCGGCAATGCCTGAAGACACCGCGCTGTTGCCGATGTTGGCGTTGATCTTGGTCAGGAAGTTGCGGCCGATGATCATCGGCTCGCTTTCCGGGTGGTTGATGTTGTTGGGCAGCACGGCACGGCCGCGCGCGATTTCATCACGGACGAATTCGGGGGTGATGATCGTCGGGATCGAGGCGCCGAAGGACTCGCCGGGATGCTGCTGCAGCAGTGCGGCGTCGCGGATCGCGTCGAGCCGCTGGTTCTCGCGGATCGCCACGAACTCCATCTCCGGCGTGATGATGCCGCGCCGTGCGTAGTGCATCTGGGTGACATTGGCGCCTGCCCGTGCACGGCGTGGCTGCAACCGCGATGGGAACCGCACCGCATCCAGACGTGCATCGGTTTCGCGCGAGCGGCCGAACGCAGAACTCAGGCCCTCCAGTACCTCGGTATCGCCACGTTCGGCCACCCAGGCCGCGCGCAGCGCAGGCAGACCGGCGGAGAGGTCGATAGCGACAGCCGGATCGGTATACGGGCCGGAGGTGTCGTAGACGGTGACCGGCGCATTCTCTTCGCCGCCAAACAGGGTGGGCGTACGGGTCAGCGTGATCTCGCGCATCGGCACCTGCAGATCGCTGCGCGAGCCCTGTACATGGATCTTGTGCGAGCCGGGAATCGGCCGGGTGACCGATTCAGAGAGTTGCTGGGCCTGTTGCTGCAGGGCGGAGAGCTGTGCGTTCATCGAGGCATCGTCCTAGGTTCAATCCCCGCACAGGGACTGTGCGGTTCTATGCGAGGGATTCGCATGGGAGGGACGAAACGGCGGCGCTCGACGGACGGATTGCGGGCGGTCTCCGGGCATGGTGGCCCTACGGCGCAATACATCTGCAGATGCGAAGCTTCCCTACGCCGGTATCAACCGGATCAGGTTCGAAGGGACTGTCTCAACCTTGGCCATTGGGCCGCGGTACCCCCGCTTCGGGGCGAATTAGAGCACAAAGCCACGGCCAAGGGGCACGGAGGGAAGCCGCGATTGTTTCGGTCAACGTTGCGTGTGAACACAGCGCCGACATCGGATGCACTAGGATGCTGCAGCGCGGTATGCGGTGCGATCCGGGAGTGACGTCCCGATCGTGCGTACACCACGTCCTGCTCGACGCCATTGACGTCTGTACTGACCGGCCTCGACCGGCTTGATCCGCCCCAGTCGTTGCCGCTGTGCCGCTGGAGATTGCAAGCCTCGGCTCGCCCCTACTGATCGGAGACACGCCTGCATGGTGTTCCGCATTTCCATCGCACTGGTCGCACTGCTGGTGCTGATCGCCGGCCTCGCGCCGGGCCCCTTCAACGAGGTCGTCCAGAGCGGCCTGTCCACCATCATCCGCAGTACCGGCTGGCTGTACCTGTTGGTGGTGTTCATCACCCTCTCCTTCCTGATGTACCTGGCCTTCGGCCGCTTCGGATCGCTGCGCATCGGCGGCGAGGATGCCGAACCTGATTTCTCCAACGCGAGCTGGATGTCGATGCTGTTCGCCGCTGGCATGGGCATCGGCCTGGTGTTCTGGGGCGCGGCCGAACCGATCTCGCACTTCGTGAAGCCACCGGAAGGACTGGCACCGCAGAGCATGGAGGCGGCGCGCGCATCGATGCGCTATGCGTTCTTCCACTGGGGCCTGCACCCGTGGGCGATCTATGCACTGATCGGCCTGGCGATGGCGTGGTTCCAGTTCAACCGCAATGGCCGTGGACTGATCAGCGATCTGCTGCAGCCGATCATCGGTGCGCATCACCGCGGCTGGATGGGTACCGTGGTCAACGTGGCCGCCGTCGTCGCCACGGCAATCGGCGTGGCAACCACGCTTGGCTTTGGCACGATCCAGATCGCGGCCGGCCTTGAGCGCGTGTTCGGCATCCAGGCCACGGTGCCCGTGCAGTTGACCATCATCGCGGTGGCATTCGTGCTGTACATGGCCTCCACCACCAGCGGCGTGCACCGGGGCATCAAGTGGTTGTCCAATTTCAATCTCGGCCTGGCCGCGCTGCTGCTGGCGCTGATCCTGGTGCTGGGGCCGACCGGCTTCATCTTCGACACGTTCACCACCACGATCGGCTCGTATCTCAATTCGCTGGTGACGATGAGTCTGCGCATGTCGCCGTTCTCGGGCAGCACCTGGGTGGCGGACTGGACGATCTTCTACTGGGCCTGGTGGATCGCGTGGGCACCGTTCGTGGGCTCGTTCATCGCGCGCGTCTCGCGTGGGCGCAGCATCCGTGAGTTCGTGCTGGGCGTGGTGATCGCACCGAGCGTGCTGGGCTTCCTGTGGTTCTCGGTATTCGGTGGCACGGCGCTGTGGTCGCAGATCTTCGGCCACGTGGATCTGGCGCAGGCGCTGGGCAATGGCTACGAGACGGTGCTGTTCACGATGTTCGACAGCCTGCCGATGCCGACGGTGCTGTCGGTGGTCGCGCTGGTGCTGTTGATCATCTTCTTCGTGACCTCGGCCGATTCGGCGGTGTTGGTGCTGGCGACGATGTCGACGGAGGAGTCGGGTGATCCGCCGCTGGCACGCCGCATGGTGTGGGGCGTGGCGATTGCGTTGATCGCGGGCGTGCTGTTGCTGGCCGGTGGTCTCACTGCGCTGCAGGGGATGATCACGATCGCCGCGTTGCCGTTTGCGTTGTTGATGCTGGCGGTGATGTGGTCGTTGTACCGGGTGCTGGATATGGAGCATGCGCTGCAGCGCCGCCGTGCGCAGCGTGCGCGGCGGTTGATGGATGAGTGGATCGAGCGGGAGATCGCGGCGCAGGAAGAAACGCGCGATGAGGCGGCTCGGGCGCCTTAGGGGGTCGGGTTGGTCGGGTTGGTCGGCTTGGTCGCTTAGAGCGGCACGCTTCCCGGGCTATCGGTGGGCGGGCCGGGACGGGTGGGTTGGCGGGACACGCCGTGAATCCGTCCTTGGAGGCTCATGTCGCGCCATCCATGGCGCTCATGGTCCCGACAACCCACCCGCCCCGTCCCGCTCACAGTTTCATGGTGGTTCTGGGAGAGCAGCCGAGCGATGCTCGGCATGGCGCGCGTCCGACCGACAGTTTCAGAGTTCCAACGCGAGCAGCGTAGCCACGCTCGACACAGCCGATTTTTCGCGTAGTGCGCTTCAGGTCGTTTCGACAAAGCAGCCGAACACGGCCCGACGCAGCAGTGTGCTCGACGCATCGGATCCCCGCTAAGAAAATGCAGCCACGCATGGCGTGGCTCTACCGTTTTTGCCATGCGCACCGACCCATTGTGGGTGGGTCGGGGTGGGGGGGGGGGGGGGGCCCGATGCAGGCGAGGTTTGGGGGATAAGAGCAGACAAAAGAA